>CAZLNH010000295.1:0-10730 GCA_964560775.1 uncultured Woeseiaceae bacterium | reverse complement strand
GTCCACCGGCCGAACCTGGTACTGCAGGGCCTCGCGATCATGGTGCAAGACAAGAAATGAGAAATCTGCTGCTGTTGCTGTTGCTCGCGAACGTGCTGTATTTCCTGTGGGGGCAGTTCAGCGGCGGCAGCAGCGAGCGGGGCGTCGCTATCGTCACCGAAGGGGAGCTGGGGCCGCCGCTCGAACTGGCGGACGGCAGCAGCACGCCGGCACCAGACAGCGCGCTACCTGAAGATGGCATTGAAAGTGATGCACCCGTTGAGGTCATCGAACCCATTGAATTGGCGGCCGCCGTGGGACGCACCTGTGTCAGTATCGGCCCATTCCGCGACAGCGGCGATGCCGACAGGGCGCTCGCTGACACCGAAGCGGACGGCATGCTCGCCAGCCTCCGCACGACCCGCGGCGAGATTTTCGTCGGCCACTGGGTACAGATTCGCAATATCGCGGACCGCGCGACGGCCGACCGCATGCTCGAAACGCTGCAGGCCGGCGGCATCGGCGAGGCCTACATGGTCCGCACCGACGACGAGGGCATCAAGATCTCGCTGGGCCTGTTCGGCGACATGAGCGGCGCGGAACGCACCGAACTGCAGGCCAAATCGATGGGCTTGCCAGCCGAAATCACGCCCCGCACCCGCGAAGACACGGTGTTCTACATCGACATCGCACTGCCGCCCGGCCGCGGCGCCGGCAGCCTGGTCGAGAAATACGGCGAGGAGCAGGTGCTGCTGCGCGGCGCCGCCAGCTGTCCGCGACCCAGGTGAAATACCTCGAAATCCGCGCCCGACCCTTGCCGCGCCGCCCGGAAAACTCAATAATGCGCCCCCTGCAACACAAGCATGTCCCACTCAGGCAACCAATGCCGGCATAGCTCAGTTGGTAGAGCAACTGATTTGTAATCAGTAGGTCCCGGGTTCGACTCCTGGTGCCGGCACCATAAAATCAGAGGGTTAGCCTCAGCCTATCCTTTGCGATTTTCTCGTGTAGACACTGTGTAGACAGGTTGTAATCTAGCGCCCAATGCCCTTCAATCAAGTTTGACTGCATTAGTATGGATGTTTATCTGCGCAACAATCCGCGGGGATGATTGTTTCTCACGGACCGAAGAGTTTCACCGATGAATTACGGTATGCTGTCTTTTGCCCGAAAATTCCTCGGATTATGCTCTCTTCGGTGGAATCACAAGACGAATGAGCTTCGTTATCTAGAAACTGAATGAACGATAACAAAAAATTTCTAATCGACCGCCTTCAGTCAAAGACGCTCAATAGCAGATTCGAAAACCTCACAGTAGTGAACTGCGACCCTGCCACCGGCAACAAAATAGGTCATGCAGGGGCGCTATCCGTCGTATTCCGAGCGACCGATGTTACGGATGGACAGACGGTAGCTATCAAGTTTTTTGATCCCGACATCAGGGGCAGCGGGCTTAGATACAGGCTCAATTTATTCGAAAGGGAGAATGAGCTTTTAACTGGTCTAGTCGGAATAAAGAGAGCCCTACAGATTCGCCAACCGGTAACGGATTTACCATTGCAATTGACCGTGCCAGGCGGCCATAAAGTCACCGTGAACTTTCAATACTTTGTCACAGAATGGCTAGAAGGCGAAATTGAGAAATACTTCCTAAGCGGGTCCGCGAGCAGTAAAGTGAAAAAGCTTAGTATTTTTCGTGAATGCTGTTTGGCAATCTTTGCCTTGCATCGTCATGATATAGCTCATCGAGATATCAAGCCCGACAACCTGAGATTCGCAAATCGGAATGGCGAAAACGTAGGAGTTGCTATTGACCTTGGGACGGCGGCTGAGTTTAGCTCCGCAAATATCGGAACCTTCGGCGACTATGTTAATCCTGTCGGCGCGCGTGGATATGCGCCGTTAGAAGCCAGCATGGGTATGGCAGGACATCGGCAGCTTGGTTACGCGGCAGATTATTATGCGTTAGGTTGTCTACTATACGAACTCTTTAATCCCAACTACTATTATTCTGACCTACTGGCAAATATGGGATATGCATCTTGCCGCAGTGCATGCGAGCGTCACATGCATACTGTTCTGAGGAGAACTTCTAATCCGGATACCGTATTGATGGAATGGCATTGGATAATCGAGCGAACGAAAACCCAAGTCACTGTTCCAATTTTAGAGAGGACGACGTCGTTAGGTTCTGCTAGCATGCTTGGCTTGTTGAACACCTTGGTGAGGGAACTAACCGCTCTCGATTACCGTGAGCGGCTGACAGACGACGGTCGTGTGCTGCGATTAATCGATTCTACTGCGAGAGTTTTATCTAACAACGCTGCAGACAGCATGGCGAAGGCGAGACGACAGCGGCGAAGGGAGATAAGAATAGAAAAAGCAAAGCGCAACGAGGAAAGGCTGCAGGCTTATCTGCGCCGAAAATCACAAGGTGTCATCGATGTTCAATAGTCTTAGAGCTGACGGTTATCTCGATGTAGCTTGGCAAGAAGAAGCTCTTGAGATAGACATTCTTGAAGACGGTGAGTCTAGAGGCGTTGCAGTTGCCCCCGGACTTAACGCGCTATCTGACGAGCGAAAAGGTGTAGCTGCATTTTCTGGTAGACCGACGACACCGAAAACTTCTAATCCGGTTGATCACGAATATGCCAGCGCGGAGTACAACCGACTGATTAGAAGGAGGGAGGACTTTTCGTCTTCACCGGAATTCTTCCATCGTCTTGCGAGTCTTGCTAAAAGATCGAGCCGCTTCCGCGAGGCTGTCCAACATGCAAAACAAGCTGCGGACTTAACAGGGTCCAGTTTCTTTAAGTACAAATTAGCTTCGGCATTGCTCGACGCGGACGATGTGGCTGGCTCAGTTGAGATATTGAATGCGTTGGCGCATGAGGAATCCGATGTACCGTCCTCACTGCGTCTTGCTGAACTCCGCATAGCTGATAATGATATTCAGGGAGCCGTCGAGTACGTAAGAATTGCTCTGAAGCAAGACGTCCTAGATTGGAGGTCAAACATGCTTGCTGGTGCTGTTGCTCTTTGCCAGTCGGCATTCGAGGTTGCTGTGCGATATTTCCGTGTCGCCTTAGACGAACGTCCGAATTCCGCAATCTTGTACTTCAATTTGGCGTTTGCACACTATTGGTTAGGAAACGAGAGTACCGCTGTGAAGATTGCGCGGCGTGCAGTCGCGTTGAACCCGTTCGATCGAAAACTGCAACTGTTTTTTGCAGACTTAACGATCAAGGGGAAGCGGAAAAAAGAGCTAAGCCTGGCTAGACTTTATATTGAACTTTTTCTTAAGGTCGACTGTGACGACAATGTAATAGGGAGGTTGACGCACTTAGCGCGGGAAACCAAAGAACAGAAGGCGATTATAAAGGTACTCGATAAACTACCGCCCGAGTGCAACTCCCCATCCGTTAAAAACAATCTAGGAGTTCTTTACGCTGATATAGGTCAAAAACGGAAGGCTCAGATTTTGTTTAGAAATGCCGCTCTAGCAACGGATTGGAAGTTACAGTCAGCCGATCGGCTGTTGGCGGCGGCAAACTTAGCGAACGCCATGCTAGAAGATGGGAAGTATGAAGCAGTCGAGGACATTACAAAAAGTCTGTTGGAACCATATCAAATTTCCGAAGTCGTAAGTGACGAAGGAATTGCTCGCTTGCTTGCTGCCCGCGTTCAGTCGCTTTACTACCAAGAAAAAATCCACCAGGCAGAGGCGATATACAAGGACTTAATTCATTTCAGAGGGATTCAGCCGAGATTGGACTTTGTAACCGGCACTTTGAAGGTTTGGTATGAATCGACTGTGACAGGTGAATTTAATGATGCATTGAATTTCGCAGAACTTGCACTAAATGCCGCAAATCGAGTTAGGCTCAATCGCGGCCAGTTCATGAACGTTGCCCTGAACAATTATGTATATATTCTCTTGGAGCTAGATCGTCTTGATGAGGCAGAGAAATTGGTTGGTTCTCTCCGGACGGATATGGCCAACTCTGAATATATTTTTGCCACAAAGGGGCTCCTAAGCATCAAGTCAGGGAAGTTTACTCGTGGAGAAACGCTTTATAGGCGCGCGGCATCATTGGTGACGTCTAAATCAATTAAAAGCGCATTGCTGAAGAAGATGAACTATGAATTAGCAAAAGCGCTATTGGATGCGGACCCGGCAGAAGCCCTCCGATACGCACGGGCAGCCGGCAAAATAAAACATGCAAAACACCGATTGCCAACGCGATACTTAGATTCCAAAGTAAAAGAGCTACTTGCTGGGTTGGAGCAACGTCGATATTGACGTAAATACAGCGGCCACTGGCAGCCTTTCCAGTGGAGCTTATTTGCCGGTCAGGATGATACGTCCTTCAACGAAATGCACAAGCCAAGGTGATGGACGCCACTCCCCGGTATCGGCGCAGACGAAACCACCGCCTGTCACTCGGCGAACGTCGGTGATGTTTAAACACCATTTCCGCACCCATCCTGGGGACGACCACCATCGCATTTCGATTCTGCTGGTAGCATCTAAACCACCACGCCCGTGCGTTCTCAATCCTTTGGGAAAGAAATTCGGCTGATCGGCCTTGCTGCAATACTTGGCGATATATCCAACAGGGTTCCTGGCCCCTTCGATTCTCGTCATGCCGTGAGGCCACCAGCCACGCTTGTCTGGTTTCGGTAGGCGGTAGCCCTTCGGCATCCACACAATCACATGGAAGTGGACCATACCGTTCTTCATCAACTCGGCTACCCAGGCATAGTAGAACTTGCGGCCACGACGCCTGAACCATTCGCGTGCGTTCTTGAGGAAAACCGACACATGCCGCGAGTTCCACGAAACCCTCGGACTGTAAGTCAATGTGATCATGACAGGATAGGTTCTTTGACCTCCCCTCGATAGCTGCTGCTGGATGAGTCTTGCACCTGTAATTGTCGCGCATCGTAGTTTCTTCCACCGTTGCTTTGTGGGATCGATCTCGATGGGTTGCATGTCACTTGTTACAGAATGGACAAGCCCAACGGTGTGGGTATCGTTGGACCCGGTCATTTTTCCTGACCCCGAGCAGCCGACGGCGTCGCGGCGGCGCCTACGGCGCTCGTTCGCGACGCCATCCGGCGTGCCTCGATGTATGCATCCAGGTCGGTACCACGGTAGCGCACGGCTCTGGCGCCGACCCGGATGAATGGCACAGACGCGCCCGCCCAGCGATCACGTTCAAGAAAGGCTGTGCTGACACTGAGGTAGTCAGCGGCCTCGGGGGTGGTTAATAGTTTGTTGGACATCGCTTGGCACCGTTTCAATTTGAAGAAGACGGCGCCAGCATTGCTGAGGAAGTCAGGGCAGAAAATACCCCGGATGGTTGAAAATCGTTTTTCTAGTCGTCGCCTTTTTTCGGCCGTCCAGGGCGGTTTCTAACACCGTCCGGCGCGTTGGGTTGAATCCACTTACGTACTGTTTTTTCTGCGTAATGTGCCCCGACACCTTGATCTCGAATTTGTCGTACCGCTTCGGCAATTCGGAGGTTGGGGAACTCGGCCCATATTTTCCGAGCCATTTCGCGGCATTCTTTCTTGGCATTCTGGCTTTTGCTGCGTTGACGACCGTCTGCTGCAGCGGTCGGCTCTGGCTCGTCGCCTTCGTGCGGTGACCGGTAATCAACGGAGAACCAAAATTCAGGGAGTGGATAGCCGCTATGCTCGCACCACAATCGGAATGCCGAGCGGTCAACCGTCACGAACTTCAAGAATCGTTTTGGATACCGGTGACCGGCGATGCAGTCGTAAATGTCGTCCAGGTGAGAGCGAATGTAGAATTCTGGCGGGTCTTCGGATTCCGGCCGCCGCTTTTCCATGATCAATAACGAGTCGAGGTGCCAGCTAAGAATCTCATTCGTCAGCAAGCGAATATGATCCCGAACGGAAAGCGGCAATCGCGGCCAATACCAACGGTCGGGGTCATGGCCCGCCAGTCGGTGGGCGAGCTCCCATACCGTCAATTCTGTGTTTGTTACTGCCATGGAGCGTGATAGTGCCGCTAGAGTTCGGCTGCCGGGAGGGCATCGGTCTCAGATTGGCTTTGTCGCGCTGATTGCGGGAACGGGATTACGTGACGCCCCTGGCCATCAAAAGCCCGTTCAAGAAAGTCCCCAATTTTCTGCACCGGACGTCTTAGCCGCTCGACGTCCGACACAATGTAGCCGGCGGTGACGTCGTTCGACATTTTGTGATTGACCAGCCTTTTAATGGCATAAGGGGGGATGTCCAGGCTTTCTGCGACGGTGATAAAGGTGCGGCGAAGGTCATGGAGAGAAAAATGCACGCCTGAGGCCTCGATGACCCGGTTGACGGCTTTCTTGGGTTCGTGGAGCAGCTTCCGAGGATCGCGCCCCGGAAAAACCCACGTGGAGGTGATGATTTCGCTCCGGGCTTTCAGCCGTTGCCAGACCTGGATCGCCAGCGGCAAGGTCACGGCCTCGCCGTTCTTTGTTTTCCTCAGGTGCAGGGTCCGGTCCTCGAGGTCAACGTCAGACCACCGCAGGCGCGCTGCTTCGCCGCGCCGGAGGCCCGTCGAGATCAGAACCAGTAGATAGTCCGCCATGGTGTCACCGAAGGAGGTCGCATCCTGAGGGTCCCGGAGCGCTTCTGCAGCCGAATACCAGGCTTTGAGGTCGTGGAGCTTGATTACGGTCTGACGCCGCGATGCACGGTGCCACGCCCGCGTGCGCGTCAACACCGTCACCGGATTGTTCGGCAGGATGGGGAAGCCAGTTCCGTCATCATACTGTGCCAGGCCAAAGTTCAGCAGCGCCCGGAGACACCGGAAGGTGAGATTAGCGTAGTCAGCACCCCGGTCCTCAGAGATGCGCTGAAAGCGCGTCACGACCATGTGCGGGGTTATGCGACTGATCGGCTGGCGCCGCCAGTCCGGAAGAGCCACCCGCAACACGCGGTCGTAGTCGTAGAGTGTCTTGGCAGAGAGGTGCTTGCGGGCTTTCTTGAAATCGTCGAAGCAGGCTGCCAGCGTCGTCGCCTGGAGCAGTTGCTTTTTTCGTTCGGCCACCGGGTCGATGCCCATGGCGATCTGGCCGAGCTTCGCCTGGGCGAGCTTGCGAGCCTGCACCGGGGTCAGTTCACCGTGACGGCCTAACGTCATGCGACGGATGCGGCCGTCGATCCGTTTTTCTACAACGTAGGAACGCAAGCCGCTGGGCAGCAAGCGAACGGCAAAACCTTTCAGATCGACGTCACGAAGAAAGCTCTGACCCCGTTCCGGAAGCGGAGCATTTTCGACCGCAGTTTTCGAGATCCGGACCCACTGATTGGCCATGTTTGTAGACCCAATGTAGACAACTTGCGTAAAACGATTGCAAAGAGCCTAACCGGAGGTCCAAGAAACACGCAATAGGGTCAGTCAGTTATCAAAGTCCTGCAAATTCCTTCAAACACCATCTGATCAAAAAATGACCGTTTGTAATCAGTAGGTCCCGGGTTCGACTCCTGGTGCCGGCACCATGGGTTCAATAACGTAGCGTATCTGCTTGCTGCGCAACGACTTTTTTCAGGCGCTGTGCCCTCTGCCCTAACGGGTCATCGAATGGCCTGGGGGGGGGCATGGTCAATCGCCCGTAACAAAAGTAAGAACTGTGGCACGGTTCACACTTTGGAGCGGCTTTGACGTGCATTATGTCCAATTACAGAATTGCTCGCCTGATGGGGAGAATTCTATAACTTTGGACTGATGCTCCTGGAGCGTCGGTATGGGGGGATGTAGTGAAGTACGAGCTTTCAAATATTGCCCGGGTTTCCGTTTTTGCTGTCGTGATGGCACTGCCGATTGCCAGTCGGGTTGCGTTGGGCGAGCAATTGGCGGCACAACAAATTGCGTCAACTGCACGGCAAGATCAGAGCCTCAATATCGTAGATCGCGCAAGCCAGACGATGGACCTGCACGATGCTCTGCCACAAGAGTTCAGACATCAACTGGCGGACATGGGTGAATATCAAAAGCAGGCTACTGTACGATTGCTGGCGTTCGGGATTGTGTTAAAGGACGAAGGATGGCAAATAACAGACCATCAAAAAAACGGCACTCTTGGCTCCGACGCTCGGACCGCATTGGAAGTAAACCTGTCGCCCGGAAATTATATGGCAGTCGGGGTTTGTGACGACGATTGCAAAGACCTGGACGTTTACACCTTTGGGCCCGGAGATGCTGAACTGGGACGGGACATAGAAACCGACGCTGAAGCTGTAGTTCCATTTACGGTATCTGACTCCGGACAACATGTGATTGGTGCATCAATGGAATCGTGCGAGGCAGCCGTTTGCGCCTATCGGCTGCAGATATTCGAGAGCAAATAACGAGAATTTCCGACACGCCATGAGCGAGATACCCGGTACCAGGATTCCGGTGATGTATTTGCGCGGCGCCGAATAGCGTCCCTAACGGTTGGCAGCGTTAACGGACCGTCGCCGACAAATTCAGCAACGCCGGTACATCCGACGGCTTGTACAGCCCGATCTGTGTCAGGTTGACAGGCTCGGTCGGCTGCGCGCTCATGATGAATGTCGGCTTGCCGCTCAGGAATTCCCGGTACGGTTCCATGATCAGGTCATCGAAAACTATGCCGTTCTGCTCACCCATGTAACCGAACGCATCGAGCTGGGCTTGCAGTGCTTCGTCACCGGACAGACCCAGTTGCTGGCAGTAAATCCGGACGCGCTCGTTCAGCGAGCGGTCGGTAAACTCGATCCACAGGTTCGCAAGGCGCGGTTGCGTCGGCATACCACCTGCAAGCAGTTTGCCTGCCAGGGCGATTGACGCATTGAAATCCCACATGTCGACAATGTTGCTGTCGATATCGACAACGAACTGCGCGTCGTCATTGCGTAGCGTCACGGACGCCGATGCAACCTGCTCTTCATAACCCATGGCCGTCAGCGCTTCCGGCGAGAAGCCGTATTTGCCGGTGCAGCGTGCGGCATCTGCCGCTGTATCCGGAGCATCCAGTGCGCCCTGCGCGAGGCTGTAGATGCTGCGGTAGTAGTCAGCCGTCACCGGCATGCGTACACCCTCGACCATCAGGCCGATATAGTCCGGCATGTCGTCGCCGCCCGTGCTCATCTGCACGAGGAGTTCATCGAGATTGAGCAGGCTCAGGAAACTCGGTGTGTTGATGCCGACGCTATCTATGTACAGGTCGTCGGCATAACCGTTCAACCGGATTCGTACGCCATCGACGGTAAGCTTGCCGCTCATCGTTGAGCTGACTCCTTTGTACTCGATCGACGCGTATGGCGACACCATCAGTACACCGGTATCCATCGCATTGCTGACTTCGGAATGCACGTACCACTTGGCGGCGCCATAGCCGATGACGCCGAGCAGGAGGGCCCAGATGATTAGTTTTTTCATCGCATTACTGCCGTGAATCCGCTTGATAATGTGCCAAATTGTGCAGGACGGCATCAGGCAGCGTTGCCAAGTTCGTCACAGAAACGAATTATGGGCTACATTAGAAGACGTACGGTGGACCGGCGGGAGCGGCACGATGGCAAAAGTAACCGGTATAGGCGGTGTGTTTTTCAAGTCCGGGGGGGATTCTCGCGAGCTGGCGGCGTGGTACCAGCGGCACCTCGGCATCAGCCTTGAGGATTTCGGCGGCAGCATATTCAACTGGCAGGATGACAAGGCCGATGACAACGGCATTACCGTCTGGCATGTCGCGGCGAAGGACAGCGACTGGTTCGGGCCCAGCACCGCGCCGTTCATGATCAACTACCGCATCGACGACATGGCCGGCATGATTACCCAACTGGAAGCAGCCGGCATCGAAATCCGGCAGGGCCCGGAATCGCACGAGAACGGCCAATTCGCCTGGATCATGGATCCGGACGGCAACAAGGTCGAGCTGTGGGAGCCAAAACGCTGGGATGACGGCAACAAGGGCTGAAGTGCTGCGCAACTGACCGGCACTACAGCGTTCTGCGTCGTAGGAGCCGATCATGCTGCGGCTTGAACTGCGCAGACTCGGGGTCTGCGATCATCGGGGGGAAGAATGATCAACAGGTTAATGTATGTGGCCGTCATTTCGTCGGTCCTGCTGGTTTCGTCCTGGGGTGCCGCGGCCCCGGTCAAAACAGTCAAGCCGGAGACTGTCGGGATGTCCTCGGCGCGCCTCGCGAATCTCACGAACCGGTTCCAGGCGCTCCTCGACGATGAGAAAACCGGCGGATTCCAGATTCTCATATCCCGGCGCGGCAAAATCGTGCTTTACGAGAACCTCGGCATGGCAAATGTTGAGGAAAAGATTCCCGTCTCCGAGGAAACGTTATTCCGGATGTATTCGATGACCAAACCGGTCGTTGGTGTGGCGATGATGATGCTGTACGAAGAAGGGCATTATTCGCTCGGTGACCCATTGTCCAAACACATTCCTGAATTCGCCGATCTGAAGGTGTACGCGGGTGAAAATGACGACGGCAGCCTGATACTCGAGGAGCCGGAGCGGGAACCGACGGTGCAGGACCTGCTGCGGCATACCGCCGGTTTTACGTACGGGTTTTTTTCAGAAACGCCGGTTGACAAGCAGTATCGCGACCAGGGCATCCTCGGCTACGACGATACATTGCAAATGCTGATCGACAAGCTTGCCGGCACGCCATTGCTGTACCAGCCCGGGACGCGCTGGCATTACAGCGTTGCCGTCGATATCCAGGGTTACCTGATTGAAAAATGGACCGGC
>CAZLNH010000294.1:0-1515 GCA_964560775.1 uncultured Woeseiaceae bacterium | reverse complement strand
AATCTATCCCGAGTACAAGGCCAATCGCGAGCCGGCGCCGCCGGAGCTCAAGCGGCAGTTTGAACAATGCCGGAAGTACACGCGGGCGCTCGGCCTGCTCGAATGTGCGCACCCGAGCTATGAGGCCGATGACCTGATCGGCGCACTGGTAACGACCGGACGTGCGAATGGCTTGCCGTCGACGATCGTCAGTCGCGACAAGGACCTCGCGCAGCTTGTATCACGGAACGATGTGTTCTGGGATTTTGCCGGGCGCGGGCGATTGCGTTACGACGAGATTCCCGGCGTGTTCGGTGTCTGGCCGGAACAGATTGCCGATTTCCTCGCGCTGGCCGGCGATGCAGTCGACAACATTCGCGGCGTGCCGGGCGTCGGCAAGAAAACAGCCGCCGCTTTGCTGAATCACTTCGGTTCGCTGGACGCACTGTATGCGAACCTGGACAGTGTTCACGAGGTCACTGTGCGTGGTGCCAAAACACTTGCGGCACGTCTCGAATTGCACAAAGCGGACGCAATGCTCGCCCGTAAACTCACTGGCATCGCCTGTGACGCGCCGGTCGAGCAACCGCCGTGCGGATTGCGCCCGCAGGCTCCGGACCTCGGCGCGATCAACGCCCTGTTCGATACCGCCGGCATCGGCACGGCCTTGAGGCGCCAGGCGGTGCGTGTCGCCGACCTTTGCGCCTGAGGCCGCGGACCGATCCATGCAGGACTGGCCGCAGGTTGCCGACGCACTGCAGAAGAGCGGCATTTCTTGCGATCCGGGCATCCCGCCACAGAGCGTGTCGGGCGGCGATATCAGCGCCGCATGGCGCCTGCCCACCCGCGACGGACCCGTATTCCTGAAAAGCGGCCCGCATGACGCAGCCGAAATGTTTGATGCGGAGCGGGCGTCGCTTGCCGAACTCGGTGCCGCGGACGCCGTTCGTGTGCCACGTCCGCTTGCACTCATCAGCACAGCCGGCACTGCCGTACTCGCGCTCGAATGGCTCGACATCCGCGCCGCGGACGGCGACGCCAATCGCCTGTTTGGCCGCCAGCTCGCCGCCTTGCACACGCATACTCGGCCGTCGTTCGGCTGGGACCGTGACAATACGATCGGTGCCACGCCGCAGTCGAACAGGCCGTGCGATGACTGGGTAACGTTCTTCCGGCGCGAGCGACTCGAATTCCAGCTCGAGCTTGCCGCTGCAAACGGCTTTGGCGATCTCAAGGCGGAAGGCGAGCGCGTTGCCGGCCGGCTCGACAACCTGTTTCGTGACTACCGTCCGGAGGCGTCGCTGCTGCACGGTGACCTGTGGGGCGGCAACTGGGGTGTAGCGGACGGCGTCCCCGTCATGTTCGATCCGGCGCTTTACTACGGTGACCGCGAAACGGACATCGCCATGACCCGCCTGTTTGGTGGCTTCTCCAGCGAGTTCTACAACGCGTACGAAGAAACATACCCACTTGCACCCGGTCACGAGGCCCGGACCGACCTGTACCAGCTTTACCATGTGCTGAACCACCTGAACC
>CAZLNH010000293.1:0-7470 GCA_964560775.1 uncultured Woeseiaceae bacterium | reverse complement strand
CAGCGTCGTGTACCACGCATCCAGGGCGAGAAACTGTGCTGCCCGGTACTTCACGGGCAGGCCGTCGGCCTCGATGTCAAAGATGCCCGGTGCATGCTGTTCGATAAATGCCAGTTCATCGTCGACAGTGCCGCGGCGGGCGGCCGTGCGCAACAGGTACTGGACAGCACCGGAGAATGCATTCTGGCGATCGCCAACATTGTCGGAAATCGCGCTCCGGGCGGCTTCGATGCCGGCTTCCTCGTCGCCGGTACTGATCGCCCGCATCAGTTCGATGCGATAGGCCACTTCGCTGGTCGGCGCGATGGCCATGACGCGGTTCCGGAAGTCATCGCCTTCTTCGACGAGGCCGAGGTTGTAGAGGAACAGTGCGATCATGCCGGGCAACTCATGGTCCGTCGGATCGACCTCGACAGCTTTGAGGAAATTCCGCAGGTAATCGAGGCCATCGCCGTCCTGCAGGGCCATGCCCGCCAGCGTCACGTAGGCATTGGGCTGGGCCGGCTCGATCTCGAGTGATTCCTCGAGCGCATCATGTGCCGCCTCCGGCTGATCGAGGGCGACGTGAAGAGTGCCGATTTCATAAAGTATGCGGGGATTGCGAGGATCCTGCTTCAAGGCTTCCTGTTGCACGGCGAGAGCTTCATCGAAGCGTTGCAAGCGCTCCAGCAGGCGCGTCAGCAACAACCGTGGCTGCAGTCGGTCGGGCTCCGCCGCGACCATATCCTGGAGTTGCGTGACAGCCTCCCGGAGTTGGCCGGCAGGTGTCTCAGTCGCTCGCACGGCCGTCTCGGTGAATAGCCGAATGGCAAGCGCGTCCGCATTGTCCGGTTCAACGGCGAGAACCTGCCCGGTGATTGCCATGTTACGTGTATACACGGCCTGGTTGTCCATCAAGCCGGTTTCAAGTTGCTGCAGGTAGTTGCCGGCCAGCTCGGTTTTCGCTTCGACAAAGTCGGGGTCGACCGTCAATGCACCGATAAGGAGTTTCTCGGCGCCCTGGAGACCCCAATAGGAGTAAGTCGCGCGCTCGCCGAGCGCCTGAAGATACAAATCGTACGCATCGGCACTGCTGGTGCCGACTCCGGCCAACGACTCCGCCTCTGCAACGCCAAGAATCGACTCCGACAGCGCGCGGCCGACCTTTCCGGCGATTTCATCCTGGATTTTGAAAATATCATCAACCGTTCTTTCATCGTAAACTTCCGACCAGACGTGAAAGCCGTCCGAGGCACGTATCAGCTGGGCAGTAATGCGTACGCTGTCGCCTTGCCGCTGCACGCTGCCTTCCAGAACGTGTGCCACACCGAGCGTCGCGGCGATTTCGCTGATCGTCCTGTTCTGCCCCCTGAAGGAGAAACTCGACGTGCGCGCGGCAACCTTCAGATCGGGAATCTGCGCCAGCATGTGCAGCAGTGTTTCGGTCAGGCCGTCGGAGAAATACTCGTTATCCGGGCTGTCGGACATGTTGACGAACGGCAGGACGGCGACCGATGCATCGTGCGCCGGCGCAGTGGCCCCGGGTTCCGGGTCCGTTGCCGGCAATGATCCGAAAACAGCCAGGAACAGGATTGCAGCGATGACCGTGGCAATCGTCACATACTCCAGTTTGTGGCTCCTGGCGGGGACAATCGACGCATCCATATCCACGTCGCGCTGCTTCCTGATCCCGTCGGAGGTCACTTCGTAGACCCATGCAAACAGGATCGTCGGCAGGAAACCGAGTGCGAATACCAGCACCACCGCCTTCGACTGCCATTCCGGCGCGCCGAGCGTCGGCAGCACGGTAGTCAGCACTTCCGTCACGAGCCAGCCGGCCACCAGGTAGGCGGCGGCTACGCGGAATACGTTACGGCGCTTCAGTTCGGAAAAGAGGGACATACGGGCGTCAGAAGGGATTGCAGATCGACAAGATTACACCAGAATAGACGCAATCCACGTTACCGGTACCTAGGATGCCCCCCGGGCGGAAATGGTTGCGCGGTAACGCTACAACTCAAGCCGCCTCAACCGCAACGCATTGCCAATCACCGATACCGAACTCAGGCTCATCGCGGCCGCCGCGATCATCGGGCTGAGCAGCAGGCCGAATACCGGGTACAGCACGCCCGCCGCGATCGGGATGCCGGCGGTGTTGTAGGCGAACGCGAAGAACAGGTTCTGGCGGATGTTACGCATCGTCGCACGACTCAGGGCCCGTGCCTGCCAGACGCCCGCCAGGTCGCCACGCACCAGCGTCACACCGGCACTTTCCATCGCCACATCGGCGCCGGTGCCCATTGCTATGCCGACATCGGCCTGCGCCAGCGCCGGCGCATCATTGATGCCGTCGCCGGCCATGGCGACGACCGCGCCCTTTTCCTGCAACTCGCGTATCACGCGGTGCTTGTCCTCCGGTGACACGTCCGCGTGTACCTCGTCGATGCCGATCCTGTCCGCGACGGCCTTCGCCGTGCCCTCGCTGTCGCCGGTCAGCATGACGATCTTCAGGCCGGCGCTGTGCAGCTTCTTTATCGCTTCCGGCGTCGTGTCCTTGATCGGGTCGGCGACACCGATAAGCCCCGCGGCTTGACCGTCAACGGCGACGAACATGACCGTCTGCCCGTCCTTGCGGTGTTTTTCGGCGGCTTTAGCCAATGCATCGTTTTCGGCACCGACGCGTTGCATCAGCCTGGAGTTTCCGATGGCAACCTTCTTGCCGCCCACGGACGCCATTGCTCCTTCGCCCGTCACGGAATCGAAATCCGATGCTTTCGCGAAATCCACGGAGCGGTCTTTGGCTCCGTTAACGATCGCCTCGGCGAGCGGGTGTTCGCTCGCCGTCTCGACCGCGGCGGCCAGCGCCAGTAACTGTTCCACGCTGTAATCGCCGGCCGGCTCGACTGTCACCAGTTTCGGCTTTCCTTCGGTCAATGTGCCGGTTTTGTCGACGATGATAGTGTCGACTTTCTCCATCGTCTCCAGCGCCTCGGCGTTTTTGATCAGGATCCCGTGCTGCGCCCCCTTGCCGGTGCCGACCATGATCGACATAGGCGTCGCCAGCCCGAGCGCGCACGGACAGGCAATGATCAATACGGCGACGGCGTTGACGAGCGCATAAGCCAGCGCCGGCTGCGGGCCGACCCACCACCAGACGACAAACGTGACGATGGCCGCCAGCACGACTGACGGCACGAACCATGCGGCCACGACATCGGCGAGGCGCTGGATTGGCGCGCGGCTGCGCTGTGCTTCGGCCACCATGCGCACGATCTGCGCCAGCAGCGTGTCGTCGCCGGTGCGGGTTACCGTCATGATGAAGCTGCCGGTGCCATTGACGGTGCCGCCGATGACATCGTCGCCGTCGGCTTTTTCGACCGGCACCGGCTCACCGCTGACCATTGACTCGTCAACCGAGCTGCGCCCCTCGTCGACCTTGCCGTCGACCGGTACTTTCTCGCCGGGGCGAACCCGAAGCCGGTCGCCCTCGTGCAGCTGATCGACGGACACGTCTTCTTCACTGCCGTCATCCGCAATACGGCGGGCCGTCGGCGGTGTCAGCTCGAGCAGCGCGCGAATCGCGCCGGAGGTCTGGCTGCGGGCCCTCAGTTCCAGCACCTGGCCCAGCAGGACGAGGGTCGTTATGACTGCCGCCGCCTCGAAATAGACGGCAACTTCACCGGCATCATTCTGCAACGCTGCCGGAAACAGGCCCGGCACCGCGGTCGCCACGACCGAGTAAATGAACGCAACACCGACACCGAGCGCGATCAACGTGAACATGTTCAGGTTCATTGTGCGGACCGACTGCGCGCCGCGCACAAAAAACGGCCAGCCGCCCCACAAAACGACTGGCGCTGCGAGCGCGAACTGCGCCCACTGGCGCCAGTACGGTGGCAACAGGTTTTCAAACGGCTGGCCGGGAATCATTTCGCCCATGGCGTAGATAAAGAGCGGCAACGTCAGTACGACACTGATGAAAAATCGCCGCGTCATGTCATCGAGCTCGGACGTGTCCTCTTCGCCGGCAACCGCACCCTCCGGTTCCAGCGACATGCCGCAGATCGGGCACCCGGAGTTCCGCACATCGCGGACTTCCGGGTGCATCGGGCAGGTGTAGACGACGCCGTCGAAGTCGGCGGGAACGAGGTCGTACTTGCCGCCCGGCTTGCCATCGGAAGATGCGGCGTGGTGATCGTGGTGACAATGAGATTCGCTCATTGGTTGATACCTCCTGAATTGCGATTCAGCACTTGCAACTGCCACAGCAGGAACAATGCGGGGATGACCGCCAGTGTCAGCAGCGTAGCACTGATCATGCCGCCGACCATCGGCGCGGCGATGCGCTGCATGACCTCGGCGCCGGTGCCGCCGCCCAGCATGATCGGCATCAGGCCCGCCATGATCGCGGCGACCGTCATGATGACCGGCCGCACGCGCAGCAAGGCACCGTCAAGTACCGCCTGCCCGATATCACCGGCCGTAAGTGCGCGCCCCGCGGCGTCCGCTTCGTCCCGGCACCGGCGCATGGCCTGGTTAAGGTATACGAGCATGACGACGCCGATTTCGACGGCGACACCGGCCAGCGCAATAAAGCCGACACCCACGGCAACGGACAGGTCATAACCCAGCGCATATAGCAGCCAGAAGCCGCCCACCAGCGCCATCGGTAACGTGCCCATGACAATGGCGACCTCGGCGAAGCGGCGAAAATTGATGTACAGGAGCAGCATGATGATCGCGAGCGTCACCGGCCCGACGAGTGTCAGACGTTCTTTCGCCCGCACCATGTACTCGTACTGCCCGGACCAGGCGAGCGAATAGCCGGGCGGCAGTTCGATGGCATCGCTGACCGCGCGCTGTGCATCCAGAACGTAGGAGCCGAGATCGCGGCCGCTGATGTCGACATAGGTCCAGCTGTTCGGGCGCGCGTTCTCGCTCTTGATGACCGGCGGCCCCTCGACTACCTGGACATCGGCAACATCGGCCAGCGCGATGCGGGCACCCTGCGGCGTCACGATCGGCAGCAGCCGCAGTTGCTCCAGCGAATCGCGCACGCGTTGCGGATAGCGCAGGTTGACCGGGTAACGCTCGAGACCCTCGATGGTCTGCGTGATGTTCATGCCGCCGACGGCCGTGCGCACAACGTCCTGGACATCGCGAACCGCGAGGCCATATCTGGCCGCGCGGTGGCGGTCAATATCGACCTCGACATAGCGGCCGCCGGCAGCGCGCTCGGAATAGACTGAAGCCGTGCCCGGCACTGTACCGATCGCCCGTTCAAGTTGCTGCCCGATGTCCTGCAATACGCCGAGATCGGGGCCCGCGACCTTGATGCCAAGCGGCGTCTTGATACCGGTGGCCAGCATGTCGATGCGCGTCTTGATCGGCATGACCCAGACGTTGCTTAAACCCGGCACGTTGACGATGCGATTGAGTTCCTCGCGCAAACTGTCGGACGTAACGCCATCGCGCCATTCATCGCGCGGCCGGAACTGGATGATGGTTTCGATCATAGTCAATGGAGCCGGGTCCGTTGCCGTTTCGGCACGACCGATCTTGCCGAAGACGGTCTTTACTTCCGGCACCGTGCGTATCAACTTGTCGGTCTGTTGCAGGATCTCGCGTGCCTTGTCGACCGATACGCCGGGATTGGTCGATGGCATGTACATCAGGTCGCCTTCATCGAGCGGCGGCATGAACTCGGAGCCGAGCTGCGTTGCCGGCCAGACTGCCGTGGCAAGAATCGCCGCTGCAATGACCAGCGTCGTTTTCGGGCGACCCACGACCGCATGGATTACCGGCTGGTAGATGCCGATCAGCAGCCGGTTGACCGGATTGTCTCGTTCGGGCCGAATGCCGCCGCGTATGAAATACCCCATCAGTACCGGCACCAGCGTCACGGAAACGCCCGCAGCCGCGGCCATGGCATACGTCTTCGTGAATGCCAGCGGCGCGAACATGCGCCCTTCCTGCGCTTCGAGCGTGAATACCGGCAGGAAGCTCAGCGTGATGATCAGCAGCGAGAAAAAAAGCGGCGGTCCGACTTCAGCCGCGGCGTCACCCACGATGCGCCAGCGATTGTTGCGGGTCAGCGGTTCACGCTCGATGTGCTTGTGCGCATTTTCCACCATGACGATCGCGGCATCGACCATTGCGCCAATAGCGATCGCGATGCCGCCGAGCGACATGATGTTGGCGTTGATGCCCTGTTGCTTCATGACGATGAAGGCAATCAGTATGCCGACCGGCAGGCTGAGGATGATGACGGCCGACGAGCGCAGGTGGAACAGGAACACGGCGCAGACAAGCGCGACGACAACAAACTCCTCGACGAGCTTGCCCTGCAGATTGTCAACCGCGCGCTCGATCAGTGCCGAACGGTCGTAGGTTGTGACAATCTCCACGCCCTCCGGCAGGCTTTGCGCCAGTTCGGCGAGCTTCACCTTGACCCGCGCGATGGTTTGCGAGGCATCGCCGCCGGAACGCATGACGATGACACCGCCGACGACCTCGCCCTCGCCGTTCAGCTCGGCGACGCCGCGCCGCATTTGCGGGCCGATGCCGAGTTCCGCGATGTCGCCGAGCATGATCGGTGTGCCGACATCGTTGACGCCCAGCGGAATCGCGGCTAGATCGTCAAGACCCTGCAGGTAGCCGGTCGCCCTGACCATGTATTCGGCCTCACCCATTTCGATGACGGAGCCGCCGGCCTCCTGGTTGCCCGCCTGTATCGCCTGCCGGATGGTGGACAGCGTCAGGCCGAACGCGCTCAGCAGGTCCGGATCGACGACAACCTGGTACTGCCGCACCATGCCGCCGATGGTCGCAACCTCGGCGACGCCGGGTACCGTTTGCAGTTCGAACTTGAGGAACCAGTCCTGGAGGCTGCGCAGTTCGGACAGGTCGTGCCGGCCACTCTTGTCGGTCAATGCGTACTCGTAGACCCAGCCGACGCCGGTCGCATCGGGGCCTAGCGCCGGCCTGGCATTTTCGGGCAGCTGGCTTGCCGCCTGGTTCAGGTATTCGAGGACGCGCGAACGCGCCCAGTACAGGTCGGTGCCGTCTTCGAAAATGACATAGACGTACGAATCACCGAAGAACGAATAGCCGCGTACGGTGACCGCCTGCGGAACGGACAGCATTGCGGTCGTCAGCGGGTAGGTCACCTGGTCCTCGACGACTTGCGGCGCCTGCCCCGGATAGGGCGTCTTGATGATGACCTGCACGTCGGACAGGTCGGGCAGCGCATCGACCGGCGTCTGTTGCACCGACCAGATGCCCCAGGCAACGAGAAAGCCTGTGGCCAGCAACACAAGTACCCTGTTGCCAATCGACCAGCGGATCAGCGCGGCGATCATTGATCGTGATCCATGTGGTCATGCTGCGAGCCTGACTCGCCGTTCATGCGCATCAGTGCGGAGTCGATGTTTGACTCCGAGTCGATGAGGAACTGGCCCGACGTCACGACGGTGTCGTCCGGCGCAATTC
>CAZLNH010000292.1:0-11606 GCA_964560775.1 uncultured Woeseiaceae bacterium | reverse complement strand
GATCGTTACATTGGCGGACGTATCAAACTGAAAACCGTGATAGCCCCGTCCGGATTTTCGTTCCGTTCGTGCGAGCGCGTATTCTTCCGCGGTGTCCGGATGCAAAAACACCGGAAAGTCCTTGCCGACGGGCCGGTAGCCCAGCGCGACCATCTCTTCCGGCGTTGCGCCGGTAACGCACCAGTCGCGTTCTTTTACCGGCAAGCCGAGCAATTCATCCCGGACGGCCCCGCCTACAAGGTACACTTCCATGCCGTGATTCTAACTTTTCGCAGCCGTCGCGATACCGCAAAATGAGTATCAGCCGATTTCGCGTTGCCGGCGCCGCCGGCGTCAGGCGCACTTGTCTTGCATGCGTTCTGCTGCTGGCGGTCATGTTGACGATGCAGGGCTGCTACTACGTGCAGGCGGCCCGCGGCCAGCTTGATGTGCTGCGCCATCGCGAGCCAATCGGGGACGTAATTGCAAACCCCGCGACACCGCCGGAACTGGCGGCAAGACTTTCGACGCTGCAATTGGCACGGCAATTTGCCAGTGACGAGCTGATGCTCCCCGAAAACGACAGCTACACGGCTTATGCGGACATCGGTCGCGACTACGTTGTCTGGAACGTCATCGCCGCACCTGAGTTTTCCTTGGAACCGGAAACCTGGTGCTACCTGGTAGTCGGCTGTGTTGCCTATCGCGGATACTTTTCCGAGGACAAGGCCGTTCAGTTCGCACGGTCGTTGAGAGGGAAAGGCTACGATACGTTCGTTGGAGGAGTTGCTGCGTACTCAACGCTCGGGCGTTTTGACGATCCGATACTTAACACAATGATGCGGCGCGATGACGTCGAACTGGTGGGCCTGCTGTTCCATGAGCTCGCTCACCAGCATCTCTATATCAAGGACGACACCGGTTTCAACGAATCTTTTGCGTCCGCGGTGGAGGAAATCGGTCTCGAACGATGGTTGTCGGCACGCGGGCAGTCCGACGCGTTGCGGCAATGGAAGGAGCGCCAGGCCATGCTGCAGTTGATGACCGCGCTTGTCCATCGTGCCCGCAGCGACCTTGAGTCACTTTACGCAACGGACCTGCCAGCCGACGAGATGCGCAGGAAAAAGGGAGAGCATTTGCAGGCATTGGCGGCAGAGGCGGCCGCGCTGGCGGAATCCGGCGCTGGTCCGAACTGGCTTCAGGGCGAACTGAACAACGCCCGGCTGGTATCGCTTGGCTTGTATCGCGGCAGCGTTGCCGCCTTCATGAGTGTTTACGACGACTGCGACGAGAAGCTTGCCTGTTTCTACAGCGCCGTCGAAGAGCTTGCGGAGCTTCCCGCTGAGCAACGCGCAACTGCTTTGGACCGGACATCCCGGTAGTGGCGCAGGCGCCAACCGTTGATTCGGCTATTCCGGAACAGCGGCGCGCTACTCAGCGGACAGTTTCGCAAGCCGCGGTGTGCCACTGACGGGTATCAGCGCGGCTGACATACGCTGCGTTTCACCGGCCAGGCGCCAGTGGAAGATCGTGTCAGCGGCGAGCACCCGGCGCACGTAGTCGCGTGTTTCCTGGTAAGGAATCGTTTCGATCCAGATGCGGGCGTCGATCTCTCGTCCCTGCGGCAGCCAGCGTTCGACGCGTAACGGTCCGGCATTGTAAGCGGCGGTTGCCAGTACCCGGTGATTGTCGAAACGATTGTACATTTCAGCCAGGTACGACGTGCCGAGCCGAATGTTGCTGCCGGCATCCGTCAGTGTCATAAAACCGTTGTAAGGCTGGCGCAGCAGCCGCGCCGTGCGGCGCGCGGTCGAGGGCATCAGCTGCATAATGCCGATGGCGCCGGCGCCGGACCGGATATCGCGCATAAACAGGCTTTCGCTGCGCGCAATTCCGTACGCCCAGCTTTGAGCTATGCCAGCGTCGCTGGCGTATTGCTCGAACTGGCTGGCGAAGGCGAGCGGGTAACGGAGGTTGAGGTCGTCGTAGCGTTCGTTGATGGCGGCCGTCGCGATCGCGCGTGAGTGCCAGCCCCAACGTCCGGCAAGTATCGCGGCCTGCACCTGGGCCTCCGGATTCAGCTGCTCCACAGCGGTATCCCACTCGGACCGGCCGTGGCTTTCGAGGCCGACAAGGAACAGTTCGCGTGCCCGGATCAGGTCTTCGCGCCCCGCCAACGCCTGAATGATCGCGTCGTCGGGTTCCAGGGCCTTATGCGACCATGCATACCCAACGCGCAATTCGTCGGCTGCAAGAAACCCGTAATAGCTGCGTTCGGCAGCGATACGCTGCAGAATTGCCAGCCCCGCGGCTGATTTGCCCTGCTCGGCTAATGCGATGCCGCGCCAGTACTGCCATTGGTCGGACTGCCGTTCCTGATCTGGCAGTGCCTGCACGGCCGTGGCGACCGACGGCCAATACTGGCGACGGAGTGCGTCGCGCACACGCCAGCGCAGTACCTCCGTATCGATGGCAGCATCCGGCAAGTCGTCCAGGAAGGCTTTGCTTTCGCTCCGGTGATTTCGTGCCATCCAGAGCGCGATGTGGCGTGCGACTGATGCCTGCTGGTCTGCCGCAAAGCGGTAATGCGAACGTATGCGGCCCCAGTGGTCGGCGGCGGCCTCCGGCTGGTCATAGGACAACATCTCGATCGCGGCGATTAGCTGACGCCGATGGGTCTCGTTGTCTGCACGGGATTCGTGACCCTCGAGAAAGTTGACGGAATCGCCGTACGCGGAGCTCCAGTTCGATGCATCGTTACGAAACTCATCAGGCAACGAACGGGCCAGGTAGCGCGCCAGCGACAAGGACCGTGCTTCGATCGCGAGCGCGTAACGTTCTTTGTACAGCGACTCGTCCAGCTGGCCGGACTCGCGCAGGTGTTCGAAGACAGGATCGCATTCCTCTGCCTGGCTGTGACCGACCAGCCAAAGATCACGTGCCCGCGGAAGAGCAGGTTCAACTTCGCCCGCATCGATTGACAATTTCAGCGCGAGGCAGTCGAGCCGTGGAATGTTGAGATCGCGGTAATGCCGGTTGTAGAGGTCGCGAAAGCGGTCGGCGTTGCCGCTCTCCGCCAGTTGCAATGCGTAACGGTAGCGCAATGCGCGCGCCGGCTTCAGCGGTTCGTATTGCGCGAGGAACGCGTCGATCCCGGTCACGCTTGCCGTCGCTAGGCTTGCACGCAGCCAGGCCGCGCGCAGATCGGGCCACAACACGTAGTCCTCGAGCAACGCCTGTTGGGCGGGTGTCAGGTCCCGGATGCCCAGTTCGGCCCGTGGATAGACTGCGCGAAAGGCGTCGCGTTGCTCCTCAAGGCGATCGGCGGTTGCCGACGCGGACAACAGGCACAGCAGAATGGCTGTCGCGGGCAATTTCAAGCGGGCATGAAAATGGGTCATCGAATACCTGGCGGGCCAATGCGCAATTGGGTATTGCGCGAATCGTGGCGTCTACCGTATCTGCAGCATCAGCGTGCGGTCGTCGCGTTGTACCAGCAGGAACAGGATGCGATTGTCCTGCGCAATGCTGCGCAATTGCTCCAGTGTATCGATTTGCTGCCGGTTTACCGCGGTTACAATGTCGCCGGGCCGCAGGCCACGCTGTGCGGCGGGACTGCCCGGTTCAACCACTGAAACCTCAACGCCGTTGCTCGCCGCGGCAAACTGCGCGCCTTCAAGCCCGGGATGTATGTCGTTGCCATCGCTGCGGCGGGCAGTCGCCTCACCGAGCGTAGCTGTCGCCGAGCGCCGGTCACCGCCGCGCAGATAGTCGATGGTGACCTCGTCGCCCGACCCTTTCAATCCGATCGCATTCGCCAGTTCCCTGGCGCCGCCGATTTTCTTGTCATTGACCTGTACGATAATGTCGTCGACGCGCAGTCCGGCTTCTTCGGCCGCGGACTCCGGTTCGATCCCGGTGATCAATGCTCCGCTGGTTACTTCGGCGCCGAGTGCCTCCGCCGTTTCCTGGTCGATGGTCTGAATCGTGACCCCGAGCAGCCCGCGCCGAACCTCACCGAAGTCGATGATCTGCTGCATGATCGATTGTGCGATTTCCGTCGGTACCGCAAAGCCGATGCCAATGTTGCCGCCGGTGCGGCTGATAATGGCAGAGTTAATGCCTACCAGTTCGCCGTTCATGTTGACCAGTGCGCCACCTGAATTGCCAGGATTGATTGACGCATCGGTCTGGATGAAATCCTCGATGACGCTGGTACCTGTGCCCCGGCTTATGCCTGTTCGTCCCAGGGCGCTAACGATGCCGGAGGTGACGGTATGCCCCAGTCCAAACGGGTTGCCGATGGCTATGACAAAGTCCCCTACCTCGACGGCGCTCGAGTCGCCAATTGGCAGTTCCATCAATTCATCGGACTCGACTTTCAGCAAGGCAATGTCCGTTGCCGCATCCGAGCCGACAATCTCTGCGTCGAGCGTTTCGTCGTTGTACAGGGAGACCTGGATTTTCTCGGCGCCGTCGACGACATGGTGATTGGTCAATATGTAGCCGTTGCCGGCATCAACAATAACGCCTGACCCGGCGCTTGCGACCTCGCGCGAACCTCCCGGTACATCGGGCAGGCCAAAAAAGCGGCGGAACATTTCGTCCGAATAGGGTGAGCCAGCCTCTACCGTCTGGCTGACGCGTATATTGACGACGGCGGGCGATGCGCGTTTTACGAGCGGCGCCAGGCTTTGCATCGGTTGCGCATCGGCGCGGTTTGGCAGAACCGAAACAGACAGGACTGTAACGGTCAGGACAGCAACGGCCAGGACCAGCGCGGCCCCTGCATATCGAAACGTATATTTCATCAACTATTCCCTGTAGCGAGGCATGTTCATGTTTGAGATCTGTCGGCGACCGGAATTCACCAGCGACGACCCGTCATTTCGCCATGGTGGCGGACAGCCGCGTCCGGCGAAAAGTTCCCGGCCCACAGCACAGTACCAGTGTTTATCGCTGATTGATGTCCGCCACGCCGATTTCGTCGCAGTGTCCGGTCGCCGCAAAACCCGCCTGGCCATGATCCTGACAATAGGCTCTGCAACGCCGTTTTCAAGGGTGGCGGCAGGCGGTTGCGAGGGGTTTCCGGCCGTCGATTCCGTTTCACTTAATGCTACTAGATGTTGTGCGTTGCAGTGTGCAATCCATTTGCGTCTTTTTTCCCCTGATTTTAAAGAAGTTTTTCTCAAATATTCTGTAAGCTCATGAATTATAATAGATAAAATGCCTGCGGAAAAATGAATTCGGGCCTTGACAGTCATCGGTAACGGGCATAATCTTGTGCCCTGACAGACACAACATCTTGTGTCGCACATCGTAAAGAAACTTGAGCCTTTGCAGGCACTTGTCGTGTGGCTTGGGGCCACGGCAAGCGGGGATCTGTGCGCCTTGGATCAGGACGGCACAGAAACGATAATCGGGGTCTCCGGAAGGGAGTGCCAGGGAGAGAAGGGCCACATGAAGTCCGCGGTGAATATGGACGCTGCAACGGTTGGCGATATTTCGTTCCAGCCGGCGTCACTGGATATATGGAAGGCGAAATACCGGCTCTGCGCGAAAGATGGCGCGCCGATCGATCAGACCACGGACGATACTTACAAGCGAGTCGCCCGCGCACTGGCCGATGTCGAAGCCGATCCGCTGCGCGACACCTGGTACGAGAAGTTTCTCTGGGCATTGCGGACCGGCGCAATACCGGCCGGCCGCATCATTTCCAACGCTGGCGCGCAGGAGCACAAGCCCGCGACATCGACGATCAACTGCACCGTCTCCGGCACCGTCGGCGATTCGATGGACAACATCCTGAACAAGGTGCATGAGGCCGGCCTGACGCTGAAAGCCGGTTGTGGCATCGGCTATGAGTTTTCCACGCTGCGCCCGAAAGGCGCTTATGTAACGGGGGCCGGGGCCTACACGTCGGGCCCGCTGTCGTTCATGGATATCTACGACAAGATGTGTTTCACCGTGTCGTCGGCCGGCGGCCGCCGCGGTGCACAGATGGGCACCTTCGATGTCGGCCACCCGGACGTCATGGACTTTATCCTTGCCAAGCGGGAGGACGGTCGTTTGCGGCAGTTCAACCTGTCGCTGCTGGTCACCGACGAATTCATGCAGGCCGTGCAGAATGGCGGCGAGTGGAAGGTCGCGTTTCCGGTCACACGCAAGGAAGTCGACCAGGATGGCCTCGATGTCAGCGACGATTCCCAGTTTGTATGGCGCGAGTGGCCGGAGCCAGAGAATTATGTGCGCAATGCAGCCGGGCTCGTTGCCTGCAAGATCTATCGTACGATGCCCGCGAAGCGCGTCTGGGATGTGATCATGGCGTCGACGTACGACTTCGCCGAGCCGGGTTTTGTGCTGATCGACCGCGTCAATGAAATGAACAACAACTGGTTCGACGAGAATATCCGGGCCACGAACCCGTGTGGCGAGCAACCTTTGCCGCCGTACGGTTCCTGCCTGCTAGGCTCGATCAACCTGACGCGGTTTGTCATTGACCCGTTCACGGAAAAGGCTCGTTTCGACTGGGACCAGTATCGCAAGGTCGTTGGCGTCTTCACACGCATGCTCGACAACGTTGTCGAGATCAACGGCCTGCCGTTGTCGCGCCAGCGCGATGAAATTACACGCAAGCGGCGCCACGGCATGGGCTTTCTCGGACTCGGTTCGACCATCACCATGATGCGCATGACATACGGTGACCGGAAGTCGGTGGAATTTACCGAGGAAGTTGCAAGGCAACTGGCGCTGGCTGGCTGGGAGACCGGATTGGAGCTTGCCATTGAAAAAGGCCCGGCGCCAATCATGAACGAAGAGTTCACCGTCACCCAGGAAATGCTGTCGAAGCGCCCCGAGATGATCGCCGACGGATTCAAGCCGGGCGACAAGGTGACCGGAAAGGTCCTGCATGCGCGCTACAGCCGTTACATGCAGCGCATTGCCGCAGAAGCGCCGGCGCTGGTCGAAAAGCTCGCGAGCACCGGCGCGCGCTTCACGCATCACAGTTCCATCGCACCAACGGGCACCATTTCGCTGTCTCTCGCGAATAACGCCAGTAATGGTATTGAGCCGAGCTTTGCACATCACTACTTCCGCAATGTCATACGACAGGGCAAGAAGAGCAAGGAAAAGGTCGACGTATTTTCATTCGAGTTGCTCTCGTATCGGGAACTCATCAATCCGAAAGCGATTCCCGAGGCGGGGGAGGACGGTCCCGAAGTGGCAACGGCGTTGCCGGACTATTTCGTCACTGCCGACGACATCTCGCCGAAGGCGCACGTTGATATACAGGCAGCCGCGCAGCGATGGATAGATTCCTCGATCTCAAAGACGGCGAATGTGCCGACCGACTATTCGTACGAGGATTTCAAGGATATTTACATGTATGCCTATGAGCAGGGGCTCAAGGGCTGCACAACATTCCGTTTCAATCCGGAGGCTTTCCAGGGCGTGCTCGTCAAGGAGCGTGACCTGAAGAACACGGTCTACAGCTTTACGCTTGAGGACGGTTCCGAGCTGGAACTGAAAGGAGACGAGGAAATCGAGTATGACGGCGAGGTTCACACCGCGGCGAATCTTTTCGATGCCCTGAAGGAAGGCTACTACGGCAAATTCTGACGCGTTGCGCGCAGAGTACTCCAAGGTCAACAGGATCATGAGCACGATAAAAATAGACAAGAAGATTGTCGGGTATGCGGTCAAACAGCCTGCCGACAAGGACAAGGCCGCGAAACCCGAACTGCAGCGACAGCCAGCCGAGGGTGGTGGCGCGGAAGTCATCCGCATGCATGAAAAGCTTGAGCGTCCGGAGATGCTCATCGGCTCGACTTACAAGGTCAAGACGCCGGTCTCGGACCATGCCATGTACGTGACAATCAACGATATTGTCCTGAATGAAGGTACCGAATTCGAGAAGCGGCGGCCGTTCGAGATGTTCATCAACTCGAAGAACCTGGACCACTACCAGTGGATCGTCGCGCTGACGAGGATCATATCCGCCGTATTCCGCAAGGGTGGTGACGTGACGTTCCTGGTCGATGAACTGAAAGCTGTGTTCGATCCGCGTGGCGGTTACTGGAAGCCTGGTGGCAAGTTCATGCCATCGATCATTGCCGAATTGGGCTACATCGTCGAGAAGCACCTTGTCCTGATCGGCATGCTCGCGAAGCCCGAGCTGGATCCGCGCCAGCAGAAACTGATCGAGGAAAAGCGTGCCGAGTTTGAAGCAGCCGCTCGTCAAAAGGATGCGTTTTCGAAAAGCGACTATCCCGAAGGCGCGCAGCTCTGCACCAAATGCAACACGGCGGCGGCAGTCATGATGGATGGCTGCATGACGTGCCTGAGCTGCGGTGAGTCGAAGTGCGGCTAGCCCGGGCATCTAACCGATTTCGCGGATTCTCGCTTGCCCATAGTCCGCCTCTGGTATTCCGCTTGATCGGGAAATCCCTTGTGCGAACTGTGCTGCCGGAGAATCCCGCGAATCGGTGAGAAATCCGGGCCAGGTAACTGACAGAGCGCCTGTTGCGCTGCCGTCAGGGACCGGCCGGCACGTGGCCGCCGTGGTCACAATTGCCGCCCGGCCAGTTACAACGAAGTAGCCTGCCATGCGCATCACCTACGCGATCCTGACCTACCTGCTGTTACCGGTTTATGCCCTGTACTGGCTGTTGCGCGGACTGGGCAACCGCGCCTACCTGGACCGTGTCGGGCAACGGTTCGGCATTGGTTATCCTTCATTGAACCCTGGCAGTGTCTGGCTGCATGCTGTCTCGGTCGGCGAGGTACAGGCAGCGGTACCGCTTGTACGCACGCTTCTAAAACGTTTTCCGGACCGGCAGGTTCTGGTGACGACGGTTACGCCGACCGGTGCCGAGCGCGTCCGGGCGCTGTTTGGCGATGAGGTTGTTCACTGCTACATACCGTTCGAAACGCCGAATGCGGTCGCGCGATTTTTCAATGCGGTAAAGCCGGCGTTTGCATTGATCATGGAAACGGAAATCTGGCCCAACCTTTACCATGCCTGCGGCAAGCGCCGTATCCCGTTAATACTGGTCAGTGCGCGGATCTCGCCGCGTTCCGTAGGCAAGTACCGTCGCTTGCTGCCGCTGTTCCGGGAGACGCTGTCTCACGGCATCCTGATTGCCGCGCAAAGCCAGGCGGATGCGGACCGCTTCATGTCACTCGGTGCGGCCCCGGAACGCACCTGGGTTACCGGCAATATCAAATTCGACATTGCATTGCCCGACGATCTTGCAGAGCACGGCAGGGCATTGCGAAACAGCTTGTGGCCGGGCCGGCCTGTCTGGGTCGCAGCCAGTACGCATGAGGGCGAAGAGAGCCAGGTGCTCGATGCCCACAGCAGGATTCTTGAGGCCTGGCCGGATGCTCTGCTCGTGGTCGTGCCCCGTCATCCTGAACGATTTTCCGCCGTGGCGTCGCTATTGTCCCGGCGCGATATCCATTTCGTCACAAGGACCTCGAAAAAGTCATGCGCCGCGTCGGACACTGTTTTTCTCGCGGATACGATGGGCGAACTGCCTCTGTTCTATGCGGCCAGCGATGTCGCTTTTGTTGGCGGAACGCTGGTACCGGTGGGCGGCCACAACCTGCTGGAACCGGCAGCGCTCGGCCTGCCGGTGATTACCGGTACCCACCTGTTCAACACCGAAGATATTGCCAACATGTTCGCGACCATCGGTGCGTCGATCACTGTCGACAGTTCAGATGCGCTTGCCGCGGAGATTACACGTTTGCTCGGCAATCCCGATGAAGCAAAGGCAATCGGCAATAAAGGCCGGGACATCGTCTCGAACAATCGTGGCTCGCTGAAGAAGCTGCTCGTGCTCCTGGAGCCTCTCGTCGACAATGTGCACGCCGGCAGCGCGCACTGAGTAGCACCGGAGTCGTTGTTTCCTGCGCAGACTCCTGGCCCGGATCATTCATGAACGTTTGGCTTTGGTGGCACGCGAAGGCGCACCCCGACCATCGTGGCGTTCATGAATAATCCGGGTTAGCCTTCTGTAACAGGCTCTTCTTCGGCGAACTTTTCTTCCGGTGGCTTGCGCTCTTCAAGCCAACGGTCGATCTGCTCAAGATCCTGGACTTTCAGCGTGCCGGCTGCCTGCTTCAGGCGCAGAACATTCGCCACGTAGGCATAGCGGCTCTGGTAATAGTTCGAAATGGCAAGGTACAACGCGCGCTGGGAATTCAGGACATCGACGATCGTGCGGGTACCTACGTCGAAACCGGCCTGCGTGGCTTCCAGTGCGGTTCGGCTTGACGCAACTGCCTGCTCGAGCGCTTTTACGCGACTGATTTCAGACAGCACGCTCAGATATGCATCCCGTGTCTGCCGCTCGGTCTCGCGTGCAACACGCTGGAGTTGTTCCCTCGATGCCCGGTGCAGATAGACGGCTTCCCTGACGCGCGACGATGTGCCGCCGCCGGAAAACAACGGCACGGAAATCTGCAGCCCGATGGAATCACCCTGGCTTTCGGTGTCGAAATCCGGGAACGGCGCCCCGTCACGAATCTGGTCCGTGATATCCGATTGGGAATCCCGGTAACTGGCAACCAGTTCAAGCGTCGGGTAATGGCCGGTGCGACGAAACGCGATCTCATCGCGCGCTATCTGCTCATCGATACGGCTGGCAATAACCGTCAGGTTCTGCTCCATCGCGAGCTCGATCCAGCTTTCCTCGTCATTCGGGTTCGGCGAAAGTAACGGGAACTCTTCTTGCGGGGCAGCAAGTTCGGGCACGTATTGCCCGGTCACTTCACGCAACAACTCCCGCGCGGTCGCCAGTTCACGCTTGGCACCGATTTCCGAGGCGACCGACTGGTCGTACGCCGCCTGCGACTCCTGCACATCCGTTATCGCGATCAGTCCCACCTCGAAGCGTTGCTTGGCCTGTTCGAGCTGGCGCGCGATCGCGCGGCGGTCCGCGTGTATCGACGTCAGCCGGTCCTCCGCGGCGAGCACTTCGAAGTAACGCTGCGCTACCCGCACGATCAGTTCCTGTTGCGCCGCTTCACGCACCACTTCCGCACGTGCTACGACTTTGTGGGCCTGTTTCAGGTTGACGACCTGGTCCCAGCGGAACAGGGTCTGGCTCAGATTGACCTCCCAGCCGACGGTTTCTCTTGACGCCTCGGATGTTGCAACGCCGATGCCGGTACTGTCCTGGAAAATCTCGCGACCGTCCGACGTCGCCATCTCCATTACTGCACCGCCGTTAATCTGCGGCAACAGCAGGCTGCGGGCCTGGGGCACTGCCTCGAGCGCCGCCAGGCGGCGTGACTCTGCCTCGTGGATAAGCGGGTCGCTCTGCAGGGCCTGTTGGTACACCTCCAGCAGCGACGCTGCCGGCACTGCCTGGGACCACAGGATTGTTGCGAGGCCTGCGAACAGGTACCGGATTTTTATCGATTTTTTCATACTGTCTGTCCACCGTTGGGCGAGGTCTGGTCAGGAATAGGTGTTATGGTTAACTATATCACCATATCAGTCTAGTATCGTCAGTGCAGCGGGTGGGCCGGCCCCTCAATAGCGGGGGATGGCTGGATCGATCTGGACCGACCACTGATAGATACCGCCTGAATTATTGGCGATGCGCGAGAATCCC
>CAZLNH010000291.1:0-6479 GCA_964560775.1 uncultured Woeseiaceae bacterium | reverse complement strand
GCGGTGACGCCAGCTTGTGAAAAAAGGTCCACATGGTTGTTTGCAACTACTCGTTACTGATGCGCAGGGCGGCGGCCGTAGCGAACGGCGCGAGAGCCAGCGCCAACATACAATACGCGCCAAGGAAGTAAAGCCCGGCGCCGATCGGGTCACCCGCAGCGGCGAGCGACACGGTGCGTGCGCCGAAAATCAGTACCGGCATCGCCAGCGGTAAGACAAGCAGGCCCAGCAACGCATTGCCGCGATGCAGACCGACGGTGAGGGCGGCGCCGACGCCGCCCAGCAGGCTTAGACTCAGCGTGCCCGGCACCAGCGTCAGCATCATGGCGTACAGACTGGCGGGCTGCATGTCGAAACTGATTGCAATCAGCGGTGATACGACGACCAGTGGTAATCCTGCGAGCATCCAGTGCGCAAGGGTTTTGCCAAGCGCGATCAGCGGTAAAGGCTGCGGACTCAATAGCAGCTGCTCGAGACTGCCGTCCTCGAAATCCCCGAGAAACAGGCTGTTTAGCGACAGCAATGCGGCCAGCAGCGCGCCGACCCACACAACGCCCGGGCCAATGGCACGCAACTGATCCGCATCCGGCCCGAGTGCCAGCGGGAACAGCGAGCTGACGATGACAAAAAAGAACAACGGATTCAGCACGTCGCCCGGCTTTTGCCACGCGAGCAACAGGTCGCGATGCACGACCGCGACGAGCGCTGCAAAAAGTCCTGGCGTTGGGTTTGCGGGCTGTGTCATGCGAGGGTCAGCCGTTGCTGCGGCGTATCGATCGCGAGCTCCTGGTGGGTCGCGGCGACGCAAAGGCCACCGGCCGCAAGATGACTGCTGATCAAACCGCCAACCAGCAAGCGCCCATCCCGGTCGAGGTTCGTAAGTGGTTCGTCCATGATCCAGAGTTGTGCGCTGCTCAACAGCATGCGCGCGAGCGCGACGCGGCGTTGTTGCCCCGCTGACAACGCCCGCAGTGGTAGTGCCGTCAGCATTGCGAGATCGAGGCGCGCGAGTACATCGTCGAATGACAGCGTCGAGGCCGGCCGAAGCGACTGTTCGAACCGGAGGTTTTCAACAAGGGTCAGGTCCTGCTTGAAGCCGGTCTTGTGCGCCAGCCAGACCAGCGCGCCGCGGTAATCCTGGGCCACCTGGCGGATTGGCGTTCCATTCCAGAAAATTGTGCCGTCCTCGGGCTCCATGAGACCCGAAATCAGTCGCAAAAGGCTGGTTTTACCGGACCCGTTGGGGCCCTCGACCAACAGTAGTTCGCCGCTGTTTAGCGCAAATTCCAGCGACCGGAACAGGCGCCGTTCGCCACGAACCAGGCCAATGCCCTGCGCCGACAGTAATGCAGTCAATACGTTAGCATCCCGCGGGCACCAACCAGCCTGATGAATGGGCGAGATTTGGAACCGTTATTATTATATTTTTCAATAGTTAACATAACTTAATTAATGTTAATTCGTAATAACTCTCGTGAGGCATTGATAGTCTGTCCCGCTCAAGCGGCAGTTTACAAGAGTTGGCCGTCAAACGTAGACTGGCGTCACGGCGAACCGACCAACCATCAGCTTTAACAAATATGTCGAAGTAGCTGAATTAAAAAAATAAATCCATACCGATGCAGTAGGCGATGGAATTAAACGCGGCGGGAATCAAAGAGCAACCCTTCAGGACGCATGGCGATCCGCTGTACTTTGTCGCGTTCCAGGCACAGGCGGATGCGGAGCGATTCCTGCACAACGTCTGTAAACATCCGCACGGCCTCGGATTGCTTCAGGGTCCCTCCCTATCCGGCAAGACTACAATACTCCGGCATTTCGCCGAATCGTTGGATGAAGATCGCAACGTTGCGATAGTCAACGGCAGCTGCCGCGATGCGGCAGCGCTGCTCAACAGCATACTTTGCCAGTTCGGTTTCTCCGTCAAGCTGGATTCTGTCAACGAGCAATTGAACATGCTGCGTGTCTACGTGACACAGCAGGCCAGTTGTCATTCCGCACCTTTACTCGTCATAGAAAATACGCAGTCGTTGAATCCTGACGCGCTGCAGATCCTCTGCAAGCTCGCGGACATTCGTGCCCGGCACCAGCATGCGTTGCGGCTGGTGTTATCCAGTGACAGGTGCATTGCGCCAATCGTCAAGGCGCCGGCGATGGAGTGCGTCAGCAAGCGATTGACCGGCGACTTCCACCTGTCGCCAATGGAAGATTACGAGACGCGGATGTATTTGCATGCAAAGCTGCGCGCCGGACGTTGCGAAGACCCGGCAAGCGTGTTGCCGGAGGCGGTTTGCGAGACGCTACACCGGGCTTCGGGCGGCTGGCCCGGGATCGTTGATCGCCTGGTATTGCTGGGACTGGCGCGTGCGACAAGCTGCCCGCTCAAACCAGCTGATATCGAACGGCCGATGGTGCCGCCCATGACCGGCTCGCCGGGGCTTCAGGCTGTCAGCAATATACGCAGCGTAGGCAATCATTCCGCGAAGCTGTTCCTGACGTACAACGGCAAAACGATCAAGGAAATTCCGTTAGACCGATCCCGCATCATGATCGGTCGTTCCGAGCACAATGATCTCCCCATCGTCAGCCGGTTTATAAGCCGGCATCATGCGATGTTCATCCGCGATGGCAGGACAACGGTGCTGATGGACCTGAACAGCACCAATGGCACATTCGTCAATTCGCAACGCATTTCCAATCACGTCATGGTTAATGATGACGTCGTTATGATCGGTCATCATGGCCTGAAATTTGTGGATCCGAATGCGCGGGAAAGCGTGGCGCTGAATGGCGACAGCTTCAATGAGACCGTCATTATGAGAAGTCTCGACGACCTGCGTCGGCTGCTTGCCCGCGAGAACACCGAGCTGATCGACGTAAGCGGCCAGGAGCGGCAGGCCGCGGAATAATGTTTCCGCACAACGGCCTGGCGGTCTTAAGTCTCATCCAGTGCGACGGCGGAGCCGGCCATCAGCAGTTCTTCTGAAGGCTTCCCTGTCGTTCCCCCGTAGAAGTTTTCCTTGAAATGCCGGCGACACATTGAGACATACCGGTCGTTTCCGCCGATCTCGACCTGCGAGCCCTCCTGAACCGCGTTGCCATTCTCATCCAGCCGCAGGACCATCGTTGCCTTGCGGCCGCAGTAACAGATGGCCTTGATCTCGCCGATATTGTCAGCCCACGCGAGCAAATACTTGCTGCCGTCAAAGGGTTCGCCGCGAAAGTCCGTGCGCAGCCCGTAAGCCAGTACCGGGATCTTTAATTCGTCGGTAATTCGCCCGAGCTGGAATACCTGCTCGCGTGTCAGAAATTGTGCTTCGTCAATGAGCACGCAATGCAGTGGGTCCTCGGCGCAACAGGTCGAAACGATTTCGAACAGGTCGTCCGCCGTGTTGAACGTCGTTGCGCGTGCTTCAAGGCCGATTCGCGAGGTGACGTAGCCGACGCCATACCGGTCATCGAAATCCGGCGCCATGACCAGCGTATTCATACCGCGTTCCCGGTAGTTGTAGCTGGATTGCAGCAACGACGTGGACTTGCCGGCATTCATCGATGAGTAATAAAAGTACAGGCTGGCCATAACAGTTGCATTCGGATCCGGACGGTTTCAGGGAAGCGCTTGATCTTGCCACACTTTGTTTCAGGCTGCCTGCCGCTCGGCGAGCGTCGGCAGAATGCGCCGGTATGCGGCCACGACATACTGCATTTCGTCCGGTTTCGCCATGCTGACGCGGGACCACTTGAGGAACGGCGGAAACGGGCGGCCGACGCGAACGCCCTGCTCCAGCATCAGCGCGTTGACAAGTTCAACATTGTATCCGGTCTCGAAAAAAACGAAATTGGCGTTCGACCTTACGTAGCGCGCGCCGATATCGTCCAGCATGGTTTCGACGATGGCGAGCGACTCCCGGTTCTTGCGCAAGGTAAAGCGCTGGAACTCTTCATCCTGGTAGCTGGCGTAGGCTGCCTTCATGCCAAGTATGTTGAGCTGCCCTGTCTTTTTGTCATCTATAGCCTGAATCAGGTCCGGGTGCGCAAATCCGAATCCGACCCGCAGTCCGGCCAGTCCGTGAATTTTTGAGGCCGTGCGGGATACGATGATATTGCGATGACCGTCACGGACCAACTCCATCATCGAGCCATAGTCGGGATTGTCGACAAACTCGTGATACGCCTCGTCGATGAAAACCATGCGGTCGCGCGAGATCTCCAGCACGAAGTCACGCAACCGGCTCTTCTCGATGATGCTCGGAATGGGATTATTCGGATTGACGATGTAAACCAGCCGCGTATCGGCACGGATCGCACTCGCCATGGCGTCGAGGTCCATGACCAGCGACTCGCTGTCAACCGGCACGCGGATGATTTCGGTACCGACGCGAGCGGCGTAACGCACCAGATCCTGGTAGGTCGGGTCCGCACACACGATTGAACCAGACGACATGCTGGCGAGCAGGCCCGCGACTCTTAGAATTTCGCCGGAGCCGCTGCCGATCGAAATATGATCGGCCGGCACGTCATTGATTTCACCGAGCAATGCACGCATCTCGTCGCCAATGCCGCCGTACTGGTTGCTCAACTCGACTGATGCATTGATGGCTTTCAGCGCGACTCGCGACGGTCCCCACGGATTCTCGTTGGTACCAGCGCGAATAACATAGTCCGGCCGGGGGATTGTATCGGCGTAGGCGCTGTTGATCAGGCCGCCTGCCGGTGAAAACCGCGTGGCGCCTATGCCTGGCAAAAGGCCGCTGCCGAGCAGTGCCCCGCCGCCCAGAAGCACCTGTCTCCGTGTTAATGCTGTCATGCCTCTGCCCCCCCCCGTCAGAGTGCGCTGCTCCTGTCGCAGCTTGCTTCACGTTAGTCAGAATGCGTTGGATATTCAACTGCAAGATCGCCGCCGGGGCAGCAGCCATAAATGGTCTGAAAGGGTTAATGGTTTTGAAAAAAACGAAAAAGATCAGGGAATTAAGCAATGAATTGTGACGCAGTTGCCCCGCGTTAATAAGTAAAGTCCCTTATCATCGTTGCATCTCAACGCAATTGGCAGCGTAATGGAGCGCTTGATGGAAGGGCCTTACCTCAAAGAACTCGAAGACCGCGGTGCCGGTTTGAAATTCCGCAATCGACGCCTGGAGATTGAATATCGCTCAGTAGCGGCGGTAAATGATCGCATCAACCTTCGCATACAGATGATGGTTGCCATTGCGCTGGTCGGGGTACTGATGTTTCTCGATCACCGCTATATGTCGGTCGAGTTTTCCAGCCGCGCGAACGTCCTGCGCGCTGGTGTCATATTGCCTTCAGTTGTCGCCCTGCTTTTGCTGACATGGTCGCCGCGGCTCAAGTCCATGTTGCAGCCAGTTGCCGTTATCGTCGGTCTGACTGTAGGACTTACTGCTCTGTATATTGGTGGTATTGCTGCCCAGCTGGGCCAGCCGCGCTTGATGGCCGGCTTTGTCGTCATCATTGTTTTTATCTATTTTCTGCTCGGCCTGCGCATGCCGGTCGCGATCGCGACGGCTGGTACGCTCGTTGCAACCTTTTGCTTTTTTGCCGTGCGGTTTGCCGGCATTGACGTTCAGATGATCTATAACACAGTGTTCCTCGTTTTCCTGAATATCATTTGCGCGCTTGGTGCATTCCAGATGGAGCGCAACCGCCGCACGATGTTCCTTGAGGAACGTGTGCTCAACTTCCGGGCGAACCACGATGCACTGACGCAGTTGCCAAACCGCCGGGCCTTCGACGATATGTTGTCCACTGCCTGGGACAACGCCATAAGCGGGCGTTGCGCGCTAAGCATGATGATGATCGATATCGACAACTTCAAGGATTACAACGACGAATACGGTCACCAGGCAGGTGACGATATTATTCGTGAAGTGGGAGCAATACTTCGTGCCAGCCTGCAACGGCCGCAGGATTTTGCCGGGCGATATGGTGGTGAGGAATTCGTCGTACTGCTTTTCGATTCGCAGAAAGAGTTTGCGTCGCGGCTTGCCGAAACGATTCGTCGCAAGGTTCAGGGACAAGCCATCGAGCAGCTGGGAGCCGATGCCGGACCAAATGTGACTGTCAGTATCGGCCTCGCACACCTGCTGCCACACGAGCGCAATCACAGCAAGCAGGGCTTCGTGCAGATGGCCGACGAGGCGCTCTATTCGGCCAAGCAACGAGGCCGAAACCGGGTAGTAGACGCGGACGCGGCGGTCGCATCGACCGAAACCGGTGTGTTCCGAGTATTGAGCGATGAGGCGTCGGTCCCACCGGCCACTCCTGTCACGCAACGCCAGAGTGTGCGCCAGGCCGGCTAGCAGGAAGTCGTCGCAGTAGGGTGGTGCCCGGAGCCGGAATCGAACCGGCACGACCTTTCGGTCAACGGATTTTAAGTCCGTAGCGTCTACCAGTTCCGCCACCCGGGCCAGGTTCAAATTCAGGTTGGAGGCTAGGGACGGAATCGAACCGACGTACGCGGC
>CAZLNH010000290.1:0-19495 GCA_964560775.1 uncultured Woeseiaceae bacterium | reverse complement strand
TCGATACCGGGTAAGAGTCGCGCCAATACCTGAGGTTCCGTAACGTCTCCCTGCGGCGCCAGTGGCGTTTACGGTGCTCGGAGCGCCACGGCCTGATTATTCATGAACGTTTTGGTGCGGTGGTAGGCGAAGGCGCGCCCCGGGGAGGGCTTTTCAGGGACGCTGTGAATACGTCCCTGTACGCTCTGTGCCGGACGTCCCTGTCCGGCACAGCCCTGAAAAGCCCTCCCCGGGGCACACCTCCGCCCCTGCCATTGTGCCGTTCATGAATAATCCTCGATCGCGCCAACAGCACCTTCCGGAAGATTCGGCGCCCCCAGAGGAGCACCGGTACCCCCTGTGGGGAGGTCTTTGGGGGAAATAAAGCGGACCGAAGGGAGCCATACCCCCAAAGACCTCCCCACAGGGGGTACCGGTGCGGCGGGAGTATCAATTTTCTCAATGAAACCAGTGATTAACGGGTGTCAGTGTAGTGTGTTGTGCATTGCAGCATCCCTCGTTATACTGCCCGTCCCCGACTGACCCGAACACCGCCGGTACCCGCCATCCACGGTTCACTGATGACGGGTTTCCTGCAGATTGTTGCCCGGGATACCCTTGTCCCGGACATGACTGACATTGGGAAGTGTGAATGAACGTAAACCTGTCCGACGAGGAACTGGCGTTTCGGGAGGAAGTTCGCGCGTTTTTTCGCGACAAATACCCCGAAGAACTGCGGCGCAAGCAGAAAAAGGGCATCTCGCTCAGCCGCGACGACATGGTGCGCTGGCAGAAGATACTCCACGAACAGGGCTGGGCGGCACTCAACTGGCCGACCGAGCACGGCGGCACCGGCTGGACACCGGTGCAGAAATACATCTTCGCGAACGAGATTGCGATGGCTAACGCGCCGGACATGATTCCGTTCGGCGTCAAGATGGTGGCGCCCGTAATTTATACGTTCGGTAACGACGAACAGAAAAAGCGCTTCCTGCCGGACATCCTCGCCAGCAACGTATGGTGGTGCCAGGGCTATTCGGAACCGGGATCCGGGTCGGATCTCGCCTCCCTGAAGACCCGCGCCGAACGCGTCGGCGACCATTACATTGTCAACGGCACCAAGACGTGGACGACTCTCGGCCACTACGCCGACTGGATTTTCTGCCTTGTACGGACCAGCAGTGACGTAGCACGCCGCCAGGAAGGCATCAGTTTCCTGCTGATCGACATGAACACGAAGGGCGTCTCGGTGCGGCCGATCATCACGATCGAGGGCGAGCGGGAAGTCAACGAAGTGCATTTTGAGGACGTCGAGGTGCCGGCCGCGAATCTCGTGGGCGAGGAAGGCAAGGGATGGACCTATGGCAAAGTGCTGTTGCAGCACGAACGCACCAATATTGCCGGCGTTGCGCGGTCGAAGTACCGGCTGAGCCGGCTGCGGGAAAAAGCGTCTGAATCCGTACACGGCGCGCCCCCGCTGCAGGACGACCGGAACTTCGCCCGCAAGCTCGCCGCCACCGAAATCGAACTGAAAGCACTCGAATTCACCGAGCTGCGCACGCTGGCGGCTGTTGCCGTCGGCAATGCGCCCGGTCCCGAGTCGTCGATCCTGAAAATTGCCGGCACCGAAATGCAGCAACGGATTGACATGCTCTTCGTCGAGGCGGCCGGTTATTACGCATTGCCCTTCGTGCCCGAGCAATACGCCGCCGATTTTCCGGAGGAAGATCACGTCGGCTATCGCGCCGAGACGCAATCGTCGCTGCAATACTTCAACAACCGCAAGGCGTCGATCTACGGCGGCTCAAACGAAATCCAGAAAAACATCATCTCCAAGCACGTGCTTGGACTCTGACAGCCGCCTCGCCCTTAAGGCCCCGCACGGATAGCACTATGGATTTTTCAGTTACCGAAGAACAGTCAATGCTGGCCGACAGCGTCGCCCGGTTCATCGACAACAATTACGACTTTGACCAGCGCATGCAGATTGCGGAAGGCGAAGCCGCGTTCAGCCGCGAGATGTGGCAAAACTTCGCGGAACTGGGCGTGACGGCTGTCCTGTTTGACGAGGACGATGGCGGACTCGGCGGCGGGCCAGTCGAAACGATGCTGATGATGGAACAATTTGGTCGAGGGCTCGTCGTTGAGCCGTTCGTCGCCAACATCGTGCTCGCCGGCGGCGCGTTGCGGCACCTGGCAAACGCGGAACAGAAGGAACGATGGCTGCCCGGTCTCATCGATGGCTGCCTGCAGGCAGCGCTGGCTTTCGCTGAGCCACAGGCCCGCTTTGACATTGCGAATGTAGTTACTTCGGCGAAACGTAAAGGCGATAACTGGGTCCTGACAGGCCGCAAGACGATGGTGCTGAACGGTGGCGACGCCGACTTGCTGATCATTCCCGCCCGCACCGGCGGCAATCAGGGCGATGCCGACGGCATAACATTATTCATCGTCGACGGATCGGCCAAAGGGCTACGCCGCAGGCTGTACAAGACCGTCGACGCGCATGGCGCCGCCGAGGTCACGCTCGACGATGTGCACGTCGACGGTGACAGGGTCCTGGGTGAGGTTGACGGCGGATTCGCGACCCTGCAGCAGGTTGTCGATGATGCGACGTTGGCCGTCGCCGCGGAAGCCGTGGGGATCATGCGCACGATGCACGACAAGACTGTCGAGTATTCAAAGCAGCGCAGTCAGTTTGGCGTGCCGATCGGCACTTTCCAGGCGCTGCAGCACCGCATGGTCGAAACACTGATGGCGTGTGAGCAGACGAAATCGCTGTTGCTCTGGGCGACAATGCTGCGCGCCGAACGCGATGCGAACTCGTCTCGTGCAATCGCCGCACTGAAATACCAGGTTGGCACCATGGGCCGCCGCGTCGGCGAGGAAGCCGTCCAGATCCATGGCGGCATGGGCATGACTTGGGAAATGGACATCGCTCACTATTTCAAGCGCCTGACGGCCATCGGCATATTGTTCGGGCACGCCGATTATCACCTGGACCGCTACACGGGGAATGCGGCCGACGCAACCACCTGACGTCAGGCGAATGCCTTCACGCCGGGCCCGGGTGCCGCGGCACCCGAGTCTGAATCATGATACCGCAGCAGATCGTCAATTTTTTCGTCGGGCAGCAGGAACTGCTGTGGTTCACGACGTTGTTCGTCGATCTCGGCTTTACCGTCATCCTGTACCGCCTGTTCGGCAAGGCCGGCCTGCAGGTTGCCATCGCAACCGCGATCATCCTGGCCAACCTGCAGGGTCCAAAGCTCACTGAGATCTTTGGTATCCAGACGAGTCTTGGCGTCATATTTTACTCGAGCATCTTTTTCGCCACTGACGTGCTGAGTGAAAACCATGGCCGTGCCGAAGCCAACAAGGCTGTGCGCATGGGTTTTGTCGTCAGTGTCGTCGTGCTGGTCATGCTGAGCCTTGCCCTGCTCTACCAGCCGGCACAAAGTCCCGAAACCGCCCGGTTCTCCGCCGATATACACGCCGCATTTGCAACGATTGTCAATTTCACGCCGCGCTTCGTGTTCGGGTCTCTTCTCGCGTATTACATCAGCCAGAGTTTCGACGTCTGGGCATTTCACCGCATCAAGCAAATTACCGGCGACCGCTGGCTGTGGCTGCGCAACAATTTGTCGACGATGAGTTCGCAGGCACTCGACACTGTCATTTACTCGCTGGTGGCCTGGTGGGGCATCGTCGATTTGCGCACGGCGCTGGCACTTGGCGCCGCCAAGTATGTTTTCAAACTGGTGATCGCGGCGATCGATACGGTGTTTATCTACTGGGCGCGCGCAGCGTACCGGCAGCGAATGGCATCGGCCGCCCCTGCGAGGTAATTTAACGGGGATCTCGTGTATCTTTGAGGTCTGTACTGTGCCGTAAAGCGAGCGGAGTGACGGACGGTAATGTCGGATTTTCATCCTTCGGGTGTCATCACGATCACAACGGACTTCGGTCACAAGGGTCCATTCACCGGCGTCATGAAAGGCGTCATTCTGCAGCGGTTCCGGCAAGGGACGATCGTCGACCTGACACACGAGATTCCGGCGCACTGGCCGCCGGAGGCGGGCTTCTGGCTGAGCCGTTCGTATAAGTATTTTCCGCGCGGGACCGTGCATGTTGCCATCGTTGATCCCGGCGTCGGTACAGAACGGGAAATCCTGGTCGCTGCACTCGACGGGCACGTATTCATTGCGCCGGACAACGGCCTGCTGGCGCCGCTGCTGGCGAAGCAGGACGACGTTGACGTCTATGCTCTTGACGACGGCAGGCTCGGCAACCTGAAGTTGCCGGTGCCGAGCGCCACCTTCCACGGCCGCGATATCTTCGCGCCGGTTGCCGCCGAACTCGCCGCCGGCCGCCTGCGTCCCGTCGATACCGGGCGCCGTATTCGGGAATGGGCGCCGGAGTGGCTGGATGAACCGGAGGTGACCCCGACTCGCGTCAGTGGCGTTATTGTGACCATTGATGCTTTCGGCAACCTGATCAGCAATATTGACGGGAACCTGCTCAGTCACCTGGCAGCGCCTCAGGTAAGGCTGGGCGGTCACACAATCGACCTGGTAGAAACCTACGGGCGCACGCAGCCGGGCAAATACCTTGCGCTGGTAAATTCATTCGGCGTGCTGGAAATTGCCCGTGCCGAAGGTAACGCCGCCGAGGGGCTTGGCAGTGACCGCGGCGCCCCGGTGGTGGTAAAGGCAAGGCAATCAACGTCATCGCGAGGCGCGTAGCGCTGTGGCGATCTCAAACGACAATGACTCTGCCAATCGGAACGAGATTGCCACGGCGCTTCGCGCCTCGCAATGACCGGGTTGTAACCGCCTCCCCCGGGAGTGCTAGCGTTCCTGCAGCGCCTGCTTCTCGATCTTCGCCCATCCGTCACGTAACGTAACGATCCTGTTGAACACCGGCGCATCGGCGCGATGATCCACGGAATCCGGGCAAAAGTAGCCGAGACGTTCAAACTGCCAAGGTGTACCGGTCGCGGCACCGGCCAGTGACGGCTCCAACATCGCGGTCACGGTCTGCAGAGAGTCCGGGTTCAGCACCCTGTTGATGTCGGCGGCGGCGCCAGGTTCGGGCTCAGTAAACAGGCGGTCGTAGAGCCGCACCTCGGCGTTAATGGCATGACGTGCGGACACCCAGTGAATCGTGCCCTTGACCTTGCGATCGCTGCTGCCGGTGCCACTGCGCGTATCCGGGTCATAGGTGCAATGCAGTTCAGTAATATTGCCGTCACTGTCGCGGATCACCTCGTCACAGCGGATGATATAGGCAGACCGCAACCGCACTTCGCCGCCGGGCTTTAAGCGAAAAAACTTGCGCGGTGCCTCTTCCATGAAGTCATCCTGCTCGATCAGGATTTCGCGGCAAAATGGCACGCTGCGGGTACCGAGTTCGGGCTTCTGCGGATGGTTTTGCGCGGTCATGTCCTCGACCGTGTGTTCGTCGTAATTGGTTATGATGATTCGCAGTGGATTCAGCACAGCCATGCGGCGTTCGGCGTGTTCACCCAGGTACTCGCGAACGCAGTTTTCCAGCAGCGCCATCTCGATCAGGTTTTCCTGCTTCGTAACTCCGATACGCGCGCAGAAATCCACGAGTGCCGGTGCCGGGTACCCGCGGCGGCGCATGCCGGCAAGCGTTGCCATCCGGGGGTCGTCCCAGCCGTTGACAGTGCCCTCTTCAACCAGCTGGTTCAGTTTGCGCTTGCTGGTCAGTGCGTACGCGAGATTCAGGCGCGAGAACTCGATCTGCCGCGGCCGGTGCGGCGGGGACAGCCTGTCTAGGAACCAGTCATACAGCGCCCGATGATCCTCGAACTCGAGCGTGCACAGCGAGTGTGTCACACCCTCGAACGCATCGGACAGTCCGTGCGCGAAGTCATACATCGGATAGATGCACCATGCGTCGCCGGTACGCTGGTGGCTGAGATGGCGGATGCGATAAAGCGTCGGGTCCCTCAGATTGATGTTTGGCGACGCCATGTCTATGCGCGCGCGCAGAACGTGCTCGCCATCGCTGAACGCCCCCGCTCGCATGCGCCGGAACAGGTCCAGGTTCTCATCGATGCTGCGGTTGCGATACGGACTGTCGCGTCCGGGTTCCGTCAGCGTACCGCGATAGGCACGTATGTCGTCGGCACTCAGGCTGTCGACGTAGGCATCGCCCTGGCCGATCAGCGTCTCGGCTGCGTCATAGAGCCGCTCGAAATGATCCGACGCATGGCTCAGCCGGTCGCCCCAGTCGAATCCGAGCCACTTGACGTCCTCCATGATGGCGTCGACGTACTCGGCCCGTTCGCGTCCCGGGTTGGTATCGTCGAAGCGAAGCCAGGTATGACCACCCTGCTCGTCCGCGACACCGAAATTGAGGCATATGGACTTGGCATGGCCCACGTGGAGAAAGCCGTTTGGTTCCGGCGGAAAGCGCGTCACGACGGCACCGTCGTGTTTGCCGTCAACGATGTCCTGGCGGACGATCTTGCGGATGAAATCAGTGGGCTGTTCTGTCGTCATGAAGGAATATCTGCGCGCCTTGAAGGGGCGCAATTGTACGTTATTGACCGCGGCGCACTACCCCCGGTAAAGATCTTTACGGGTTCGCGGCGCGGCAGCCCGGGCACAGACCCTGGATTTCAAGCATCTGGTGGACAGCGGAGAAACCGAGATCCGAGGCCTTTTCCTCAACCAGTCGATTAATGTCGGCATCGTCGAGTTCCGCGACCGACTGGCAGCCACGGCAGATCAGGAATTGCCCGGTGTGCGAACTGGACGGATCGGCGCAGCCGACGAAGGCATTGAGGGAGTCCAGCCGGTGTACGAGATCCGCTTCGATGAGGAACTCGAGGGCACGGTACACCGTTGGCGGGGCAGCCTTTTTGCCGCCGCGATCCAGCTTGTCCAGGATGTCGTAGGCACCGACCGGCTTGTGGCTGTTCCAGACCAGTTCCAGCACCTGCCGCCTGAGTGCGGTAAACCGGAGGCTGCGCTCGCGGCAGACGACTTCCGCCCTCGCCAATGCCTCTTCCACGCAACGGCGATGGTTGTGGGCGTCAGTTGGAAAAGCCGGGTTGGCGACTGCTTCGGTCATGCGGGTTGTCTCGGAATACTGTAGCGTGATTGTACACGACCGGCCCGACGTTTCTGGCGGCGCGCCAGCGCGAGGCAAGCAGCATTTCCCGTCGTCGCGAGGCGCGAAGCAACCTACGTCGTCGCGAGGCGCGAAGCAATCTACGTCGTCGCGAGGCGCGAAGCGCCGTGGCGATCTCGCACGGATAATAACTCTGCCAAGCGGAACGAGGTTGCCACGCCCTGCGGGCTCGCAATGACGTCTTATGACGTCTTATGACGCCGGATGCGCCTCGTCGGCAATCAGGTACAATAACGCGCTTCGCTTTTTGGACGAAATCAAGGCAACTGTACATGCCCAGCATTGAACTACCGGACGGCTCCCGCCGTGACTTTCCACCGGCTGCAACCGGCGCGGACATCGCTGTATCTATCTCGAAGAGTCTCGCCCGCGACGCCGTGGCAATCAGGGTTGATGACGAGCTACGGGACCTCACCCGCGCGATCGACGCTGACGCCCGTATCGAGATCATCACTCGAGATTCGGCGGACGGTCTTGAGCTGTTGCGCCATGATGCCGCACATGTCCTCGCCGAAGCGGTCAAGGAACTCTGGCCGACGACACAGGTGACGATCGGCCCCGCCATCGACAACGGCTTCTATTATGACTTTGCGCGCGATGAGCCATTCACGGCAGAAGATCTCGAAGTAATCGAAGCGCGTATGAAGGAAATCGTGGATCGCAACGAGAGTATCGTGCGTGAAGTCTGGGAGCGCGACGATGCGGTCCGTTTCTTCCGTGACCTCGGCGAAGAATACAAGGCGCGCATTATTGAGGACATTCCGTCCGGTGAAACGCTGACGCTTTACCGTCAAGGGGATTTCGTCGACCTGTGCCGTGGTCCGCACTTGCCGTCGACCGGCAAGCTCGGCAAGTCGTTCCGGCTATTGCGCGTATCGGGTGCCTACTGGCGCGGCGATGCGAAGAACGCAATGCTGCAGCGTATTTACGGCACGGCGTGGGCCAATGACAAGCAGTTGCGCACCTACCTGACGCAGCTCGAGGAAGCCGAGAAACGCGATCACAGGAAACTCGGGCGGACGATGGACCTGTTCCATTTCCAGGAAGAGGCGCCCGGAGCCGTGTTCTGGCACCCGAAAGGCTGGGGCCTGTTCCAGAACCTGATCAATTACATGCGCATGCGCCAGAATGAAGCCGGCTTCCGCGAGGTCAATACGCCGGAAGTAATGGACCGCAGCCTGTGGGAAGCGTCCGGGCACTGGGAATCGTTCGGCGAGCACATGTACACGACCGAGACCGAGGACGGCCGCCATTACGCGATCAAGCCCATGAACTGCCCGGGTCACGTGCAGGTTTTCAAGCAAGGCATTACCAGTTATCGCGACCTGCCTGTCCGGCTCGCCGAATTCGGCAAGGTGCATCGTTACGAACCATCGGGTGCACTGCATGGCATGTTGCGCGTTCGCGCGTTCACCCAGGACGACGCGCACATTTTCTGCACTTCGGAGCAGATCACTGCCGAATCCATTGCCGTTTGCAAGCTGATCCTCGGTATCTACAGCGACTTCGGCTTCGACGATGTGACGATCAAATTCGCGGACCGGCCCGACGTACGCGTCGGCGACGACGCCGTCTGGGACCAGGCCGAACGCGCGTTAAAAAGTGCGCTCGATGAGTCCGGGCTCGAATACAGTTACAACCCTGGCGAAGGTGCTTTCTACGGTCCCAAGGTCGAGTTCGTGCTGCGCGATGCGATCGGCCGCGACTGGCAATGCGGCACACTGCAGGTCGATTTGAACCTGCCGGGGCGGCTGGGCGCGACCTACATCGCCGAGGACGGCCAGAAACACACGCCGGTCATGCTGCATCGTGCGATCTTCGGCTCGCTGGAGCGCTTCATTGGCATCCTGCTGGAACACCATGCCGGGCACCTGCCGCTGTGGCTTGCACCTACCCAGGCAAAAGTCCTGACTATCACTTCGGAAGCTGACGACTATGCACTTGATGTCGTCGCAAAGCTGCGCAATGCGGGCGTTGCTGCTGATGCCGACCTGCGCAATGAAAAGATATCGTACAAGGTGCGCGAGCACAGTGTGTCCAAGGTGCCCGTGCTGATGGCTGTCGGGCAGCGCGAAGTCGACGAGAAGACGGTCGCGGTGCGCCGGCTTGGCTCAAAGCAGCAGACGGTCGTCCCACTCGACACGGCCATAGACTCACTGACCAGCGAAATCGTCACCCGCGGCCGCGCCGTGTGACGCTGCGCGCAGTGCGATTGTGCGGCAGGTCACAGATTCCGCACGCCGAACCCCCTCCGCAATAGCCAGGCTGCCTCCGGCGGCTATACTCGATGACCCCGAAAGCTCTACCTGGCGTTCAACATAACTTTGCGGAGGATGGCCGTGGCGCTCGAGCGATTCAAGACACAGGTGCTGCTGTTGCACAGTGAGCAAAGCACCCTGGATGCGCTGGGAGCCGGCTTCGGCGACAGGTACTCGGTCCATTATGCGACCACTGGCACCGAAGCCCTGAACACGCTCGGCGAAGTACCGATACACGTTATCGTTTCCGCGCAGAACCTGCCGGGCATGAGCGGCCTCGAAGCCTTGCGCGAGGCGCGCAAGCGCTCGCCCGATACAATCGGCATCCTGCTTGCGGGCAGTGACCGTGCTGACGGACTCGAAGCCCTGGTCGGCGACAAGGAAGTATTCCAGATAGTACGCGGATCGATTACGCCGGACGCTCTCCTCAAACTGATCGAGACGGCGACGCGCCGCGTGCGGCTGATGACGCTGGCGGAATCGGCCAACGATACCGCGGCGGACGTCGATGAGCCGTCCATCGACTCCGGCGGCGAGCATATCGTCATGGAGACGGCGGAGAACGGATCCAGCATCATCAGTGACGGCACCGGCCGGATGCCGGCGCTGAAACCGGAACGTATCCAGGGCTCGCCGCAAGCCGGCGGCCGCGAAGTGGATGTACTCGTCCTTACCAAGGATGAGGAATTTCTCAGGACGATCAGGGACTCATCGCGTGGCATGCACAATGTGCATCATGCGACCACTGCCAACCAGGCGCAGGAGATTTTGCGCGGTCACAAAGTCGGCGTGCTGGTTACCGACGCCGCCGTTGCCGGTGCCAAGATACAGGTGCTGACGCAGGCATTGCGCGCCGATGCACCGCGACTCGTCGCCGTCGTAGCCGGGCGCCGCGATGACGGCGAACAGCTGATGGAACTGATTAACAAGGGTCAGGTGTACCGGTTCCTGATGAAGCCGGTGTCGCCGGGACGCGCGCGCCTGGCGATTGAAGCGTCCGTCAAGTATCACCTGGACGCACCTGACAGCGTATTCAAGAGTCAAGCTACCGCACCGGCTGTCCAGGCTGCGCCGGCCCAGCCGACGCCGCCTGCTGCACCGGCCCGGCAAACGCCAGCTGCACCGCCGAAACCGGCTCCGCAGCCGGAGGCGCGTCCGGCACGCGCCGCCCGGAAGGCTCCGCCTGCAGCCGAGCCGCGCAAATCGCTTGCTGACAGTGGCCGGCGCATTGCTCCGGTCATTGGTCCGGACCCGTCGGCTGGCAATGCGGCACCAGCCGTCAATATCCCTGGCCCGATGGCACTCGATGCCGGCGATGGCGGCGGCATCATGTCCGGCAAGATGCCGTTGTTTGCCGGTGCGGGCGTTGCCACCGTCCTGGCCGTTATCGGTATCTGGAGCCTTTTTGGCGGTTCGACCGAAGTACCGACCGAGGCACCGGCCGTCGCCGAAACCGCCAATACTGCCGGCGACGCAGCTGGCGACAATGAGAGCAACGTCGCCGGCGAACCCTTACGCCGCCCGGCGGTTACCGAGTCCGACGTGCCCGCGATTCTCCGGCAACCGGCCGCGACGCCGGCCGAAGCGGCGCCGGCCTGGGCTGGCATGCTTGACGACGCACGGCAGGCCCGCAATGCCGGGCAGATTATTGCGCCGCCCGGAAATAACGCGGTTGAACGCTACATCGCCGCGCGCGACGCATTTCCGGACAATGAAACGATTGCCTCAGAGCTGGCGCTGCTGATGGACGAGGTCTACGGCATGGCCGAGTCAGCATTGCTCGACAAGCGGACTGCGGATGCTGCAGCGGCGCTGAAATCGGTCGCGCTGGCCGACGCCGGCAGCCCGCGGCTTTCGTTCCTGAATGCGCAACTGTCGCAGATGCAGTTGCGGTCGGCTCTGGACGGCGCGCGCAATGCCATACGCGAAGGCCGTTTCGAAGATGCCGGGCGCCTGCTGAATCGCGCGCAAGCCTATGCCGGCACCAACACGGCCGAGGTGAGCCAGCTTGCCGAAGACCTGGCGCTGGCTCGCAGTGCGCAACAGGTCGACGAAGTGCTCGCAATGGCCAGCGAGCGCCTTGCCGCGGACCAGCTGACGGCGCCATCCAATGACAATGCACGTTATTACTTCGAACTGGCATTGACCAATGATCCGGACAATACGGCCGCGCAGCAGGGTCTTGATGCAATCGCGAGCAAACTGGTGCTGCGTGCACGCGCGGCCATCGACGCAGGCAGTCTCGACGACGCACAAGCGTTGCTCGACGATGCCCGGGCACTGGACCCCGCAAGCGCCGACCTCGAAGCATCGGTTGCCGCCCTCGACGCAGCGCACGAACGTATCGCCGCGAACGAACGGCAGGCCGCTGCCGAGCGCGCGGAAGCAGCTCGCCAGGCTGCTGCGGCTAGTGAGGAAGCGGCGCGCCAGGCGGAAGCTGAACGGCCTGGCGATCTCGAACAGCAGCAGGTCGAAGTCGCCGCGGCGCCGGTCGCGGGCGACACCATTGCCGAAACAGACGCAAGCGATGCGAGCGACGCAGTCACAGAAGAAGGCGCGCTGGAAGACAGCAGCCCTTCGGCCAGCGCCAGCCGGGCAGCCGGTGGACCCGGTTCCCTGCCCTTTGACGGCGCCGTTGATGGGCTCGCCGACAATGCGATCGCGGGCGGTAGTGCCAAAACCGGGGGAACGAGCTCAACGGACAACGATGGCAGTCCGGCGAGCGACGCGCCGGCGGCCGACGCATTGGAAACATCAGGCAGTGAAGATGAAATCGTCGCGATCAGCCGCCTGACCCGCGTCAATTACGTCGCACCCGAATACCCACGCAGCGCCGCGCGCCGCAATATTTCAGGGTGGGTTGATGTTGCCTTTACGGTATCGCCGCAAGGCAGCGTGACCAATATCGACATTATGGAATCAGCACCCGGCTCGATATTCGATGATGCCGCGAGGGAAGCAATCGCCGAATGGCGCTTCGATCCGGTCGTCGAGAACGGCGTCGCTGTGCCGAAGCGGGTTGCAGTGCGCATGTCGTTCAACCTCGAATAGGTCCGGGCTTACCCCGCAAGCCGGACGCGGCAGTGCCCGGCCTGATTGCCGGGCACCATCAATATCGATACTCTGTGGCAACGGTCGTGCCCGGATTGTCGTAATGAGTGATCCGCCGAAGACGCAACCCAAGCCAGCCCGCAAGCAACAGAAGCGCAGCCTGCGCACGCAGGAAAAACTACTGGATGCCGCCGCGGAAGCGTTCGCCGAAAACGGTTTCAGCGGGACATCCACGCGCGATATCGCCGAGCGCGCGGGAGTACACCACCCGCTGATCACGTATCACTTCCGGAACAAGGAAGAACTGTGGAGAGCGGCCGCGGATCGCGTGTATCGTCGTTTTCGCGGCACGCTCGCCGGGAAGCGCGCCAGTCTTTCCGGCACACCACCGCGGGAACGCACCGCTGAACTGCTGCGCACATTCATAGAGTTTGCCGCGAAGAATCCGGAGCTTCACAAGATCATGTTCCAGGAATCCGGCCACGACAACCCGCGCATCGCGTGGCTCATCGAGCGCCACCTGAAACCGGTTTTTGAATTAGGGGTGCAGGACCTGAGCCTGTTGCAGGAAGCGGGTATCGCGCCCGCGGGCAATACGGCATTGCTGTACAACCTGATGCGCATGTGCGGCGGCGCCCTGCTGGCCCTGAAAATCGAGGTCAAGGGCACGACCGGACTGGATCTCGACCAGCCGGAGATGCAGGACGAACTGATCGACCTGATTGTAAACGTGTTCCTGCCGGGCGACGCCCAAGACGACGGAACGACTGCCGAGACTGAATAAACGGCCGTTTAGCCAGGTTCTCGCAGATCAGATCGGTGACGGATACTACCGAGGAGCAGGGGATGCCGGTGCGGAGCTGAAATAAGCGCCTAAATCCGCTTCCGTCGAGCCAGCACCTCATGAATCTCGGCAATGATCGACAGTGCAATCGACGCCGGTCCGCGACCGCCAATGTCCATGCCGGCGGGTCCGTGCAAGCGCCCGGCCAGCCCGCTGGCAGCCGGTCCAAGATCATCGAGCAGCCGGCGCCGCCGATCGATTGGCCCGAGCAATCCGACGTACGCAATCTTGCTCGAGGAAAGCCACTCGAGGTAGGCGCGATCCGATTGCAAATGGTGACTCATGACGATAACGGCATCGATTCCGGACAGCGGCATGCGCTTGCCGAATCCGGCCACCGGTTCGTTCAGTACGGCCTCGGCCTGCTCAAAGTTACCGCTCTGGATGTAGGCAGGCCGGTGATCCTGCACGATGGCACGCCAGCCGAGCTCCGCGATCAAGCGGACGACCGGCTCGGCATCGGGTCCCCCGCCCAGTACGAGAATGCGCGGCGGCGGCTGCAACAGCGCGTAAAGCACACGAACATTCCGGCCAGTTACGTCCTGCATACGGGTAAATGACGCCGTGCGTTCGAGGCTCTCTGCAATGCAGTTGGCCGTTTCCAGCCGGACGGATTCGGCAATTCCCCAGGCAGTAGACCGGTCCCCGGCCTGGACCAGCGTGGCGCCGGCTTCGACAAGTTCTGATTCCGATTCCAGCACCGTCACGGCTACAGCCGGCTCGTCCCCCGCGTAGACGGCCGCCATCGCGGCAAACGGCTGATAGCCGGAACCGGCGGCGAGCGGTTGCAAAAAGATGCGCATCAGGCCATCACACCCGACGCCGAGACCCCACAACTCTTCGTCATCCCGGCCCAGGTCATAAGTTACCGACTGGGGCACACCACTAACGCTTACTTCCTGCGCGCGCGCTGCAAGATCGCCTTCGAGGCAGCCGCCTGACAGCATGCCCTGGAACCTGCCATCGGCGGTCATCAGCATGCGTGCGCCCGTCTTGCTGTACGTCGAACCGGCGGTTTCATACACGGTCGCGAGCACAAGATCGCGGCCTTCATCGCTCCAGCGCTGGAACGCGGCCAGCAGGTTACGCGGATTCATGGCGCAACGCCTGGCGGCCTTCGAGTGACAACATGCGGCATGCGTCGATCAAGCTGGGCGACCCGGCGGCAACGAACTCAGGCACAGATTTCCTCCACGGCCCGGCGGGCCATGGTGATTACCAGGTGCGCCCGGTATTCCGCGTCGGCGTGCATGTCGCTGGATAATGCATCCGGATCGATCGTGAGGCCGTCAAGCGATGAAACATTGAACTTCGCGTTTAGTGCCGCCTCGATATTTCGAGCCCGAAACACAGCGGGCGCCGCACCAGTCACCGCGACGCGCACGCGGTCGTCATCTGCACCACCGGTCTCGACCACCATGACGCCGGCAATGGCGTAACGTGACGCGGGATTTGCAAATTTTGCATAGGCCGCTCGTTGCGGCACCGGGAATCGCAGCGCAACGAGAATTTCACCCTCCTCGAGTGCTGTTTCGAACATGCCGGGAAAAAACTCATCGGCGGTAATTTCGCGACGGTCTGTAACGACCACTGCGTTCAGGCCCAGCACCGCCGCCGGGTAGTCCGCGGCCGGATCATTATTCGCGACCGAGCCGCCAATAGTGCCGCGATTGCGCACCTGCGGGTCGCCGACGCACCGCACGAGACTTGCAAGGGCCGGGAGCCGCTGCCTGATCAGCGAGCTGGCGGCGATATCGGCATGAATTGTCATCGCGCCGACTTCGATGAATTGCCGATTGTCGCGAATGCCGCGGAGTTCTCTGATCGCACCTAGGTCGACCAGCGCACCCGGCTGCGCCAGGCGGAACTTCAAAGTAGGGATCAACGTCATGCCGCCGGCAAGCAATGTCGCGTCGTCATGCTCGCGCAGCAGCGCGAGTGCTACGTCCAGCGTATCCGGACGATAATAATCAAAGTCATGCATGCCGGTGGTCCGTGGCCGCGTCCTGTTCCGTTACAAGCCGGTTCACTTGTCGCGCATCGCAGCCGCTGCCGCACGAATTGCCCGCACAATATTCTGGTAACCGGTGCAGCGGCACAGATTTCCTTCCAGCCAGTAGCGAATCTCATCGTCAGTGGGATCGGAATTGTTCTGTAGTAACTCGAGCGCGCTCATGATCATGCCCGGCGTACAAAAGCCGCACTGCAGTCCATGCTGTTCGCGAAAAGCCTCCTGCAACGGATGCAACCTGCCATTTTCCGCAACGCCTTCTATCGTCGTCACGGTCCTGTCCGCAACCTGAACCGCCAGCATCGTGCAACTCTTGACCGAGCGCCCGTCCACGTGCACGACGCAGGCGCCGCACTGGCTGGTATCGCAACCGACGTGCGTACCGGTGCGGCCAAGCGGACCGCGCAGCATGTCGACGAGCAGCGTGCGGGCCTCGACCTCCGCGCTTACCGGCTCATCGTTCAGATTGAAAGCAACGTTGATCGTCATATATTCCAAAAGGCCTTTTACTCTCGCAGCAGTAGCCACACTGCGAGCAGCACAGCAACGGCAGCACCGATGGCAAGCATCCGCTTACGCACACCGGATTGCCCGGTGCCAGTCCCGGACGTGCTGTCGACGGACGTATCGGCAGCGCCTGAGTCCAGTTCGCGGGACAGGTTGCCGAAGAACTCATCGGCCGTTTTCTCCGTCGCGCCGGCAACGAGCCGCGATCCGATCTGGGCGAGCTTGCCGCCGACCTTGAACCGGGCGTTGTACTTGAGCAGTGTACCGTCATCGACAGGCTCCAGCGTGACATCGGCACTGCCTTTTCCGAAGCCTGCGGCACCGGCCTTGCTTTCCCCCGCCAGCGTATAGCTGGCAGGTGGATTGAGGTTCTCGAGTGTTATTCGCGTGTTGAAGGTTGCCCGAACCGGGCCGATCGCTGCGCGGATTCGCCCTTTCAGCGCGGAGTCAGTGACGCGTTCCAGTGCTTCGCAGCCCGGTATGCACTTGGCCAGCATCTCCGGGTCATTCAGTGCCGCCCAAACCTGTTCACGCGGCGCGCGGATGCGATATTCGCCTTTGATGTCCATCGCTTCGCTCTCTCTCCTGCGGCACTGGCGCAGCAGCCCGCCGGACTCAGGCAAATCTGCCTCGACGGCGGGAAATTGGCCCGGGCCAGACTGGCTGCCCGCCTACAACATGCCCGCCAATTGTACTGACGCCACAATGGCACTCGCCTGCCCGGGGGCCATCAGGTGCGCGCCCGAGACCCCCGGAATGTCGCGCGCCGCCTGCAGCAGTTCGGCGCAGATCGCGATGCCTTCCTGGCGCGGGTCGCGTGCAGCCTCCATGCGGCGGATCACGCCGTCGGGCATGATCGTCCCATACAGATTGTCGCGCATCCAGCGTGCGCTTTTGGCAGACCGCAGCGGGCCCAGCCCGACCAGGAAGTAAAGGCTGTCGGTCAGGCCATGCGATGCCAACGCCTGCATGTAGCGCGCCATCAGGTCCATGTCAAAGCAAAACTGTGTTTGCACGAACCTGGCGCCGGCCTCGGCTTTTGCGATCAGCGATTCCGGCGACCAGTTGCCGTCCGGCTCAACCGGCGTATCCGCCGCGCCACAGAAAAACTCAGGTGTGGTTGTCAGCGTGTCGCCGGACGTCGTCCGGCCGTGTCGCATCTCGCGCATGGCCCGCAGCAATGAGCGCGAATTGAAATCGAAAACCGCGGCTGCATCGCCGTCCGCGCCAACATCATCGCCACGAAGCACCAGTACATTTCGGACGCCGAATGCCGCGGCACCCAGCAGGTCCGCCTGGATGGCAATGCGATTCCGGTCACGACAGGTCACCTGCAGCACCGGTTCGACGCCGCACTGCTTGACATGAATGGCCGCCGGAAGGCTCGACATACGAATACGCGCGCCGGCCCCGTCCGTCAGGTTAATGGCGTTTACCGCAGGCTTCAGCGTATTCGCCGCTTCAGTGAGCGACGCGAGATCCGTACCTCGAGGCGGCGTCAGTTCCGCAGTCAGTGCAAAATGACCGGATTCGAGGCATTTCCGGAATGGATTGTCAGCTTTATTCATTAACGATTTCCGCGAGGCCAGGCAAAGCCCACCTTATACGACCGCCGACCGGCGCGGCAATTACCCGTCATCGCGAGGAGCGCAGCCCGTCATCGCGAGGAGCGCAGCCCGTCATCGCGAGGAGCGCAGCCCGTCATCGCGAGGAGCGCAGCGACGTGGCGACCTCGCAATGAAAATGACTCTGCCAGGGTCACGAGGTTGCCACGCCCTGCGGGCTCGCAATGACGGCGCAGTTGCCTCGGCCCGCAATGACGGCGCAGTTGCCTCGGCCCGCAATGACGGCGCAGTTGCCTCGCCCTGCAATGACGGCGCAGTTGCCTCGCCCCGCAATGACGGCGCAGTTGCCACGCCCCGCAATGACGGCGCAGTTGCCTCGCCCCGCAATGACGGCGCAGTTGTCTCGCCCTGCAATGACGGCTTTTTCGGGCCCGTTGTGATCCTCACATTGTCGGCATGGAGAAATCCGCGCCCGTCCGGATACCCGTCGGCCATCGCGAAGTGACAGTTTTCAGGCGCGTGTAGAAACGCACACCCTCCATGCCATAGATCGACATGTCGCCGAACAGCGAACGTTTCCAGCCACCGAAACTGTGAAAGGCCAGTGGCACAGGAATCGGTACGTTGATACCGACCATTCCGACGAGGATGCGCTGGGAAAATTCGCGTGCCGCATCGCCGTCACGAGTAAATATTGCCGTGCCATTGCCGTATTCATGATCGTTGATCAAAGCAATGGCATCGTCGAACGTGTCGACCCGCGTCATCGTCAATACCGGCCCGAAGATCTCTTCCTGGTAGACCCGCATGTCTTGCGTCGTGTTATCGAATAACGTCGGGCCAAGGAAATACCCGGGGGACTTGGTGATCTCATGTGTGCGTCCGTCCACGAGCAGCGTTGCGCCTTCCTGCTCACCGAGATCGATATAGGACCGGACCTTGTCGCGATGCTCGGCGGTGATGAGTGGTCCCATGTCGTTGTTGTTGTCGGTGCCGGGGCCGATGCGCAGTGCCTCTATACGCGGCAGCAATTCCTCGAGCAGCCGCTCCGCCGCATCGCCGACTGTCACGACAGCGGAGATCGCCATGCAACGTTCACCGGCGGAGCCATAGCCGGCACCGACCAGCGCATCGGCGGCCTGCGCCATATCGGCGTCCGGCATGACTACCAGGTGATTCTTGGCGCCACCCAACGCCTGCACACGCTTGCCGTGCTCGGATGCAGTCCGGTAGACGTGTTCTGCGACGGGCGTCGAACCGACGAAGCTGACGGCACCGACGCGCGGTTCGCCCAGCAGCGTATTGACAGCGACATGGTCACCTTGCACGACATTGAATACACCGTCTGGCAAGCCGGCTTCCTTCAGCAATTCCGCCCACTTGAGCGAGCAGCCGGGATCCTTTTCTGAAGGCTTCAGGACAAAGGTATTGCCGCAGGCGATTGCCAGCGGAAACATCCACATCGGCACCATCGCCGGAAAATTAAAAGGCGTGATACCGGCACAGACGCCGATCGGCTGACGCAGTGAATGCGTATCAACGCCGGTCCCTACCTGGTCGCTGAATTCACCCTTGATCAGGTGCGGAATGCCGCAGGCAAACTCAACTACTTCGAGGCCGCGCTGTATCGACCCGTCGGCATCGTGCAGCACCTTGCCGTGTTCCTCGGTGATCAGTGCAGCGATCTCCTTGCGATCACGCTCGATCAACTCCTTTAACCGGAACATGACCCGTGCCCGCCGCATTACCGGTGTTGCCGACCATGCCGGAAACGCGTTTGCCGCGGCCGTGACGGCCGCCTCGGCATCGGCCGCGGTCGACATCTGGACCTCGGCGCATTGCCGACCTGTCGCAGAATCGAATACAGCCGAGGTATTGCCGGAGCTGGCGTCAATCAGCTTGCCGTCGATCCAGTTCGGGATGCGGCGTATGGATTTCAGTGCGGATGCTTTTTCTGCCATGGTCCTGGTCCTGTGTCATATCGGGTGGTACGCCGTCTCACTTTGACAGCGGCGCGGCCGGGGATGTCGGCATGGCCATGCCGTCCGGGCACAACCAGTGTCTTGCCGTCTACGGCCTCAGTTCATTGCGCGCGCAGGGCCTTGCGCACGGT
>CAZLNH010000289.1:0-3671 GCA_964560775.1 uncultured Woeseiaceae bacterium | reverse complement strand
GTCGTCGGAAATCTGGGGCAGGATCCTGAAACGCGCTACATGCCGAGCGGGTCGGCGGTTACGAACATGACGGTCGCGACCAATGAAATGTGGAAGGACAAGCAGTCCGGCGAGCAAAAGGAGCGTACCGAGTGGCACCGGGTCGCGATGTTCGGCAAGCTCGCTGAAATTGCCGCTGAATACCTCCGCAAGGGCTCGCAGGTTTACATCGAAGGCAAACTGCGGACCCGCAAGTGGCAGGACAAGCAGGGCAATGACCGCTACACGACTGAAATTATTGCCGATGAAATGCAGATGCTTGGTGGCCGTGGCGGCGGCGGTGCGCCCGCGTCACAGGATTCGGGCTCGTCCGGCCCGGCGCCGGGACCGTCCGACGACGGCGGTAGTGGTTTCGATGATGACATTCCTTTCTGACACCGCTCGAATTGATGGCTGACAAGCTCTACATCAAGACTTACGGCTGCCAGATGAACGAGTATGACTCGGAGAAGATGGCGGATGTGCTGCGGGCGTCGCACGGTTACGAACTGGCCGCGTCACCCGATGAGGCCGACCTGCTGCTGGTCAATACCTGCTCGATTCGTGAAAAGGCCCAGGAGAAAGTCTTCTCGGAACTGGGGCGCTGGCGTGCGCTGAAAAACGACCGCCCGCACATGATGATCGGCGTCGGCGGCTGTGTTGCAAGCCAGGAAGGTGACGGCATCAGCCGCCGCGCACCGTTCGTCGATATCGTATTTGGCCCGCAGACACTGCATCGCCTGCCGCAGATGGTGGACCAGGTGCGTGCGAAAGGCCTGCCGGTGGTCGATGTGTCCTTCCCCGAGATCGAAAAGTTCGATTGCCTGCCCGAACCGCGCGCGGACGGGCCGACCGCATTCGTCTCCGTCATGGAGGGGTGCAGCAAGTACTGCACGTTCTGCGTCGTGCCGTATACGCGCGGCGAGGAGATCAGCCGGCCCTTGGATGATGTCATCGCCGAGGCGGCGCAGCTCGCGGAACAGGGCGTACGAGAGATCAACCTGCTGGGGCAAAATGTCAATGCGTACCGCGGTCCGATGCACGACGGACAGATTGCCGACCTGGCGACGCTGATCTACTACGTGGCGGCAGTCGACGGTGTCGAGCGGATACGCTTTACGACATCGCACCCGGTTGAATTCACCGACAGCCTGATCGAGGCTTATGCGGAGGTACCGGAGCTCGCGAATTTCCTGCACTTGCCGGTGCAGAATGGTTCGGACCGCATCCTTGCACGCATGAAGCGCGGCCATACCGTCATCGAGTACAAGCAGAAGATCCGCCGCCTGCGTGAAGTACGTCCCGATATTTCGATATCGTCCGACTTCATTGTCGGCTTCCCCGGTGAGACTGATACCGATTTCGAAGCAACAATGAAACTGATCGCCGATATCGGTTTTGACCAGTCATTCAGTTTTATCTACAGCCCGCGGCCGGGCACGCCGGCGAGTACCTTCGAGGATGACACGCCTATGGCTGTCAAGAAGGAGCGCCTCCGGATACTGCAGACCCGGATCAGCCAGCACGCGATGGCGATCAGTCAGTCGATGGTCGGCACGACGCAGCGCGTACTTGTCGAAAAACCGTCGAAGAAGGACCCGCGGCAGCTTTGTGGCCGAACCGAGAACATGCGCTGGGTGAACTTCGATGCGCCGCACGACCTGATCGGGCGGTTCGCGGACGTCGTCATAACCGAGGCGCTGCCGAATTCGCTGCGCGGCCGCCTGAATCGCCCGGCGGATGCTCCGCAAGCGCTCGCCGCCCGCTTCGGGTAAATCCGGTCAAGTCCCTATTCCCTGGGGCGGTGCTTCGCGGTAGTCTTCTACTCGTGGCAAACCTGATCAGAGGGCATATTTTCCAACATTGAACGCTGTACCAATATCCCGGGACTTCGTCCTGGAACCCGCCGATAACAGCCGTCTCGCCAACCTGTGTGGCCAGTTCGACGAACACCTGCGGCAAATCGAACGGCGGCTGAACGTCGATATTTCGAGCCGCGGCAATCGCTTCCGCGTGACCGGCAACCCCGGCGCCGCGCAAATCGGCAGCAATGTCATTCAATCCCTGTTCAAGCTTACCGGCAGCGAGCGCCTCGACCCGGAACGCGTGCACATCTGTCTGCAGGAGTCCGTCATGAGAGAAGCCGACGTGGCCGAGGTCGACCCGGACGCGGAGTTGGTCGACACCAGCCCGTATGAGATCCAGACGCGGCGCAAACTGATACGCGCGCGAGGCGTCAACCAGCGCGCCTATGTGCGCAGTATCCGTGAGCATGACCTGGCGTTCGGTATTGGCCCGGCGGGTACCGGCAAGACGTATCTTGCCGTTGCGGGCGCCATCGACGCGCTGGAGAACGAGCAGGTACGGCGCATTATCCTGGTGCGGCCGGCGGTCGAGGCCGGCGAGCGGCTCGGTTTCCTGCCGGGCGATATGTCACAAAAGGTCGACCCGTACCTGAGGCCGATGTACGACGCGCTGTACGAAATGCTCGGGCCCGACCAGGTACTGCGTCTGATCGAGCGCAATATCATCGAAGTGGCGCCGCGGGCGTTCATGCGCGGCCGTTCGTTGAACGAAGCCTTCGTCATCCTCGATGAAGCGCAGAATACCAGTGTTGCGCAGATGAAAATGTTCCTGACGCGCATCGGCTTCGGCTCGCATGCCGTCGTCACCGGCGATATTACCCAGATTGACCTGCCGCCCGGCCAGGAGTCCGGCCTGACAAATGCGATGCGCATACTCGCGAACGTCAAGGGTGTTTCGTTTACCCACTTCACGCCGGGTGACGTCGTGCGCCACGAACTGGTTCAGCGCATCGTCGAGGCCTATGAGGCTGATGGCAACGCCGGCTGACTCGTCCCGGATCGCTCGCGTTGCAGTGGATTGCCGGTGCAGGATGCGCGCGGCATGCGAGCCTGCGCCGTGGTCCTGGAGCCCGGCATGATGCCGGCGGCATCCTCGCCGGGCACCACGGCCATCGTCGAGCTGGCACTGCAGGTTGCCTGCGATGCAGATAACCTGCCGGACGAAAGGGATATTGAGGCATGGCTTGGCGATGTAATGGCCGCTGTGCCGGGCAACGCCGGCCGGGCACGTGAAATCGGCGTTCGCATCGTCTCGGACGTCGAGGGCCGCGACCTGAACCGGCGCTACCGCGGCCAGGACAGCGCGACGAATGTACTGTCCTTCCCCGCAGCGTCCGCTGACGCCTTCACGCAGCTCGCCGCCGATGAGCCGCTGCCACTTGGCGACCTCGTCCTGTGCGCCCCGGTCATCGCGCGCGAGGCGAACGAGCAGGGCAAGCCTGAGCGCGCGCACTGGCAACACCTGCTGGTTCACGGGGCGCTGCACCTGCTGGGCTACGATCACGGCACGGACGCAGAAGCGGCCGATATGGAGGCGCTCGAAATCCGCCTGCTGGCGGCGCGCGGTATCGACAATCCGTATCGCGGGCGGGAATCCCCCGGATAGCAGGTGCTACAATGGCCGACCATAGCCGGAAACGGGTTGCGGGGGGATGCGTAACCTTACATTGTCAGCCTGCCTGACCCATCACCCCCATCAACCAAAACCAGAGAAATGAACGACAAACCGCCAAGTACCAGCGGCCAGAGCTCAACCGGAGTGTTTACGCGCATCCTGCGCGCCATCAA
>CAZLNH010000288.1:0-3581 GCA_964560775.1 uncultured Woeseiaceae bacterium | reverse complement strand
GGGGCAAAACACGGATCCTCGAGCTGGTGCTCCTGCGCCTTGGTTTCCTGGATGCAGATGACGTCGGCATTCTGCTCGCGCAGCCAGTCGAAAAATCCCTTGCGGGCGGCCGCCCTGATGCCATTTGCATTTAAACTGATGACTCGAAACAACGGTATTTCCTGCAGCAATTATTGGTTGCGATGGTAAGCACGCCGGCGGTGAGCCCGGCGCTCAGAAAACTCCCTGACGCTGTGGCATACTGCCGGGCCTTCCCTTGCCGCCGCGGACCGGCGCAAATTAAGCGGACAATCATACAGAAGCTGAGTCGTAGTCCAACATTATGCGAGCGTACAAAAGCGAGTTTCTTGAATTGGCCCTTGAACTGGGCGTGTTGCGTTTCGGCGAATTCACGCTGAAGTCCGGGCGCGAAAGTCCCTATTTCTTCAATGCAGGATTGTTCAGCAGCGGCTACGCGGCCGCCAAGCTCGGCCGTTACTACGCGTCGGCGATCGTCGACTCGGAAGTCGAGTTCGACATGCTGTTCGGACCCGCCTACAAGGGCATTCCGCTGACGACGCTCGCCGCGGCTGCGCTGGCGGAACACCATGACGTCGACGTTTCCTACGCTTTCAATCGCAAGGAGGCCAAGGGGCACGGCGAAGGCGGCAGCATCGTCGGGGCGCCGCTCAACGGGCGCGTGCTGATCGTCGAGGATGTCATCACCGCCGGCACGGCAGTTCGCGAGGCAGAGCGCCTGATCACCGGCGCGGGTGCGGAGGTCGCAGGCGTCGTGATCCTGCTCGACCGGCAGGAAATCGGCAAGGACTCGCGCTCCGCGGTGCAGGAAATCGAACAGGCACTGCACATTCCGGTCATAAGCATCGTGCAGCTCGATGACGTCATTGACCTGCTGGAGGACTCGACGGAGTATTCCGAGTACCTGAAACCGGTACTGGCCTATCGCAAGCGTTACGGAGTCAGGCGCTGACCCCTGGCCCGGCGCGGGGTTTACAGAGCTTGCCTCGAGCATTAGGGTCGACTATATAGGGTCAGGCACCAAATCCGCGAACCAGTCCCTCTTTATCCCTTGCAAAATGTGTGATATTCACGCTATGCGATTCTTTTTAATAACATTCCTTTTGCTCACGCTCGCTGCCGGCACGTCCGTCACCGCCGAGGAAAAGAAGCTCTACCGGTGGGTCGACGCCGACGGCGTGGTTCACTACGGCGACAGCGTCCCCGCTGAATTTGCCGAAAACGAAAAGCAGGTCCTGAACGATGCCGGCATCACCGTAGATGTCCTGCGCGGCAAGAAAACGCCCGAAGAAATCGCCGAGGAAAAGCGGCAGCTTGAGCTCGAGCAGCAACGCGAACTCCAGCGCCGAGCCGACAAGGCCCTGCTGGCGACCTACCTGTCGATCGACGAAATCGAGATGCATCGCGACCGGCGCGTCGAGCTGTTCCAGGCACAGGCGCGGGTCACCGAACTGTACTTGAGGAACCTGCAGCGACGCCTCGATTCGCTCGAGGAAGAAGCGGCCAGCTATCGCCCGTACAGCACGGATCCGGATGCGCCGATGATCAAGCCGGATCTCGCCGAGGACCTCAACGAGACACGCGCGACGATAGAGCGGCACGAAGTCAACCTGCAGCGTTTCCAGAAAGACGAGAACAGCATCGTCGCCCGCTTCGACAACGACATCGATCGCTTCAAGGCGCTGAAAGGCTTGAATTAAGCCCGCACCGTGCACCGTGCACTGTCATCGCGAGGAGCGAAGCGACGTGGCGACCTCGCACCCCCTGTCATCGCGAGGAGCAAAGCGACGTGGCGACCTCGCATGGACACTGACTCCGCCAATCGGAACGAGATTGCCACGCGCTGCGCGCTCGCAATGACGCGCGCTGCGCCGCGTCACCCGGTGCCGGAGTGCCCGAACCCCCCGTCACCACGCTCGCTCCCGGCGAACTCTTCGACCACCTCGAAGCGCACCTGCTCGACCGGCACAAACACCATCTGTGCGATGCGTTCCCCCGGCTGCACCGTGTAAGCCTTCGAGCCGCGGTTCCAGCAGGAGATGAATACCTGCCCCTGGTAATCGGAGTCGATCAACCCGGTCAGGTTGCCCAGCACCAGTCCGTGCTTGTGGCCCAGGCCGGAACGCGGCAGCAGCACCGCGGCAAGTGCGTTGTCATTGATGTGGATCGCGATCCCGGTGGGCACGAGTACGGTCTCGCCCGGCGCAACGACCAGCGCGTCGTCAATGCAGGCCCGCATGTCGAGGCCCGCGGAGCCATCCGTTGCGTAATGCGGTAACGGGATCGTGTCGCCGACGCGCGGATCCAGCACCTTCAGTTCAATTGCGCGCAACGGCCCGGTCTCAGTCACGCGCCGCCAGCACCGGCAGCTCAGTCTGCGTATCCGCGCCGCGGCCCGTCTGGTAGCGATCGGCAATAAGGCGGATCAAATTCCCGGCCAGTTCGTCCTTCGGCATCATGTCGAACAACTGCTCGCCATCGCGCCAGTAGACTTCGACGGCGTTGTCGTCGCAGTCGAATGCCAGGCCGTTGCCGACTTTGTTGGCGACAATCATGTCGAGCCGCTTGTTCTGCAGCTTGCCCCGGGCATAGTCGCGGACGCGATCCGTTTCAGCGGCAAAGCCTACGGTAAACGGCGCATCATTGAGCTTGGCGATGGAAGCAAGCGTGTCCGGCGAGCGCACGAGTTCCAGGTTCATGCCGGCGTTCGATTTCTTGATCTTGTGCGCCTCCGCTTTTTGCGGCCGGTAGTCCGAAACGGCGGCGGCACCGATGAAGATGTCGACACCGTCCAGGTGCTCGTGCGCAGCAGCAAACAGCTGCTCGGCGGTTTCGATGTCGATACGGCGGACGTTGTCGGGCGCCGGCAGGTTGACCGGTCCGCTGATCAGGATGACGTTCGCACCGGCCTGTTCCGCCGCGTGCGCCAGCGCATAGCCCATCTTGCCGGAGCTGCGATTGGTGATGTAACGCACCGGGTCGATCGCCTCACGCGTTGGCCCGGCGGTGATCATGACCGTTTTGCCGGCGAGGACTTGCGGTGCATCGGCACTGGCAGGCTCCTCTGAGCCGCCGGTGACAAATTCGGCAATGGCGTCCGGCTCCGACATGCGGCCGAACCCGGTCTCGCCGCAGGCCTGGTCGCCACTGTCCGGTCCGAGGAACTGCACGCCGCGGCGTTTGAGCGTCTCGCAGTTCGCCTGCACGGCGGCGTGCTGCCACATGACCCGGTTCATTGCGGGCGCGACGATCAGCGGCGCCTCACTGGCCAGGCACAGTGTTGTCAGCAGGTCGGATGCAGCACCGATCGCGAGGTTCGAGAGGGTTTCCGCTGTGGCCGGGGCGATGACTATGCGATCGGCCCAGCGCGCCAACTCGATGTGCCCCATTGACGCCTCGGCGTCGCGGTCCCACAGGCTGCTGCGGACCGGGTGGCCCGAGACCGCCTGCAGCGCCGTTTCCGTCACGAATTCGGCAGCCGAGTGCGTCAGCACGACCTGCACGTCAGCGCCGCGCTCACGGAGCCGCCGCACCAGTTCAGGCGATTTGTAGGCGGCGATGCC
>CAZLNH010000287.1:0-2687 GCA_964560775.1 uncultured Woeseiaceae bacterium | reverse complement strand
ATGAGGGTAGCCACCCGAGGCGAGCCTCGGGCGGTCGTACGATAATGCCGGGTCGCGACGCTGTCAGGCAATGCTCAGCCAGACCGCCTGGCGGGGCTCCATGATCAGCTGTCGGCCTTCCAGCAGGACTTTGAGCGCCGGCGCATTCGCAATTCCAGTCACGATTGACTACACGGCGGATAACGCCGTATTGCAAGGCTACGTATGCACGGATAGCACCTGCACGACTGCAGACTCTGTCTTCGCGGACGGTTCTGAGGCAAACGCAAACGACTGGACCAATGCGGATACGGCCGTCCTGGACCTTGCGCCAGGTACCTACTGGATTGGATTCATTGCCCGGAACTTCATCGAACCACCACCCGGGCCAGGCAACCCCGCCGGAATACTCGCGCAGATACTCTGGCAGGGATTCAGTAACGTTTCGTCAAGCGCGTGGGACGTGACGACGGACCTGGCCAGCTGGACCAGTGCCACGCAGTGGGCGCAAAACGGCACCGGCGTCTGGGGCGGCAACCTGCTGGGCGAGATCTCATCCGATGCCCATTGGCTTTGGAATAACGTCAACTTCAGCAGCGATACACTGCCAAACCTGGGCTTCCGGACCAGCATCACCGTTGTGCCCGAGCCTGGCACACTCGGGCTGCTGGGCCTGGGTCTGCTTGGCTTGGTGACCACGCGCCGCCGCAGGGCCGCTGGCTGATGGCATTAAAGTGATGTTCATGAAAAGGGCGCCTGCACGGCGCCCTTTTTATTTGGGTTCCTGTCATTGCGAGGCCGCCATCGGTGGCCGTGGTAATCTCGTGCGGATTGGCTGAGTCATTAGCGGTACGAGGTCGCCACGTCGCTGCGCTCCTCGCGACGACGGGATTCAGCAGGTCGCCACGTCGCTGCGGTCCTCGCGACGACGGGATTCAGCAGGTTGCCACGTCGCTGCGCTCCTCGCGACGACGGCCAGCGGGGGTTATAGCGCCAGCGCGGCCAGTAGCAGGCCGGCTGCTGCGCCCAGCGCGTTCAACAGCACGTCACCCAGCGTGCCGAAGCGGCCGGGGACCTGCGTCTGGTACCACTCGAGGATGCCGCCTAGGCCTACTGTCAGGATGAACGCCAGCGCAAAGCGCAGCGGGCGGGATTCGATGCCGGCGAGCGTCCACGCCCAGAGGGCGGCCAGCATCGCGTAGACGATCAGGTGAAGAATCTTCTGCACCGTCGGCGGTGTGACGGCGACGAGCCAGACAAAGCCGGAATCGTCACTCTTGCCGTGACCGGGCGTGACCGACAGGATCACGACCAGCGCAACAAATGCCCCGGTGACAAGCCAGCGCAGTCCTATTGGCACGCTCATGCCGTCACCCCGGTTCTAAACCATCGAAGTCGTGTTGGTGCGCCCATGCCGTCACCCCGGTTACGAGCCAGCGCATTCCAGCCTGCGCCCACGCCGGCTATCGGCTCAGTCCGCCGATGCGCCTCGCGAGCGATTCCACCGCGCGACTAGCGGCATGCCCGTCCCACAGCGGCGGGCGTTCGCCTTTCGGCCAGTCGCCGGCCAGCACGCGCTTCAGTCCGTCCTGCAGCGTCGCGGCGCGCACCAAGCGGTTTGTGCCTAGCGTCATCGTCACCGGCCGCTCGGTGTTTTCTCTCAGAGTCAGGCACGGGATGCCGAGGTAGGTCGTCTCTTCCTGCAGTCCGCCGGAGTCCGTGATGACGGCGCCCGCGCCGGTCACAACGTTCATGAAATCAACGTAGGGCAGGGGCTCCAGCAAGGTCACGTTCTTCGCCGCCAACAGTTTCTCATGCAGGCCGAACTGCTTCAGGCTCTTGATCGTCCGCGGATGCGCAACAAACACGACCGGCATTCGATCGGCGACGGACTGCAACGCATCGACGATCGGCTTAAGCGTCTCGAGTTGATCCACGTTAGACGGCCTGTGCAACGTCACGAGCGCGTATTCGCCCGCCGTCAGCCCGAGCTTCTTGCGCGCATCTGATGCCTCGATCGTCTCACGCAACATCTCGAACGAATCGATCATGATGTTGCCGATCAGGTCGATATTGTCAGCAGACACGCCCTCGGCGGCGAGATTGTCGTTGGCATCCTGGGACGGCGTCCACAGCACGTCGGCAATGGCATCGGTCACGAGCCGGTTGATTTCTTCCGGCATCGAACGGTCGCCGCTGCGCAAGCCTGCTTCAAGATGCACGACAGGGATCCACAGCTTGGCGCCGACCATCGAGCAGGCCGCCGTCGAGTTGACGTCACCGACAACCACGATGCAGTCGGGCCGGTGTTCCAGCGCGACCTTCTCATACGCTATCATGACGCCGCCGGTCTGCTCGGCATGGCTGCCGCTACCGACGTTCAGGTGATAATCGGGCGCCGGCAACCGCAGGTCGCGGAAAAACACGTCCGACATATTGACGTCGTAGTGCTGCCCGGTGTGAATAATTTGCGGTTTGCACCAGTCTGTTGCGCTTAGTGCATGGTAGAGGGGAGCGACTTTCATGAAATTGGGCCGCGCGGCCGCGATCAGGTGGACGGTTTTCAATTGCAGTTCCCGTGTTTCCGGTAACAATAGGCGCGTATACTAGCGTCTTTGGCGGGGTTTCGCTGATTTATCATCCACTTGTGAGAGGGGCATCACAATACGGTGGGGCGCTGCTCCGTTAAAATGATCGGCGCATCAGAC
>CAZLNH010000286.1:0-6723 GCA_964560775.1 uncultured Woeseiaceae bacterium | reverse complement strand
TCGTGCGCCTGGAATACTTCGATCAACCGCTCGTACTCGGCGCGATTCTCCTCGATGCCGCGGAGCTTGTAGCGCGCGGACCCGAAGGCGCCACCCGGAGTGTGCCGCAGACCGGCAATGGTGCTCGCCGATTCGCGGTTGGTGTCGATCATGTCTTCGGTCAATGCGCCGATGATGCCGTGGCGTCCGGCGTATACGTTGGCAATTTTTTTCCGGTTGTCCCGGGCCGTTTCGATGACACCGCAGGCGCTGGCGTTGATGACGGCTGTGACACCGCCTGACTGTGCATAAAATGCATTCTTTTTGGTCATTCTAGCGGACCTTCTGGTGGAATCCGGGTGGAAGGATAGCCCAATTGGCACCGCGCTTCATGTACACCTGCCGCCGGCAACGGACACGGCTACAGACCCTGTCGGGGCTGTTTGACCCGCCCGCGGATTGTGGGTAGCTTATGCCGCCCCCGGCCGCCGCCACCCACCCGAATCCGACACCGGTTGCGGGCTCGGCCGATTGACACCAGGCTGAAAGAGTTAAAGCACATGCGAATTGTCTTGTTGGGCGCGCCGGGTTCGGGCAAGGGCACCCAGGCCAAAAGACTGATGGCCGACCGCAATATCCCCCAGATTTCCACCGGCGACATCCTGCGCGCAGCGGTTGCCGCCGGCACGCGTTTTGGACAAAAGGCGAAAGACATCATGGAATCCGGCCAGCTGGTTTCCGATGACGTCATGCTGGGCATTATCAGTGAGCGTCTCGCCGAGCAGGACACCGAGAACGGTTTCATCCTCGACGGCTTTCCGCGCACGAAACAGCAGGCGCGCGACCTCGATGAATTGCTCGATGAACTGGAGCGGCCCCTCGATGCAGCGGTACTGATGGACGTTGACTTCGACATCCTGATGAAACGCCTGACGGGCCGTCGAACCTGCTCGGTGACCGGCAAGTTGCTGAACATTCATTTTTCGTCACAGGAAGACCTTGACGAATGCCGCGATGCCGGTGGCGAGCTTGTGCAGCGGGAGGATGACAACGAGGACACGATTCGCAGCCGACTCGAGGTCTACCGGGCGCAGACCGAACCGCTGGTCGATTTCTACCGCAAACGCGGCAAGCTGAAGTCCATCAATGCCGAAGGCACGGTGGATGAGGTCTACGAACGCCTGCTGGAGGTCCTCTAACCCGTCGTCATCGCGAGAAGCGCAGCGGCGTGGCGACCTTGCACGGATAATGGCTCTGCCAATCGGTGCGAGATTGCCACGCGCTGCGCTCTCGCAACGACGGATTGCTGCGGGCTCGAAACGACGGGGGTTGACCGATATCAACCATCAACCATCTCCCGCAATTCATCACCGATCAACTCCCGCCGCCAACCGCGGAATACCCGGCCGGTGAAGTCACCCTGCAGTGCGGCGGCAAGCTCGCGGCGCGGCGCGATGACTTCGGCTGCGATGTCGAGCCCTTTGGCGCGCGATGCAACTTTCTTCTGCATGGCTTTCATCGCGGCTTTCTGTTTTTCGTCCGGACGATCGGGCGGCTGATAGCCGTCCTGCGTCGTGCGTGCCGATTCAAGTATCGCGAGAAACTCAGCGGCATGACGGCGCGCCGTGGACGCCGGAAGATCGCGAATGGCAGCGAGATCGCCACGACGCGATGCGCCTCGCGACGACGGTGCCGACGCCGCGATATCCAGCAGCACGGCATCGCGAAGGATCCACTGGCGTGGCCGGTTCGAGGTAAGGGCCTTGCGTTCACGCCAGTCGGCAAGCTCAACTGCCGCGCGCCGGGCATAGCCGCTCAGGTTGCGTGCTCCCTTGACGCGGTCAATGGCGGTTTCCGGATCGATGCGATACAACGTCGGGTCCAGCAGGTCGGCACAGTCGGCGAGCGCCCACTCCAGGCGTCCGGCGGCCCGCAGCCGGTCGGTAAGTGCGTCGGCGGCGGGTAACAGGTGTTCCACGTCTTCAGCCGCGTAGTCGAGTGCCGCAGGCGCCAGCGGGCGGCGGGACCAGTCCGCCCGGGTTTGCGACTTGGCGAGTTGCACGTCGAAGAGGTCGGCCACGAGATTGGCATACCCTAGCTGTGGCGCGTAGCCAAGCAGCGCAGCCGCAATCTGGGTATCGAACACCCTGGCAGGCAACTGTTCTGCTACCTGTGACATGACCTCGAGATCCTGGCGGCCGGAATGCAGTACCCACGCTGGTGAATGCAGTGCATCCCAGAAGCCGTCCGGCGATGCCGAGTCGAGCGGATCGATGCAGAAGAGTTGCTCGTCGATTGCCACCTGTATCAGGCAGAGTTGCGGGAAATAGGTGCTCTCCCGCATGAACTCGGTATCGATGCCGATGCGCTCCTGTTCACGGAGCCGTTCGCCGACATCAGCGGCCTGATCAAGGGAAATCAGTTGAAAATCCGGCATTGGCAGGTTCTGCGGGGGGGGTTCGGTTGGGAAGATTAACATGCGATGATTGCCGGTACGCACTTAACCTTGACGACGGATCGTTGCTACTACTTCTCAAAACGCTTCTCGATGTCATCGCACTGCGCAAGGGGCCGGACAGCATCCCAGGATCCTGGCTCGTGTTCCTCGTGGCGCTCGTGCTGATGACAGTATCAGCGTACGTGGCTGTAGCACTGATCGGCAGTGAGGAGCGCCGTAACCATGGGTTGACGTTCTTCGCCTATGCCATGGGACTATTGTTTTATGCTGCGGTCATCTACGTATCGGGAAAGGCCGGCCGCGTGTTGCAGGCCGTAACCGCCATCATCGCCTGTGGCTCGATTATTACTTTCTTTTTTGTCGGCGCCTTTGTCGGGTTGTCACCTGTGTTTGGCCAGAAATTTGCGGCGCTTGTCGCGACGTTGATACTTTTCTGGTCGGTGCCTGTCGAAGGCCATATCATGGCGCGCGCGCTGGATCAGTCGTGGTTCATTGGTATCGTAATCGCGATAGCGGCATTTGTGTTGCAATTCGGCCTGCAGTCGGCATTCGTGGAGCCCGGCTGAACGGATCTTCTGGCGCGTTGATTTCGGGATTCAGATGCACATACATATACTCGGCATTTGCGGCACCTTCATGGGCGGAGTTGCCGCGCTGGCACGTGCCGCCGGGCACACCGTTACCGGCAGTGATACCAACGTCTATCCGCCGATGAGTACGCAGCTCGAGCGCCTTGGTATCGAACTGTCGGAAGGCTACGACCCGGCCGACCTGGACCCGGCACCGGACTGCGTGGTCATCGGCAATGCGCTGAGTCGTGGCAATAAAGCGGTTGAGGCAGTACTGGACCGCGGCCTCCCTTACCAGTCCGGACCTCAATGGCTTGCTGAGAATGTATTGCATGACCGGCATGTCATGGCGGTCGCCGGCACGCACGGCAAGACGACAACAGCCAGCATGCTGGCGTTCATACTCGACGACGCCGGTCTGTCGCCAGGCTTTCTGATCGGGGGCATTCCGTCGGATTTCGATACGTCGGCCCGTTTTGGTGAGTCGCCGTACTTTGTCGTCGAAGCGGATGAGTACGACACGGCGTTTTTCGACAAGCGCGCAAAGTTCGTGCACTACCGTCCGCGAACGGTGGTACTGAACAATCTTGAGTATGACCATGCCGACATCTACAAGGATCTCGACGCGATCCTGTGGCAATTCCACCAGCTTGTGCGCACTGTGCCCGGTAACGGGCGGCTGATCATCAATGGCGCCGATAGCAATCTGCACACGCTGCTTCGGATGGGTTGCTGGACGCAGACGGAAACCTTCGGCATCGATGCGGACTGTGACTGGACGGGCGGATTTGCAGGCAGCGGTGAGCGGCGCTTCAGTGCAGCCGGGAATGGCGAGCAGACTCCACCGGCAAGCTGGAACCTGGCCGGCAGTTTCAATCTGGAGAACGCAATTGCCGCCATCGCGGCCGCGCACTCGGCCGGCGTGTCCGTGCTGAAATCAGTGCAGGCGCTGTCCCGGTTTAACGGTGTCAGGCGGCGGCTGGAGCGAACAGCGACGGTCGGCGATATCGCAATCTACGACGATTTTGCACATCATCCGACGGCCATTCGCCGCACGATCGAGGCCATGCGTCGACGCGCCCCCGGACACCGCCTGGTCGTGGTGCTGGAGCCGCGCTCAAATACCATGAAACTCGGCGTGCATGACGGCGTCCTGGCCGATGCACTCGCCGGCGCCGACCTGGTATCGGTGTATCGGAGTCCCGACCTTGGGGAAGGCTTCGACGCGGCACTGGCTGTGCTCGGGAGCCGGCTCAGGGTTTATGATGACTACGACGCGCTGGTCACTGGCCTTGAGGCGGATCTGGCACCCGGTGACCACGTTGTATTTATGAGTAACGGCGGCTTTGGCGGCGTGCGCCAGAAACTGACGGCAGCTTTGCAGGCCGCACCGCCCGCCGCCTGAACCCAGGGCACCCGCGGGACATCTATAATGGTGACAGTTTTCCCGGTTTAGCGCCCTGGTCCAACGTATGAAGATTCCCCTGTTTCCGCTGAACACGGTGCTGTATCCCGAAGGACCGCTGCCGCTCAGGATATTCGAGCCGCGTTACCTCGACATGATCAGCGCCTGCCTGAAGGACAACGCGCCGTTCGGCGTCGTGCAGATCCGGCGCGGCAGCGAGACCGGCGCTTCGGAGTCCACATCCGTCGGCACGCTGGCCCGTATCTCGGACTGGTACCAGGGCAGTGACGGCATACTGGGCGTCACCGCCGTTGGCGGCGCACGCTTTCGCGTGTTGGCTAAAGATCGCCAGGCTGACGGCCTCCTTACCGGTGACGTCGAATTGCTGCCGGCCGATGAACAGGTAGCGCTGCCGTCTGAATTCCAGTCCCTCGTGCCGATACTCGACAGCGTCCTCGACGACCTGGGACGGCTCTATGAAGACCTGCCACGGCGCCACGACGATGCGGCCTGGGTGGGGTTTCGCTTCGCCGAGATCCTGCCCATCGATCCGAAACGCAAGCAGGCCGCGCTGGAACTCACGGACCCGATCAGGCGCCTGCAGCTGATCAGTGAGGTACTCGACGATGTACGCGGCGTAGGTACGTAGCTGGCGAGCCCCCCGTTCAAACCAGCGTTTGCATCGCCTCCCGGGCGGCGTCGATAGTCCGCGCGATGTCGGCGGCCGTGTGAGCCGACGACACAAAGCCCGCTTCGAACGCCGACGGAGCGAAGTAGACGCCACGCTCGAGCATTGCATGGAAAAATTTCCTGAAGCGAGCGGTGTCCGCAGCGGCGACCTGCGAGTAGCGACGTACCGGGCCTGAGTCGGTGAAGACAAAGCCGAACATGCCGCCGGCAACTTCGGTTTGCAGCGGGATGCCGGCATCGGCGGCGGCATCGGCGAGACCGTCGGCCAGCTGTTCTGTGCTGCGTTCGAGGCGTTCGTAGAAGCCTTCGGCCTCCAGTTCCGACAATGTCGCGAGCCCGGCCGCCATGGCCAGCGGATTGCCGGACAACGTCCCGGCCTGGTAGACGGCGCCGTCAGGCGCAAGATGCGCCATGATGTCTTCACGCCCGCCAAACGCGGCGGCCGGCATGCCGCCACCGATAATCTTGCCGAGCGTCGTCAGGTCGGGCGTGATGCCATACCGCGCCTGGGCGCCGCCACGCGCGACGCGAAAGCCGGTCATGACTTCGTCGAAGATCAATACGGCACCGGCCTCACTGCATGCGCTCCGCAGCGCTTCAAGGAACCCGGGTTCGGGCGGCACGAGGTTCATGTTGCCGGCAACGGGTTCGACAATGACGCAGGCAAGCTCGTCACCGAGGTCCGCGAAAACACGCAACACAGCATCGGTATCGTTGAAGTCGAGAGTCAGCGTGTGCTCGGCGAGTCCCTTCGGGACGCCGGGAGAACTGGGCACGCCAAGCGTCAACGCACCGGAACCGGCCTTGATGAGCAGCGAATCCGAGTGGCCGTGATAACAACCCTCGAACTTGACGATCTTGTCGCGCCCGGTAAACCCGCGCGCGAGCCGGATCGCACTCATCGTCGCCTCGGTACCGGAACTGACCATGCGCACACGTTCGATGGACGGCACAAATTCGCAGACCTTGCGGGCCAGCTCAGTCTCCAGTAAGCACGGTGCGCCAAAACTCAATCCATTGGCCGCAGTCCGTGTAACGGCATCAATGACCGCCGGATGCGCATGACCAAGAATCATCGGTCCCCAGGAACCCACATAATCGATTAGCCTGCGATCGTCTTCCGTCTCGACCCACGCGCCGTTCGCGCTTCGGAAAAACACCGGCTCGCCGCCCACGCCGGCGAAGGCCCGGACCGGCGAGTTCACGCCCCCGGCGATGTACTTTTGGGCGTCGGTAAAAAGACTCATGGGTTACTCCCTGTGCGAATCGTCCGTGAAAATCACGCGGCCGCCATGCTACCCGACGTGGTACTGCGGTGCACTTTCGCCGAGTTCCGCGCCCGGATTATTCATGAACGTTTGAGTCTGGTGGTAGGCGAAGGCGCACCCCGGGGAGGGCTGTTCAGGGACGCTGTAAATACGTCCCTGTACGCTCTGTGCCGGACGTCCCTGTCCGGCACAGCCCTGAACAGCCCTCCCCGGGGCATACCTCCGCCCCCTGCCCCTGTGCCGTTCATGAATAGCCCTCGTGCCATTGGCACTCACCGCAGTATCCGTTGAGCATGGAGGAGCACCGGTACCCCCTGCCGGGAGCCCTTTGATGGAAATAAAGCGGACCGAAGG
>CAZLNH010000285.1:0-6388 GCA_964560775.1 uncultured Woeseiaceae bacterium | reverse complement strand
TCGCCTGTATCAGCGCCGACATCGCGTGGGGCTCGAAGTAGTTCGGCAGATCCCAGCAGAACACCACGTCGACGGCGCCGTCGGCGCAGTGCGGCGGCAGCAGTTCCGAGGCTGCTGCGACGAGATCGGCGCCGGGCTCGCTGGCATTGAGCCGTTCGATGGCGCCGTCGCGGGCCAGGTCGGCAATTTCCACATGGCAACGGCCGCGGCCGAGCAAGTTCAACATCGGCGTCGATGCCGCGCCGAGATCGAGCACGACGCGGCGTTCGCTCGTATGCAGCCGGTTCGCGATTTGACGGAACAGCGGCGCGTTGAGAGCCTCCGGGTTTTCGCCCGGCGCGCGGGCCGGCGCGCGGCCCAGGGTCGCGGTCACGGTCGCTACGCGGCGCCGGCTGGTGGGACCGGGGTCGCGCCGACGTCGCTGGCGACGCCCTTCGGCGCGCTACGCCCGTCACCCGGCTTGCCAACCGGGCGCCCGGATGCGGACTTCGCGGCGGACTGCATGTGCGCCTTGCCGAGCGCCTTCTCAACCGCATCCGGGTCCATCTCGATTGAACCCCTGAATCGGGCACCTTCCTCGATGGCGACCTTCGGCGCGGTGATGTTGCCACGCACCTGCGCGTTAATGTGTACGATAACCCGCTCGGTCGCATACAGATCGCCCTCGGTGGTGCCGTCGACTTCGATCGATTTCGCATAGACGTCGGCACTTACCTTGCCTTCCTTGCCGATCGTCAGGTTACTGTTCTTCAGTTCCACGGTACCGCTGACGTCGCCTTCGATGCGCAGGTCTTCGTCACCACGCAAATCGCCGTTGATCCTGATGGAGCGCCCGATGACAGCGGACTCGCCGCGACGCGAGTTGCCCGGCACTCCGCGGTCGCGCACCGACCCGGTCGCCCCGGGAACTGCCGACTCTTCGTAATCGCCATCCTTTTTGCCGCGTTCGAACATGGCTGGTCCTCCGTCACGCCATTGAGCGGCAGTAAGTAGCACGCGCATCCGGGTCAAACAAGTGTCTCCGGGAAGCGACGTCTGCCTACGAACGCTGATCCAGATGAAGGTCAAGTTCGGCGGCACGGTGGCAAGTGGCGATAGAACCCTCGATTAGAACCGCCTCGGGTACGTCGACCCGGCACCGCTCGATGACAAAGTGGCAGCGCGGATGGAACACGCAGCCGGGCGGCGGATGGCGCAAAGACGTTACTTCGCCGCGCAGCTCGGGCGGTTTGACCTGCGCGTCGGGGTCGGGCCGGGGTACTGAGTCGATCAGGGCGCGCGTATACGGGTGACGCGGGCGGGTAAACAGGGCCGAGCTGTCCGCAATTTCGCAGACGCGACCCATATACATGACGATGACGCGGTGGCTCAGTTGTTTGACGACGCCGAGGTCGTGCGAAATGAACAGCAGGGACAATCCGCTTCGCTGTTGTTCGCGTCGAAGCAGGTCGAGGATTTCGCGCCGTGACGAGCCATCCAAAGCCGCGACCGCCTCATCACAGACAAGCACGCGAGGGCTTGCGATCAACGCACGTGCGATAGCGACGCGCTGTGCCTGGCCTCCCGATAGTTCGTGCGGGAAGCGCGCGCCTAGCTCGGCTGCGAGTCCGACGCGTTCGAGTATTCTGGCGACCGCGTCATGCCGCGCGCCGCGTCCAAGCGTCCGTTCGTGCACCTGCAGCGGCTCGGCAACAATATCCCGCACGCGCATCGCCGGATTCAGCGAGGCCGCCGGGTCCTGGAATACGAGCTGCAGGTCGCGCCGCACAGACAGCGGCCGCCTGGACAGTGCGCCCTGCAGCCGCGTGCCGAGCACGCAGATCACGCCCGACTTGTGCGGCACCAGTCCAAGCAGCGCGCGTGCGAGGCTGGTCTTGCCGGAACCCGATTCACCGACGAGCGCGAGCGTTTCGCCGCGCCGCAATTCGAAGCCGACATCACGGACGGCCGGCACTTCGTCCCGCCGCCAGACGGCGCCGCGGGGCTTCTCGTAGTGGCTGACGAACAGACCCGCAGCGCTCAGTACTGTTTCGGCATCACGGGCTGGCGCATCAACCGGTAGCGCGATGTCGTGCAATGGCGTAGCCGCGTCGACCATCGCGCGGGTGCGTTCGTGTTGTGGATTCTGGAACACATCGTGCGCCGCACCTCCCTCGATCAGCCGTCCCTGCTCGAGGACCAGCCTGCGTTCACAGTTGCCGGCGACGACGCCGAGATCGTGCGTGATTAACAGGAGTGCTGAGCGAAATCTTTGCCGCAAGCTGCGCAGCAGGGCGAGGATCTGCATCTGCACGGTGACGTCGAGCGCCGTTGTCGGTTCGTCGGCGATCAACAGATCCGGTTCGCCGAGCAGTGCGGCCGCAATCATGACACGCTGGCGCATACCGCCCGACAACTGGTGCGGCCAGGCGTGCATCTGGCGCTCGGGATCCGGCAGGCCGACTTGCTTCAGCATTTCCTGCACCCGGGCCGGGGCACCGGATCGCGGAGCCAGCCGGTGCGTCAGGACGACCCGTTGCAGCTGGTCGCCGATGCGGACGTACGGGTTCAGAGCCTGTTGCGGATCCTGGAACACCATGGCCATGCGGCACGGGCGGAACGTGTTGAGAACGGCGGCTGGGGCACCGAGCAGCTCGGTATCTTCAAACCGTACGCTGCCCGAGGCGATCGCGCCGGGCGGCAGCAAACCCATCATGGCCAGTGCGGTCTGGGTCTTGCCGCTGCCGGATTCACCAATCAGGCCGACAGTCTCGCCGTGCGCGATATCGAACGAGACGCCCGAAACTGCGTCCTGTTCGCTGCCAGGATAGCGGACGACGAGGTCCCGGACCGACAGTAGGTTCATCGCCGGCTGCCCCGCGGATCCAGCGCGTCGCGTAGTCCGTCACCCAGAAAGTTGAACGCAAGCAGGATGACCGCGAGCAATGTTGACGGCAGCAACAGCACCCACGGCGCCTGCTCCATGTAGCCGGTGCCGCCGCTTACCAGCGCGCCGAGGGACGTGCGCGGCTCCTGGACACCGAGGCCTAGAAAGCTCAGGAAGGATTCGATCAGGATTGCCTGCGGAACCGTCAATGTTACATACACGACTATGACGCCCAGCAGGTTCGGTGTGATATGGCGGAACACGATGCGCCAGGCCGGCACGCCGATCAGCCGTGCCGCTTCGACGAACTCGCGTTCCCTTAACGCCAGCGTTTGCCCGCGCACGATACGCGCCATGTCCAGCCAGTTGATCGCGCCGATGGCAATGAACATCAGCATGAAGTTCCGCTCGAAGGTCGCCATCAGGAGGATGACAAAGAATATGAACGGCAGTGCATATAGCACATCGACGATACGCATCATCACGGCATCGACACGGCCGCCGGCGTAGCCGGCGATCGCACCCCACGCGACGCCGATGATCAGGCTGACGAGACTCGCGATGATCGCAACGGTCAGCGTGATTCGTGCGCCCATCATCGTGCGAACGAACTGGTCGCGGCCGAGGTCGTCGGTGCCAAAATAATGCTGGTCGCCGATCGATGGCGGCTGCAAGCCATTATTAAAGTCCGTTGTCTCGTAGCCATGCGGGCTTGCCAGCGGCCCGATGATCGCAACGATGGCAATGACGAGCAGCAACACGCCGCTGACGCCGATAACCTTCGCCAGGCGCGCGCGCGGTACGGCTGCCGGAACGGCACTCATTGCTGCCGGATCCGCGGGTCGATAAATCCGTACAGCATGTCGACAAGCGCATTCAGCACGATGACGAGCGTCGCGTAAAAGATGACGATGCCGAGCACCAGCGTGTAATCGCGATTAAGCGCACCGCGCACGAACAGCTGGCCAAGTCCCGGAATACCGAAGATTGCCTCGACGACCACCGAGCCGGTCAGGATGCCGGCGATCGCCGGGCCCATATACGAAAGCAGCGGCAGCATCGCCGGCTTCGCCGCGTGGTAGCGGACAATCGCGCTGGTAGCAAGTCCCTGCGCTCGCGCGGTACGTACAAAGTCGCTGCCGAGTACGTCGATCATGCTCGTACGCACCAGCCGCGTGATATAGGCGATCTGCGGCAGCGCCAGCGCAATTACCGGCAACAGGTAACGTCCAGTTCCGTTGCCGCCGCTCCAGCTTGCCGGCAGCCATTTGAGTTGCACGGCGAATAGCAACACGAGCAGCGGTGCAATAACGAACACCGGGATCGAAATGCCGGTCATCGCGACGCCACTGATCCAGCGATCGGCCGGGCGCGAGGCGCGAAGCGCAGCAAGCGTGCCGGCAACCATGCCGATGACGAGCGCAAGCAGCATCGCGAGCGTGCCCAGCCACAGCGACAGCGGTGCGGCCGCCCCAATCAGTTCGGAAACGGTGTAGTCACGATAACGGTACGACGGGCCGAGATCACCCTGCATGACGCCGGACAGGTAACGCACGAACTGCTGCGGCAAAGGCTCGTCAAGATGATAGCTTTGCCGGATGTTCGCTTCGATTTCCGCCGGCAATGCGCGTTCGTCGTCGAACGGCCCGCCGGGCGCGGCATGCACCATCAAAAAGGCAATGACAATAACGAGGAGCAGTGTCGGTATTGCTCCGAGCAATCGGAAAAACGCAAAGCGGATGGCGCCGGCTTGCAGCATTCAGTGACCTGTCGGCTCTACGGCCGGTTGCGCGCTAGGCTTAACGCAGGCTCAGGTGCTGACTGTAGTGAAAATCCAGCACGTTGTCTTGCCAGCCGGCAACGCCCGGGCTCACGAGGTGTTTGCTGACGTGGAAGTACAGCGGGATGACCGGATTATCATCGAGCAACAGTTGTTCGGCCCGCTGCAGGTAGTCGCGGCGGCGATCCGGATCAAGCTGCACAGCCGCCTCGGCAAGCAATGCATCGTATTCGTCGCTGCTGTAACCGTACATGTTGGACGGATTGTCGGACTCGAATAGCGAAAGGAATGAATACGCATCATTGTAGTCGCCGAGCCAACTCAGGCGAAACGCTTCGGTTATCTCCATCGCGCGCATGTTCGCAACCAGCACCTGGAATTCCTCGTTGATCAGCGTTGCCTCGAATCCGAGCGCATCGCGCCACATGGACTGTACCGCTAGCGCGATACGCTGGTGCGTGTCGGACGTGTTGTAGCGCAGCTCGACGCTGACAGGATTGTCGTCGCTGTAGCCCGCTTCCCGGTAATGTCGCCGGGCCTCTTCGATACGTTCATCCGCCGGCAGGTCGGCGAACGCCATGCGCGGCGATTCGTAGTTCAATGTGCCGGGTGGAACCCAGCTGTAGGCCGGCAATTCTCCGCGGCCGATGACCTGCTCCGCCAGGACGTCCCGGTCGATCGCCATCGTCAATGCGCGCCTCAGCGCCGGGTTGTCGCGGAACGGCTCGCGATTCAGGTTCAATCCATAGAAATAGGTACCGAGCTGCGGCGCAACATGCAGCTCGTCCGGGCGCTCCCGCTTTACTTGTTCGTACGCCTCGAGGGGCACCGTCGATGTGATATGCAGTTCACCGGCACGGTAGCGGTATAGCTCGGACGCCGGCTCGACGGTCACGTGATGTCGGACGCGATCGATCGCGGTTTCTCCATTATTCCAGTAATGCTCGTTGCGGCTTATGTCGATAACGGCCCCGAGCTGCCAGTCGTCGAGCTTGTACGCACCGTTGCTGATGAGGCGCCCGGGTCGCGCGAAGCTGTCACCGTGCAGAGCGACCGACGGCGGGTGCACGGGAAACGCGCTAGGCTTGGCGAGCAGGCTTAAAAAATACGGCACCGGCCGTTCTAGTTCGATTTCCAGCCGGTGCGGCCCGGGCGCCGAAACCGCAAGCGCGTCCGGCGGCTTCGCGCCGTTCACAATCTCCTGGGCATTTGTGACGGCAATGAGGCTTTCAGCATAAAACGATGCTGTCGCCGGATCGACAAGCCGCCTGAAACTGAACACGAAATCGGAAGCCGTAACGGCATCGCCGTTCGACCAGTGCGCGTCACGCCGTAACTCGAATGTATAACGGCGTCCATCGTCCGACAGCTGCCAGCGCTCCGCGACGGCGGGCACGAGATCCCCGGACGGTGAAAAAGCAACCAGTCCTTCAAACAGGTCACGTTGCACACTCTGTGCCTGCGCAGTGCGACTGTGATGCGGGTCCAGCGACTCGGGTTCCGGCCCGACCGCCCGGTTCAGGACGTTGCCGGTATCTTCCGCGCCGCCGCATCCGGCCAGCAGCAGGCCGGCAACGGACAGTGCCAGCACCCGAAGCAGGGTGCGACAGTCTGGTTTCCGAACACCGTTCATCATGCACGCACACCGTGGTCCCGGACGTACAAGAGCATACCGTACCCCGTCGTCGCGAGGCGCGTAGCGCCGTGGCGATCTCGCACGGACAATGACTCTGTCAAACGGA
>CAZLNH010000284.1:0-23381 GCA_964560775.1 uncultured Woeseiaceae bacterium | reverse complement strand
CGCGTTCCATCAGCCACGAGGAGTGGCCAATTAGCGGGATAATCATCAGCGTGACCAGTATCAGTATGGCCGTAATATCGATCGGCAACTTTTCGGACGCGAACAGGTACAACGCCACCGCGATGATCAGGAAAACCAGTGCAATTTCCGCTGTCATGGCCGCGATGATACAAGAGTGCCGCCACCGCACATCAAATGTTGTATCAAATCCTGGTGCACGACGGCCTGCCCGGGGCGCTGCCCTGGCAGGAACTTGGCATCGGTAGCCTCAAGCGGGTAGGGTATCCGGCGTCACGATCATCGGGGGAACATGCATGGAGAGCATTGGCGCGGCGCTGAACGCCTTTTCCAGGTTCATGTGGGGCCCGCCGATGGTGGCGTTGCTGGTTGGCGGCGGTGTCTTTTTCGTCTTGCATTCGCGCGGCCTGCCGTACCGGCATTTCCGCCATGCCTTTGAAGCGATAACCGGAAAATTCGACAACTCGTCCGGCGACCAGGGCGATATTTCGCACTTCAAGGCACTGACAACGGCGCTGTCCGGGACACTCGGCCTGGGCAACATAACCGGGGTTGCCATCGCCATTACTGTCGGCGGCCCCGGCGCGGTATTCTGGATGTGGGTTACCGCGATTCTCGGCATCGCGACAAAATTCTACACGGCCACACTGGCGGTGATGTTCCGCGGCTACGACGATGCCGGCCATTTGCAGGGCGGGCCGATGTACGTTATCCGGGAAGGCTTGGGCCGGCGCTGGTTGCCGCTGGCCTGGCTCTTCGCGCTCGGCGGACTATTTGGCACATTGCCGATATTCCAGATTAACCAGCTCGTGCAGGTCCTGCGAGATGTCGTCGCAATTCCGGCCGGAATTTCCAGTGCCGATGACCACTTCACATTCGATCTGCTGAGCGGGATAGTCTTAAGCGGACTCGTATTTGCCGTGGTCGTGGGGCGCATCCAGCGCATTGCGACGGTTACCAGCCGAATCGTGCCGTTCATGGTTGCGTTTTACCTCGTTATGACAGCGGTATTGCTGTTCAAAAATGCGCCTGAAATTCCCGGCGCACTTGCGCTGATATTCAACGATGCGTTCAGCGGCAGGGCGGCAGCCGGCGGCGTGATCGGTACAGTCATCATGATCGGCGTGCAAAGGGGTGCGTTTTCCAATGAGGCTGGTATCGGTACTGAAGCGCTCGCGCACGGTGCCGCGCGCACGAACGAGCCGGTCCGTGAAGGGCTCGTTGCAATGATAGGCCCCGTCGCCGACACACTGATCGTCTGCAGTTGCACAGCGATTGCGATCCTGGTGACCGGCGCGTGGCAGGGTGATGCTGTTGGCGTGACGATGACCAGCGAGGCCTACGAGCACGCATTCCCCGGGTTTGGCGGTATTTTGCTCGCCGTTATGGTGTTTTTCCTGAGTTTCAGTACGGTACTTACGTTCAGTTACTATGGCAGCAAGTGCATGGGGTTCCTGTTCGGTACACGTTTCGAAAACTGGTACATCCTGTTCTATATCGCACTGATCGTGGTTGGCGCGATTGCATCATTGCGTGCCGTCATCGGCCTGATCGATGGTATGTATGCCACGATGGCAATACCGACGATGATTTCGACCCTGCTGTTGGCGCCCAAGGTCCGGCATGCCGCGCTGGATTATTTTCGCCGTCACAACTACTGATTGGCGGGGCTTTACAGGAGTAGCGGCATGGGCAAGAACATAGTCGTGTTCTCCGACGGTACCGGGCAGGACGGCGGTAGACGCTACGATACCAATGTCTACAAGCTCTTCTGCATGGTCGAGAATCGTACCGATCGCCAGGTTACTTTCTATGACCGGGGGCTCGGCACCGGGCTGCGCAAGCTGAGTGGGCAGATCACCGGTGCCGGAATCTCAAAGAACATCAAGGACTGCTACCAGTTTATTTTTGAGGAGTTCAAGGCGGGTGACAGTATCTACCTTTTCGGGTTCAGCCGCGGTGCCACGACAGTGCGCAGCCTGTCCAGCTTCATACACCTGTTTGGCATTCTGCCGAAATCACGCCCGGAGTTGATCGACGAGGCGTACCGGATTTACAAAATTGGCAAAACAGAAAAGCGCGACCGCAGGGCCGCCGAATTCGTGCGGCGGCATCACAATATGTGGACACGGATCCGTTTTGTCGGCGCGTGGGATACTATTTCGGCGCTAGGCATACCGATCAAGGCTATCGATGTCATTCTCGGCAAACTGCCGTTCCTTCGCCACGACTTCCAGGATCTGCGGCTGAGCAAGAGTGTCGAGCACGCCCGGCACGCGTTGGCCATCGATGAAGAGCGCAAAATTTTTCACCCGGTCCCGTGGGACACGTCCCTCGAGGATTACCAGACACTGCAGCAGGTCTGGTTTTGCGGTTCGCACACGGACATCGGTGGCGGTTATCCGGAGCAGGCTCTGGCAGACTTGGCGCTGATCTGGATGCGAGATGAAGCCGTGCGACAGGGATTGCATATCTACCCGCATCACACTCGCGAGCTGCGCCCCGATCCCGATGGCCTGATTCACGACCCCCGGGGCACCTGGCTCACACGCTTCTACCGGCAACAGGCACGCAGCTGGAACAGTGCGACGCATGGCAAGCCGGTCATCCACGAGTCCGTCCTGCAGCGAACACTGGGCCCGGACAACAGTGCCAGCACGCCTTACCGGCCATGGATACTTGCCGAAGACTATGACGTCTGGCGAAATGGTACGAATTGACAAACATTCCAGCTGATCGGGACATAAGAATGGGAATAATGCGCACGGCGGAGCAGCCGCGATGAGCAACGCGGACAAACCCGGCATCGAGACGTCGATCGCACAGGGGCTGCACTATATCGATCCGGTAACCGGCGGGGTTATACCGCCCATACAGCCATCTACGACATTTGCGCGTGACAGCCAGTATCGTCTCGTCGCCGACGCGCACAGCTATGGGCGTGATGACAATCCGGTCTTTCTCCCGGCCGAACGCATGCTATCCCGCCTCGAAGGCGGTGCCGATGCCCTGTTGTTCAGTTCCGGCATGGCCGCCGCCATGGCGGTCGTGCAGACGCTGCGTCCAGGGGATCACGTCGTTGCGCCCCGGGTGATGTACTGGGGACTGCGCAAGTGGCTACAGACGTTTTGCACGCAGTGGGGCATCGACCTGGACCTTTTTGATGCCAATGAGCCAGGTGCGCTGCAGAACAGCGTACGGAAAGGTACTACGAGGCTCGTCTGGATCGAGACGCCCTGCAATCCGACCTGGGACGTCATCGATATCGCCGCCGCGGCCGACGTCGCCCGCAGTATCAATGCAAAGCTCGTCGTCGACTCGACGGTCGCAACGCCGGTGCTGTGTCGTCCTCTGGAACTCGGCGCCGACCTTGTAATGCATTCAGCAACCAAATACCTGAACGGACACGGCGACGTCGTCGCGGGGGCGCTGGTAACGGCGCAGGACGATGCGCTATGGCAGGAAATTCGTGCCGTTCGTGCGGAGGGTGGTGCCATTGCCGGCAGTTTTGAGGCGTGGCTGCTGCAACGGGGCATGCGTACTCTTTTCCTGCGCGTGCAACGGGCCAGCCAGTCCGCGCAGGCTATCGCCGCGCACTTCGACGGTCATCCGCAAGTGGCGGCCGTCCTGTACCCCGGCTTGCCCGGGCATCCCGGTCACAGCATCGCGGCACGGCAGATGCACGGCGGCTTCGGCGGCATGCTGTCTCTTCGCATCAAGGGCGGTGCCGACGCGGCGTTGCGTGTTGCCGGACGCTGCAAGGTGCTGATACGGGCCACGTCACTTGGCGGCGTGGAAAGCCTGATCGAGCATCGTCACTCGATCGAGGGTCCGGACAGTCCGATTCCTGCGGACCTGCTCAGGATTTCGGTAGGCATCGAAGACGTTGGTGACCTGATAGCTGACCTTGAGCAGGCGTTGGGCTGATAGCCGCCTACCACCAAAGCCCAACGTTCATGAATAATCCGAACTATCGCCGAGACTGTCGCCGATAGACCGGCGGCATGGCATCTGAACTGTCCAGGTAGCGGTCGCGGAGCAGGGTTTGGCGGCTTTGCATTGGCACCGCCTGGCCCTTGATGTAGACGGCCTCAGGATAGCTCTGCAATTCGAACGGGTCGTCGTTCCAGATGACGAGGTTGGCGACCTTGCCGGCTTCGATGCTGCCGATTCGGTCTGCTACTCCGTACAGTTCCGCCGGCGTCAATGTAATGGCTCGCAAGGCACTTTCCCACGTCATTCCATTTGCCACCGCAATGCCGGCCACCTGTGTGATGTTGCGGGCGTTGTGGTCCGAGGCATTGCGATCGCCGCCGAACGCCACGGCAACGCCGGCTTCGTCGAGCATCGCAGCTGCATCGAGTCGGGCATTCAGTGAGTCAAAGTTGTCGGGCAGGTTGCCGGCGGCGGCGATAATGACGCCGACATTGGCCGCCGCCAGTTCGTCGGCCACCATCCAGGCCTCAGCACCGCCAGCGATAATCAGGCGCAGTCTGAACTCGTCGGCCAGTGCCAGCACATGACGAATGTCGCTCGCGCGATCGACATGCGCCAGTACCGGCGTAGTACCCTCGATGACAGGCTGCAGAGCCTCGAGATCTGCCATGCTGACCGAATAGTCGCGCCTGTCCCGGCTTTGAAATTCAGCCTTGTGGCCGGCGTAGTCCAGGGCATCTTCAAGCGCTGCCCTGAATGTCAGGAGCGCGGCTGCCCGCGACCCGCCCGCTACTGCGCTACCACTCTCGCCCAGGGAAACGACGAGCATTGCTGCACGCTGCACCACGGGGTCCGACTCGCCAAGATGGACGATCGCACCAAGACCGGATATGACGCTGCTTGTTTGGCCCAACTCATCGGGCGCCGCCGCACCGGGTGCAATGGCCGCATGGGTGATGCCTTCGATGCGATTGACGGGAATCAGGGTCGAGCGCGGGTTGTAGGCATCCGCGATATCAAAGCTCGCCGAAAATGCATCACCGCGCTGAATGTAATCGACAGTGCCGGCAACCGCGCTGACTTCCACCAACCCGATCTGGCCGATTGGTGTAAACAGCCCGGGCGTTACACGCTGGCCCTCGGCATCGATGCGTTGTGCGTCGGATGGAACCGCCACATTGCGGCCCACCGCAGTAATGCGTCCGTCCGTTATCAGAATGGTGGCGTCGTCTATCGTGCCGGCTTCCGCAACGGTATGGACGCGGGCACCGGTAATGGCAATCGTTTGCGCTTCCGCGGTGGTCAGCACCACGCAGCAGCAGAGGATCAGGTAACGCACGCTCATTTCACACCTCCGTGGGAAGCGGATGTACCCAGGCTGAAATCAGTAACCGGATTCGCTTCCGGGTTCTGCCGGTCGTAGGCAAGCGCACCATCAATATAGACACGTTCTGCCGTCGTATAGACACTGAACGGATCTCCGCTCCACAACGTCACATCCGCCATCTTGCCGGTCTCGATCGTGCCGGTCTGCTCAAGGATGCCGAGCGATTTTGCAGCATTGCTCGTAATCCAGCGTATCGCCTGTTCGGGCGGGATATCGATGCCGGCTCCTGCCGCGGCACCCATGACTTTGGCCGTTTCCTGGTTCAGTCGCTGTATTCCCCGTTCATCATCGGAGTGAATGATCGCGCAGGCTCCGGCGTGATCGACGATTGCGGCGTTTTCCCGAATACCGTCGTATGCCTCCATCTTGAATCCCCACCAGTCCGCCCAGACAGCAGCGCAGGTATCGCTTTCGGCCAGCAGTTCGGGAATTTTGTAGGCTTCAACCGCATGGTGGAAGGCCGTCACGTCGTAGTTGAATTCGTTCGCGATCTGCAGCATGACGGCCATTTCGTCGGCACGGTAACAGTGATTGTGTACAAGAATGTCACCGTCGAGTACGCCGGCGAGCGTTTCGAGTTTCAGGTCGCGGATCGGCGCTTCGCCTTCGCCGTCTTCAGCCGCCAGTTGCTTGTCGCGATAGTCCGCCGCGGCGATCCAGGCACTTCGATATCCGGCAACATTGCCCATTCGTGTTGATGGCGCCATGCCGCGGCTGCCATAGACCCGCTTCGGATTCTCGCCGCAGGCCATTTTCAGGCCATAGGGCGCGCCGGGGAATTTCATATCGGCTACGGCCTTGCCTGGAACGTTTTTTACGGTAACGCTGCGGCCGCCGAACAGGTTCGCCGACCCCGGCAGTATTTGCAGTGACGTCACACCACCGGCCAGTGCCGTAATGAACCCGGGATCCTGCGGCCAGACGCTGTGTTCGGCCCAGACGTCAGCCGTATTGGGTGCAGACATTTCATTGCCGTCGGAATGCGCGTCCACGCCCGGGCTCGGGTATACACCCAGGTGCGAATGAACGTCGATGATGCCCGGTGTCAGCCACAACCCGCGGGCGTCCACGACGTCGACATCTCCGGTGTCAAGGCCGTTTCCGATAGCGGCGATTCGGCCGTCTTTCATCAGCACATCGGCACCGTCAAGGCGTTCGCCGGTGCCGGTCAATACGGTTGCACCCTGAAGCAACGTCGGCTCTGACGGCAACGGCTGATAGCGGCTGGCCCAGGAATCGGCGGTGTCCATTTCCGGCTCCGGCTCGCCGCAACCGGCGACCACCAGCAGTGGCAACAGGACAAGCAATACCCGATTGGTCATTTAGAGCTCCAGTGATCTGTCAAAAAGGCCGTGATACCGACACGTACGCCGTGCGCGCCCCGCTGTACTGACGGACCTGGCCCGCGAGCGGGCGGGTGACGGAAAGCCGGAAGGCTACCAAAATGCCTGCGGGCTTGACAGTATCAAGCTGGTCCAGGGACCCGATTGCGAGACAGTTGACACGCCTGTCAATCAACCGGGTAGCTGCCGTATTTGGTTGTTGATGCTCGTGCCTGCAACGGAAAATGAGAACTGGAACGTGCACTGCTATGGCTGTCTTTTGTAATATTGCGCGGTCCTTACTGCCACGTCGGTAACATCCGCAAGATGAAAGAAATTATAATAACGGAGAACGATCTGCCACCCGAGGTCACGCAGGCGATAAAAGAGGGACGCAAGGTCGTCGCCATCAAGCTTCTGCGGGAATCGACCGGCATGGGATTGGCAAACGCCAAGGTTGTCGTCGACCGCGCTGCGGCGCGACTCGCTCCGCGGCCGCCGCGGCAGGCTGTCATGCGCGACTATAACCCGATCAATACCCGGCTCATCGTCACGCTGCTGGTGGTGGCTGCCGCTTTCATCGCATACCGGTACTTCGCGGTACAATAGGCGCCGCAGACCGGACCGCCGTTACTCTTGCAGACCGATCGCGACTTCCGCGGCACTCAGGGAGGCTCCGCGTTTGTGTAACAGCGGCATTTTTCTGTAGCCTGCTGGCCAAAGATTGAAATTCGGGGGTTTAGCCAATGAACGAAGAACCGCGCGATCATGTAAGCGATGACGACACCAGGGACGGCGACGTCGAGGAGAATATCAAGTCGAAATCGACCTGGATGCGGCTCCTGTACATCGTGATTTTCTGCGTACTCTACGGCGTATCGCGGCTGGTAGTCCTGGTGGTCGTTGCTCTGCAGTTTTTCTGGCTGTTGTTCACGGGGCAAGTTAACGAGCGCCTGTCGGCAGCCGGCCAGTCGCTTGCAACTTATACCTACCAGTTGGTGCGGTACCTGACGTTCAATACCGATGAACGGCCGTTCCCGTTTGACGACGACTGGCCTTCGACCAAGCCCCTCGAGTAATCCGGACGGGCATCCTGCCGTGGACACCGACTGGCTCAGAAGCAACTGGGGCCTGGCTGTTGCGGCGGTGCTCGTTATCCCGGCATTTATAGCAGCGGCCCGCGGACTGTACAGCAGAGCCGCGCATGCGCAATTGCGTGCAAAGCTCGCCGGATTGCGGCATGCCCGTGCCGCGTACGGCAAGGCGGTGCGTCGTGAAGACAGCCTGAAAAGTCGCGTCAGTGCACTCGAACGACGCGCCGAAGCCGTCAAACCGCGCGTGCTGCAGGAAACACACGAAAAGCTCGAAGATGCAGCGGCACTGAAAAAAATCGCTCACGACCAGCTGCTCGTTGCCGCCAATCATGTGCGGCGTGTAATTGTCGAGGAGTACCCACCCGCCAAACAGGCGCGGCTACGGGCGCGTTACCTTCCCGAGGATGGCGGGCCGGACAAACGACCGTTCACGTTCTGACGAGCGCAGATGCCACTTACTGTAGTACGTATGTAGCGGTGCGGAGCTTAAGTAGGCGCCACTAGCGCGTACTCAGGGCGAATTCCCGGGCCAGCCTCGCCAGCCCGGTCCGCGCACGACTTGTCCGGGAGTGGCGCCGGTGTGTTCACCCTCTTTCAGGACCTGCACGCCATTCACAAAAACATGCTCGACGCCGGTGGCGTACTGATGCGGCTCCGCAAATGTCGCGTGATCCATGACCTCGTCGGGATCGAAAACGACCACATCGGCAAAATAGTTTTCCGACAGCGCGCCACGCTGCCGAATGCCGGTATTGTAGGCGGGGAGGGACGTCATGCGCCGTATGGCTTCCTGGAGCGACACGACCTGCTCGTTACGGACGTATTTGCCCAGCACTCTCGCAAAAGTGCCGTAGGCGCGCGGGTGCGGGCTCGAATTGAGAAATACCCCTTCGGCGGCAGGCGCGCCGGCATCGGATCCGAAACTGACCCAGGGCTTCGCGACCTTACGCGTGACGTTGTGCTCTGACATCAACACAAAGGCGGCGTCGACCCGGCTATCGTCTTCGATGACAAGATCAATCGCCGTCTCGGCCGGATCTTCGTTGCGTTCGTCGGCGACCTCCTGCAACGTCTTGCCGATCAACGGCCGTAGTGCTTCATTGCGAAAACCGAGCAGAATAATGTTCTCGGGTCCGGCCTGCACAAAGAAGTTTTCCCACTCATTGGAATCCTCGTGCATTTCGGCGACCACGCGCTGGCGGATCTCCGGGTCCTGCAAACGCTCGACCCATGCATCGTGACCACCTTCCTGGACCCACAACGGCATTGTCGCATCGAGGCCCGTGGCGCCGGCATTATACGTATACATGTCGGCGCTGATACGAAGACCGGCGTCACGCGCGGCTTCGACCATGGCAAATACGTTGTCGAGTTTGTACCAGTTTGAGCGGCCGGCCGCCTTGAGGTGGTAGATCTCCGACGGCGCGCCGGTGAGGCTCGCTATCTTGATCAGTTCCTGGACACCCTCTTCAAGCTGGTTGCCTTCCGAACGAATGTGCGAAATGTAACGGCCGTCATACTCACTGGCGGCATCGACCAAAGCCACGAGTTCGTCCGTGTCGGCAAAGTTGCCCGGGGCGTAAATCAGTGATGAACCAACGCCCAGTGCGCCATCCTGCATCGCTTCGCGGACCAGCTCCTGCATGCGCGCGAGCTCTGCCTCGGTCGGCGGGCGATTGTCGTATCCCACTTCGTGGATGCGCAAGGTCGCTGCACCGATATAGGAGGCGACATTGGTTGAGATGCCACGCGCAACAAGATGCTCGAGATATTCATCAAGGGTCGTCCACGCGATATCGTACTGGATGTCGCCCTGGCGTGCCCGCAGCTCGTCCTTCATGGCAGGCGTCAGGGGACCCATTGACATGCCTTCACCCATGATCTCGAGCGTGACGCCCTGGTGTATGTCACTCATCGCACGACCGTCCTCAAGCAGGGAAACCGTGGCCCAGGACAGCATGTTGATGAATCCCGGCGACACCGCCTTGCCGGCAGCGTCCACTTCCACGACGCCGGTTGCGTCGCCGATATCGCCAAGAGCGGCTATATATTCGTCCTTGATGGCGACGTCACCAACCCAGGGATCACCTCCGAGACCATCGTAGACCGTGCCGCCGCGGATGATGACGTCGTAGTCGGCTGTTGCCGTCTCCTCATTCTGGTCAGCAGAACATCCAATGAGAAATGCCAGCAGGGCAATGGCAATCCAGTTCGCACGATGCAGATTAATACTCATTCGCCGGCTCCCGCTTCGACCTCGCGCCACACGCGCAACAGGTTGGCACCGAGAATCTTGCGAATATCGTCTTCGCTATAGCCGCGCTCGATGAATCCTTCGACAAGATTGGGATACGTGGAGACGTCTTTCAATCCGACCGGCAGCGTGTCACCAACACCGTCATAGTCCGAACCGATACCAACATGGTCCACACTCCCGGTCAGTTCAATAACATGATCGAAATGGTCGAGTGTCTGCTCGAGTGTGGCGAACGGGTAGGGACCATGAGTCTCTGCATAGATTTCATAGAACTCTTCCTCGCGCTCGTCCGAGCCTTCGACACCTTGTTCCTCGAGCCAGGCGTCATAGGCATCCCCACGGTCGCTGCCGTACTGGCGGGCTTCCCCGGAGATAAACGCAGATCCGAAATTGATCATGATCAAACCGTCTTCCTCGGCCAGCCGCTTGATCATGTCATCGCTCATATTACGTTCCCAGCCCGGCGTAAAGTGCCGCGCAGACGAATGCGACGCGATAACGGGAACGTCGGTCAGTTCCATGACATCCCAGAATGCTTCGTCGGAGATATGGCTGACATCGACAATGATGCCCAGCCGGTTCATCTCGCGAACGACATCCATGCCAAACTCACTGAGCCCGCCCCAGCGTTTGTTGTCGTCGTAGGAAGAATCCGAAAGGTGATTCGAAAGGCCGTGGGCCAGCGTGATGTAACGGATTCCGCGGTCATAGAAATAGCGGACGTTGTCAAGGTCGCCCTCGATCGGCGAGCCGTTCTCCATACCCATCGGCAGCGAGATCAGGCCTTGCGCAAACTGCGCCTGCACGTCGGCCGGCGACAGCGCAATGGCAAATTTGTCGGGTGACTCGTCCACCATGCGATTGACCAAATCGATCAGCTTTTCTGCCAGCTCGCGCGAGCCGCCTTCGGCTTCCAGGGACGCGGGCGTATAGATTGACATGAATGGTGCGTTCAGGCCGCCGGCGACAGCCCTCGGATAGTCGAAATCACCGCCGTCGGTCGATACGGAAACGTCCTCCCATTCATCCTCGATGCGGTACGGGACGTCGACGTGACCATCGGCGATGATGAACGCCTGCGCAAGCTCCGCGGCGCGTGCGCCGGCATCGACCGGTGGGGCGGGAGCGGCGGCCGGGGCCTCGTCAGCCGGCGGCTCCGGCTCGGATTGCGGGCCGCAAGCGACAAGGCTCAGGCTAGAAAGGGCAATAGCGGCGAAATAAAGTCGTGCGGTCATACAGATTCCCCAGGGTCGGTGCGGGTCCGGAAGTCTGCACGATGGAAGCCGAACGGACTGCGGCTACTGTCGTGCACACGCCTGACCCGGTCAAACGAGCCCAGAGTATAGGGAAATTCCTGCCGCAGTTCGCCCCGGACGTTGGCCGGCGGGCGGCTCGCCGGAAAATTGCCGTTGCAGGCCAAAAAAACCCCGATCCAGTCGGATCGGGGCAGGAAGGAGACACACCTGTTTTGGGAAGGAGGCGTCAGTCGTGTCACAGCGCCTCGCGCGGGGTCGCGTGCGGCGCTGCTGATCGTTATGCTGCCCGGAGCTCAAGATCCAAGGGTATCGAGTCGGTAACCATCTGTTTCAGGCCGTAACTACGGCTTGATCGACAGCGACCGGGCCTGCAACTTGGGGCTATGATTGCGCCATGACACGCGTACTGCTGATAGATGATGATGAGCGCCATTCCCGGCTGCTCAAAAGCTATTTCGACCGCTTCGGGATCAAACTGGATTGCGCGGGCGAGGCGAATGAGGGGCTCCGCAAGCTCGGCGCCGCCGATTACGACCTGTTGTTGCTCGATATCATGCTGCCTGGACTCGATGGTTTCGATATCTGCCGCGAAGTCAGGAAGACGAGCAATATTCCCATCATCATGCTGACCGCGCGTGGTGACGTCATCGACCGGGTATCAGGCCTCGAGCTTGGCGCCGACGACTACATGCCCAAGCCGTTTGAACCGCGTGAACTTGTCGCCCGTATCCAGACCATTTTGCGGCGCGTCGAAGCCCAGCCAAACGAGCAAGGTGTATTGCGATTCGAGGGAATCGAAATCGACCGCGGCGCGCGCACGGTGGCGGTCGACGGTCAGGCGATTGACCTGACCTCAATGGAATACGAGTTGCTGCTGACGCTGGCCCGAAACGCCGGCAAAAAACTGTCGCGCGACGAGATCCTGTCAGAGTTACGCGGCATCGACGCGGCAATACTGACACGGGCTGTGGACATCATGATCAGTCGTTTGCGGCATAAGCTGGGCGATCCCGGCAAACCGGCGCGTTTCATACAGACTATCTGGGGCCGGGGATATCTGTTCGTTGGTCGACCGGTGGCTAATGCTTAAGCGCCTGTCGAGTTCGCTGTCGTTCCGCCTGCTCGTCATTTTTCTTACGCTGGCCGCATCATTCGTCTATTTCGCCATTGCCGCCCTGCAGTGGGTGTACAGCACTGATGAACTGCGTGATCTCGTCAGCAGCCATTTGTCGCTGCATATCGAGTACGTGCTGGACGATATCGGCGACCCGCCGCGGATAGAGCGCGCCATTGCCATAACCGAAAAGGTGCCGGTTGATATACGCATCGTTGGTCCGGACATCAACTGGGCGTCGGACGTCGAATTTCCGCAAATCTCCGAATTGACATTCGGATCAGGCCAGATAATCAGTGATACGGCCGGTTCATGGTTGGGAACGCTTCAAGGGGCGAGCTTCGCGGAACTGGATCAACGCCGCTATTTGCGTATCGGGCGTGGGGACCACTCGATCATTGTTTCTACACCGAGAATATCGGATCCGGTCACTCGCCGCAGCCTGACTCCGATTATTGTCGGCATAGGCCTGTCGCTGGTATTGCTTGCCTACCTTGCCGTCCGCTGGCTGTTCCGGCCAGTTGCCGCAATCCGCCATGGCGCGGAACTCATTGGTCAGGGCCACTTTGACCACCGCATTACGGACGTGCGGCAAGATCAGCTCGGCGACCTCGCACGTGACATCAATGCCATGGCCGCAGATGTGCAGGGCATGCTTGATGCAAAACGGCAACTACTGCTTGGCATCAGCCACGAGTTGCGCTCACCGTTGTCACGCATGCGTCTTGCCATCGAACTGATGGACGCTCCGAAAAGCAGTGCCGACAGCTCTGATGCCGCCGGAATGCAAAGTGACGTTGCAGAAATGGAGCGCGTGATCGTTACCCTGATCGAAGCCGAACGCCTGAATAGCAGGCATGCAACGCTTCACCGTACGGAATGCAACATACGCCATCTTGTCGCAAACCTGGTTGATGACTTTTTCGAGCGTGACCGCGCGCGTATAAAGGTCGAGTTCACTGGTGTGCAGCGGCCTGTTGAGATTGACGAAGCCCGCATTATCCTGCTGCTGAAAAACCTGCTCAGCAACGCGTTGCGTTATTCCACCGACGACGCTGGCTCAGTCCAGATCTCCGTTGACCTCCTTCTTCACGAAATGGTCTTTGCCGTGCAGGATCGTGGACCTGGCATTCCCGAGGCGCAACGCGAATTTATCGGTGAGCCGTTCTTTCGCGGCGACCCGTCGAGGGCCCGGCAAACCGGCGGCAGCGGGCTGGGACTGTACCTTGCTACGCTCGTGGCCAAGGCGCATGGCGGCTCGCTGACGCTGGATCAGGAGTGCCGGGACGGTGCTCGTTTCGTGGTACGCATACCGGCCTGAACCGCCACGCTCATCTCCGGTGCTATTATTACCGGGCGATGAATCTCCTCTCACTGATCATTATTTTCCTTGCACTCGTACTTTGCGGTGCAATCGCCTATATCGCGTGGGAACTGACGTCCGAGACTTCATCCGCACGAAACAGAATGGACGAGGGCGTGGTCGGTGACCAGAACGGTGGGGATGTGGGCGAACCGGATTCAACAGGGGAAAGTGACAGTCGTTGAGGGTCGGGAACAGCCGCTGATATCAATGGCCGGTGCTTTGGATTCGCACCGGCTTCGGCTGCGGGGTGACCATAGTGGAATGGCTCACTGCGGCTCGCTTTGCTTCCAGGAGAGCCCGGCCGCACCGGTACCCCCTGCCGGGAGCCCTTTGGAGGATTGGCTCCCTTCGGTCCGCTTTATTTCCACCAAAGGACTCCCGGCAGGGGGTACCGGTGCTACTCAGTGCCCGTCGCAAACTTAAGGAATCGCCGTTCGACTTTAGAACGCGCAGTTCTAGTCGCGATTTCGCCGTGAACTGCGGTCCTGGCTTGTACTGCGACTTACCGATGACGACTGGCGCCTGGGGGCAGGTGCGGAGCTACTACGCGTCGTTGGTGCTGAACGCCGCACGGTCGGGGCCGAGCGCTGCACTTGCGGCGATGACCGCCGTACAGTCGGGGCTGCACGCTGCGCGGCCGGAGCCGAGCGCTGCACCTGCGGGGCAGAGCGCCGCACCGACGGTGCTGAACGTTGCAGGGTCGGTGCAGAACGCCGTGCCGGCTGAGGTGCGGTACGCGGCGCAGAGGTAGCGCGGCGATCGGTGTCCGGTGCAGAACGCCTTACCGCAGGCGCCGTGCGCGCTGTCGATGGACGTGATGGCGATGCACGGCGTTCAACGGTGGCTGGTGCCTGGCGTGCAGCGTCGTTGCCGGTGGCCCGCCTGGACTGTGCCGCGGCGGTATTGTTGCGTTCGCGAAAACGAATCGCACGATCCGAGCCATTGTCACGCGCGTTTTGCCGTACCGTTGCTGGCGTTCGTCGCCCGATGGCACTGTCTGTACTGTCGCGCCGCTGGCTTGCCGCATCGGCGGGTGCCGTGCGGTTGACCGCCCGTCGCTCACCGGTCGCGGACGCGGCACCATCGCGGCTGCGGAAGCGAACCGGCGCATTGTCGCGGCTGCGCCGCTCTGCCGACGTACCAATGTCACGACGATTGGTCGTCAGGCCCGACCGCGTATTTACCGCGCCGCTTTGTCGTGAGTCGTGACGGCGATCGCGATCGTCCGCATAGCCGTCGGAGGAACTGCTCGAGCGCCGGTTGCTGTAATAGCGTGAACGCGCCTCGTAATGGCCGGGCCGGGCACCGCCGTAGGAGCGGGGACGCCAATAGCTGCCGTAGCGATAGCGGTCTTCCAGCCGGCTGTAGCCGTAATTGCCGTAATAGTTGTTAAAAATGTTGATCGACGGCTGGCGCCAGTAGTGGCCGTAGTAGCTGTGGCCAAAGTACGGATGCCCGTGAAAGCTGTGGTGGTAGACGCGCAGGTGGTGGCTGGTCCAGCCTATCGAGAACGCCGTCGTCACACCCCAGAAGTGGTCGTAGCCGAAGTTGTAACCTGCCGGATACGGGTAGTAGTAGACGGGATACGATCGCGGATAATAGTAATAGACAGGCCGCGGCTGGTAGACAACGACCTGCTCGGGCTCATAGTAGGGCACATAGATGACGTCGTCGCTGACCGGCTCGATCTGGATGACGTCATCGTCGGTCCTGACGGTCTGGTACTCGTCGCTCTTCAGATTGCCGGCCGCGTACGCGCGGTCCCGGAACGATTCGACGGCAGCCACGACGTCGGTCTGCTGCGCAACAACGGCTTCGCCCAGCTGCCACGTCCAGTCAATGTCGTCGTTCATCATGCGCACGACTTCCGGGTAGTTCAGAAGGGCGACGATCGATTCGTCCCACGACTCATCGGGCTTCAGTGAACTGTCATTTTCGAGGTCGTCGAGAAAGCGTGCTGCCTGGACGATCTCGAGCGGAAAGGTCGACGCAGGCAGGACAATCGCCAGCAGATCATCCGGGTACAGGGCGATCGGGCCGACGAGCGCCTCGAGTTCTCCGGCCGACAATAACGGCGCTGCCTCACCGGCGTCGGTCACCGGTGCGCTGCTGCCGATCGGGTTGCCGTCTTCATCGACAGGAACCTGCGCCAATGCAACACCGCCCGCAAAAAGGAGCAATGCGGCGGCAAGCAGCAGGTACTGCGGTCGTCGGGCAGCAAGAATTCGGGTTTTCATCGTGATCTCCCGTGAGCGCACCGTGCGCACAATAATGGATACTGTGAGCAAGGGTACGCAGTCTAACCTGAACCGCCCCTTAAGGGACCTGCGGCCCCTGCTTTCGCACTACTAAATTAATGAAAAACAGTGGCTTAAGGCCACAAAAAGGGTCGAACCACTTTTCCTGGTGGGCAAGTGGCATACTCGACCGCGCCCCGTGATATCGCCCCAAACTACAATGCGGCGGTTACAGCGCGGCCCAGCCAGCGCAGCGCGTTCTCGATTTCCCCGGTCCAGGCATGCCCGAAACTCAGGCGGATACAATGCTTGTAGCGGCTGCAGGGCGCAAAGATCAACCCCGGTGCGATGCTGATGCCATGACTGATGGCGTGATTGAAAAGCCATTCGGAGTCGATGTCACCTGGCAACTCCAGCCACAGCACTGACCCGCCGACCGGCATCGATGTGCGAGTCTCCGGCGGGAAGTGCCGCGCCACCATGGACATCATGCGCTCGGCATTACATTTCAGGATGGGGCGCAGCGCGTTGAGGTAGCGGTCGTAATCACCACTGGCGAGAAACTCGCAGAGCGTCAGCTGCTGCAACAGGCCCGAAGAGCACGAAAACGAGCGCTTCAACCGTTCAACCTGGCCAACATGGCGCCCGGCCAGAACCCAGCCGATACGATAGCCGGGCGCTGCTGTCTTGGAAAAGGAGCCTATCGTGAGTACGCGACCGCTGCGTGAACTGAACGCCGCCGGTTTCGGCCGTATCCCGTCAAAGCGGAGGTCCCCGTAGACGTCGTCCTCGATCAGCGTGACATTGTGGTAGTCGAGCAGCTCCACGAGTTCCTGCCGTTTCGTGTCCGGCATTGTCACGCCCAGTGGATTGGCCAGCGTCGTAGAAAACATGCAGGCTTTGACCGGATGCGCCTCAAGGATCTTTTCGAGTGCCGCTGGCATGACGCCTTCCTCGGGGCAGGTTTCCACCTCGATAGCCAGCATCCCCAGGCTGTCGATCAATTCGATCAGCCCATGATAGGTGGGCGACTCGATGGCAATGACGTCTCCGGCCGTAGCGACGGCTTTGAGTGCCAGCATCAACGCTTCCTGGCCGCCGTTGGTAATGCAGATCTGATCGATATCGACCTTGCCGCCGACGGTATCGAGATACCGGTATGCGATCTGCCGTCGCAGTCCGATGTCACCGAGCGTCGGCGCGTAACCGAGGTTGCGCCCTTCGGCTCGGCTCATCAGGCGCTTCATCGTGCGGTGCAGACTTTTCGCCGCTGGTTTCGCCATGGTCGGATTCGCGATACCCAGGGGAACATGGTCGTTGCTGAACAAACCATCATAGACGCGTTCGATCAACGTACGGCATTTGGCGGTCACAAGGCCGGGACCGCGGCCAAAGCGGGGCGCCGGGCGCACCAGTGCATTGCCGGACACGCCGCGGACGTAAAAGCCCGACTGCGGCCGTGATTCCACGCGGCGTTGCCGCTCCAACTCGATATAGGCCTGGCGGACGGTCGGGATACTTACTCCAATCTGCCCGCTCATGCGCCTTAGCGACGGCAGCCGGTCTCCCGGGCGCAACGTCCCGGACTCGATATTATCCGCGATCAGGTCGATAACCTGGCGGTAGAGAAACTCGCCGTTGGACTTGTCGATGGCCAGCATAACTGTACATATCACATATTGAAAAAACTGGATCTGTTATAGCTGCAGCGACGGCGTATCGTCAACCCCCTGGATGCCCGGAAGCGGGCGGGAGGATGAGATGAAACCACAAAGCTGCAACTGCGAAGAACGACTGGCACCGGCTGCCAGGACTCGCATTCTGGAAGACGCCGCCGACAGGCTCGCAGGCTTCAACCGGCTTTCATGGCGCCAGGTTCTGGATGGCTTTACCGGCGCGGCCGGCCGCCTGCACCGGTATCGGGGCCTGCATACACGCATGCTTCATGATGTACTTTGCGAGCGGGACTGCCGCCGAGGTCAGGGCGAATGCGACGCATGAAGCATCCATCCCCGGTTCCTCGCATGGGCGGCCGTTGTCCGTGCGAAATGCAGACCGAAACAGTCAGGGCGCCAATCGCGAAGCAAGGCGTTCCATGGCGGCCAGCGCGTCCAGTTTGAAGCGGGCGGTCGCTGCCTGCTGCGTTGTCCCGCTATATATCCGTTCCAGGTCGGCAACCGACAAATAGGCCGGATGATGAACTTCGATGATGGTCGCGTAACGGACACTGGCGTCACCCTTAGTGATATTGAAACGATAGGCGTGCAGTCCGGCAGTAAATGGCACGGAGACGTTCATCAGCGTCGCCATTGCCAGCGACGACTGCGGGATACGGACCTCATCAATACCGATCAACGGCTTGTCGATAACCCAGCCGGCATTGCGGAACGTCGCACCGATCGATGCGCCGTCCACGATCCGTGCGTGCAGGCCGGCAATGGCGGCTGCCGCACCCGGTTCGAACGTGACAATTGCCAGCGTGCGCGTCACCGGCCGGCCGTCCTCGATGCTTTCGAGGCTTGAGATACGCCGCTCGGCTGTCGCGTCGAGCACGCGCACGTTGTAGCTGCCGAACGTGGCCGCGATGCGCTCGCTGTTCAATGGCGGTGTCGCGGCGCATGCGGCGAGCGCGAGCAGGCTGAATAACCATGCGAGTGCCCGGCACAGCGTGAAGTCGTGGCGTGTTTTCATTTTATTTAACAATGGTTTATTAATTATTGATAATGTCTTTTCTATTATCGGCCGGGCGCCGGTCCAACAATGTATGAGTTCGGCCTCGGCAATTGTCATCGTACCGCGGATGCATCGCCCTGCGTGATGTGGATACCGGCCGGTATAATCCGTTTTGCGTTCTGTTGTGACTGTTTGTAGGGTCCGGTCATGTCCGAGCAACTACTGTGCTACCGTTGCGGCGCCTCGCTCGAAGTGCTGACCCTGCCGTTGTCGCGGCGCGACCAATGCCCGTCATGCTCGGCAGACATGCATGTTTGCCGGATGTGCAAGTGCTACGACCCGGTCGTGCCGCGGCAATGCCGCGAAGACGGCGCGGAAGACGTCAAGGAAAAGGAACGCAGCAATTTCTGTGACTGGTTCCAGCCTGCCATGGGCGTATTTGATGCGAGCCGCGCGGCGGCCGTGGCCGACGCACGGCAGAAGCTGGCCGCAATGTTTGGTGACGGTGAGGCCGACGAACCCGCGGTGGATCCGCAGTTACACAAGGCCGAAGACCTGTTTCGCTGACGGATTCACCCATGACAAAAACAAAGGGGCTAGTGGTACTGTCAGGTGGACAGGACTCGACGACATGCCTGTACTGGGCATTAGCCCGCTTCGGCAAGGTCGAGACACTGACTTTCGATTACGGCCAGCGCCACCGCATCGAAATAGATTGTGCTGCTCGAATCGCCCGGCGGGCCGGTGTGCGCAATACCGTGCTGCCCCTGGACACACTTGCCGCACTGGGTGGTAATTCATTGACCGACGAATCGATGGCCATTCGCGACGATGACGGCCGTGGGTCCGGGCTGCCGAATTCGTTTGTACCCGGCCGCAACCTGCTTTTCCTCACCGCGGCCGCTGCCTATGCCTGGCAGAACGGGATCGACCATATCGTGACCGGTGTAGCGCAAACGGACTACAGCGGCTACCCGGATTGCCGTCGCGAAACGCTAGCCGCGCTACAGCAGGCCCTGAGGCTCGGGATGGAAAGCAACGTTGAGTTGCATACACCGCTGATGGACCTGTCCAAAAAGGACACGGTGCTGCTTGCCCAATCGCTCGGTGCGCTGGATGCCATGGCACTGACCCATACCTGTTACATGGGTACGCGGCCGCCGTGCGGGCTGTGCCCGGCCTGCGTACTGCGGGCAAAAGGATTCGCCGAAGCTGGCATCGCCGATCCATTGCTCGCCGCATGACCTGGTCAGTCCGCGAAATGTATTACACGTTGCAGGGCGAGGGCGTCCGCACCGGCCGCCCGGCCGTGTTCCTGCGCTTTGCCGGCTGCAATCTGTGGAGCGGACGCGAAAAGGACCGCGGTAGCGCCGTATGCCGTTTCTGCGACACGCAGTTCGTCGGGACCGGCGGTCCCGGCGGCGGCAAGTTCAGCACGGCGGCCGACCTCGCGGACGCTGTCGCGGCGCACTGGCCTGCAGGCGACGGCAATTCGAAACCCTATGTTGTCTGCACCGGCGGCGAACCCCTGTTGCAGCTCAACGCCGACGTTATCGAGGCCCTGCATGCCCGGGGCTTCGAAGTCGCCATCGAAACGAACGGCACACTGCCGGCACCACCGGGCATCGACTGGATCTGTGTCAGCCCCAAAGCCGGGGCCGAGGTCGTACAGTGTAGTGGCCACGAACTGAAGCTCGTCTATCCACAACAGGAAGCGGAGGCGCAGCCTGAACGATTCGCGGACTTTGCGTTTGAACATTTCCTGCTGCAACCCATGGACAGCGCCGAGCGCGAGCAAAACACACGTGCCGCGATTGACTATTGCCTGCGTCATCCACAATGGAAGCTGAGCTTGCAGACGCACAAAATCCTCGGCATCGCATGACTGCTCGTCATCATTGACCGCTACGGAATCGCCAATGAATTATCACCGCATATTGCCTGTCGTCGTTGCCGTTGGTGTGGGTGTCCTGTTGTCGCTTTACGCGTACCAGCGCGTCACAGACCCGGAACCGGCGATTCAGCGGCAGCAGGAAGAGGCCGTGGTCATCGCCGCACGCGACATTCTCAGAAATTACGTCGCCCGGTCCAGGGAACTCGATATTGTTGACCCGCTGCAGACGAACCGCGCAATCGGCAAGACCTACATTTATCCGACGCCAACCGGCTGGCAGGTCTCCGGCTACTACCAGCGTCCGTCCGAGACCCGGTGGCATCCGTGGCTGATGACCCTCGATGAAAACCGGCAACTCCGGCACCTGAAGGTGCAGGACGGCGACCCGCAGATCAATGCACGAGCCGCCGACGATTCGCACTTCACCGCCGAACCCTGACACCCGTCATCGCGAGGAGCGCCGCGACGTGGCGACCTCGTAACGCCCATGACTCTGCCAACACGAACGAGATTGCCACGGCCGCCTGCGGCGGCCTCGCAACGACCGGGGGGACCCCGGTCGATTGAATTCCAACGTTTTCCGTCGCGCGCGCATCCAACACAGCAAGAACAAACTGCGGGGCGTCACCGCCTCGATGCGAAACGGGGAACGGGTCTGAAAATTGCCGACACATCGGCTCAGGACGTGCAGCTTGCGCGGAGCCACAGCAAATGGAGGCGGCCGGTCATCGGCAGCGCCGCGCTGCTATTCCTGCTTGCGCTGATCTGGATTGCGGTGCCTGCCGTCAAGCGGTGGGCCGATGCGACCGTCACGGTACCTCTCGAGCGGCTGCGGCTGGCGACGGTCGAGCGTGGCGACCTGACGCGTGACGTATCGGTTCAGGGACGCGTCATCGCCGCGATCCGTCCCACCCTGTATGCGCCCGCGGCAGGCACGATAACGTTGCGGGTCACCGCGGGCGCAACCGTGTCAGAAGGGCAGGTGCTGGCGGACGTAGACAGTCCCGACCTGGCAAATACGCTGGCACAGGCCGTCGCGATGCTGGAACAACAAGCCGTCGAAGTTGACCGGCAACGCATCGACATGCGCCAGCAGGCACTCGCCAAGCGCAAAGACGCCGATCTCGCCGAAGTGCGCCTGGTCGCGGCCCAGCGCGAAATGCGGCGCGCGGAACAGGCGCGTGCCGTGTCCGTCATCTCGGTCCTCGACTATGAAAAAGCCCAGGACGATCTCAGCAATGCTGAGTTGGCACATGCGCACGCAATAGCGGACGCGGACCTGTTCGACGAGCGCCTCGCGTTCGAGATTCGTGCGGCCGAACTCGGGTTGCAACAGCAACGTCTGCTGGTAGCAGACCTGCAACGCCAGGTCGATGATCTGAAGATCCAGTCGCCGGTCAGCGGTATCGTCGGCGACCTCCTGGTCGAACAGAAAGCCGCGGTCGCACGGGACACACCGGTCATGGCCGTCGTTGACCTGTCCCAATTCGAGATCGAAACGCAAATTCCCGAGAGCTATGCGGATGACCTTGCCGTCGGCATGCCGGCCGAGATCACCGTCGCGGGCCAGGTTTATGCGGGACAGCTCGTCGCGGTGTCGCCGCAGATCGTGGCCAACCAGGTCAGCGGTCGTGTGCGCTTTGCCGACACGGCACCGCCCAATATTCGCCAGAACCAGCGCCTGACGACCCGCATCCTGCTGCAGGAGCTTGGGTCTGTGCTGCTCCTGCCGCGCGGCCAGTTTCTTGACAGCGGTGGCGGCCGCATTGCTTACGTGCTTGACGACGAAGGTATCGCACGCCGCCGCGGCATTACTATCGGCGCACGGAGTCTTGCCGCGGTCGAGGTCCTGGACGGCCTGACAGAAGGTGAGCGCGTCATTATTTCCAGTATCGACCCGTTCCAGGGCGCCGACACGGTGCTCGTCACGAACTGACAGTAGGCAATCGAAGGAGACCCCGCGATGCTACGTATGACGAAATTATCCAAGGTGTATCGTACCGACAGCGTTGAAACGCATGCATTGCGTGAGTTTTCGTTGCAGGTTGACGAAGGAGAGTTCGTATCGGTGACCGGGCCGTCCGGTTCGGGCAAAACGACGTTCCTGAATATCGCCGGCCTGCTCGAGGAATTTTCGAGTGGCAGCTACGAGCTCGACGGTCGCGACGTGGCTGGCCTCGATGACCGGCAACGCTCGAAACTTCGCAACGAAAAAATCGGGTTCATATTCCAGAACTTTAACCTGATTCCGGAGCTCGACATCTTCGACAACGTTGATGTACCGCTCCGCTACCGCGGTTTCAACGCCGCCGAGCGCCGCAAACGCATTGAACATGTACTCGACATGGTAGGCCTCGGCTCGCGCAGCAAGCACCTTCCATCGCAGCTCTCCGGCGGGCAGCAGCAGCGCGTTGCCATCGCGCGTGCCCTTGCCGGCGAGCCGCGCTTCCTGCTCGCCGACGAGCCGACCGGCAACCTCGATTCACAAATGGCCTCGAGCGTCATGGACCTGCTGCACGAAATCCATGCAGCCGGTACTACGATCATCATGGTGACGCACGAAGCAAATCTCGCCAGCCGCGCCCAGCGAAACATTTCCGTGCGCGACGGACGCGTCAGCAGTGAGGCCGGCCTGGCACTGGCCAATGCCGCGAACGGCTGACGGAGGCAAGACAAAATGTTCCGCTATTACCTGAAGCTCGGCTTGCTCAGCATCCGCCAGAATCCGATCCTGAGCGGCCTGATGGTAGCGGCCATAGCCATCGGCATTGGCGCATGCATGACGATGGTAACGATCCACTACGTCATGAGCGGCGATCCGATACCG
>CAZLNH010000283.1:0-5084 GCA_964560775.1 uncultured Woeseiaceae bacterium | reverse complement strand
CAATCTCACCTATTTCCTCGCCCGTCAGCGTCAGCACTTTCTTGCCTTTGAGCTCTTGCGCGGTCATTCCGGACAAGTCATTGCCCATACCCATGCTGTCAGGGTTCTCACCGGCCTGACTCTGCTGGCTCGCTCGCGTGTCGGCGGGATCGCTGCGGGTCCTTTCCCGGTCGTAGTCGGACGCGACCGCCGGGTCTTGCGGGTCTTGCTGGCGTTCATCCATCGACCGGTCGGTGTCTCGTTGCGACTCGGATATGATGTCCTCATCTGGTTCCTGGGCGCAAACCGCCAAGCTGCCGGCCATTGCCAGGCTCGCCACAGCAAGCATAATCTTCTTCATAATCGTCTCCACATAGTTGCCACAAGCAGGTGCGATACACCCCCCTTAGCTGCTGCAAGGTTTGTGCCAGTCAATGTAACGACAGAGATGCTGGCCTTTGGCCGGGAAGTGACGGGGAATCAGGCGGATTTTTATTGTAGATTTTGCACTTGCGGCAAATATTGCATGTGCCGTTGGTGGCACGGGTACTTTTAGAGACTGATTGCGCCGCCAAGCGTCAGGAGTTCCAGCGGCACGTCGCTCTGCGGGGATAACGCCGGAAATACGCGCGCGGACACGTCGCCCTGAAGCAGCTCGATGGCTGAGAGCAGCGCCATAATGAGCGATTCGGCCAACGGATCGTCGACCGTGAGATCGCCGGCCGCGTTCGCTTCTTTCAATATGCGTTCGAGCGTCGCGAGGGTGACGTCGGTCTTCGTTGCGCCGTGCGCGTTCAGTTCGCTCCTGACGGCCTTGCGCGCCAGTCGGACGGACCCGATGATCGGGCGGAGGCGGCGATGCACCTCGCTGGCGTCACTGCGTTGGTATTCCAGAATCAGGGCCGGGATAGCGGTGTAGGGGCTCTCCCGCTTCAGCAGAAACATTGCCAGCAATCGCGCGGCAAAAAGTGCATCGACTTCATCAGCGTCGGCGCCGGGACGCGGGGTCGAGCGAACCACGACAGAGGCTTCGTAATCCCCCAGCGCTTCGATAATCGTGCGCAGCTCGTGCTTTTCGACTGACGATGGGAGAACGGTCGGCTGAACGAGCTCTCTCGCGATGAAGCCGCAGTGTGAAACTTCGGTGAGGGCGAACAAGCGGTCAAAAGAACGGGCATCGCCCTTGACCTGCTCGAAATAGTGCGCCGGAAGGTTTGATGCGGTACCAAGCAATTGAGAGACGCTGGCACTGCTCGGGTTGAGGAATACCGCGCACTCCTGTTGCGGGTACACGGGCTCTCCATAGCGCTCAAGGTACCGCGCCCGGTCGGCGTCCGCCATGGCAACAAACGGCGTCTTCTGGATATAAGTGGCAACGAAATACGATGGCATGGTCGCCGGGGTGGTTGCCTTCACCAACGTCAGTGATGCGACGATGTCGTCGATCAACGCGAGCGGCACCTGCCTCGCATTGGTCATAGGCACTGTCAGCATGAATTCGCGGAAGTCCTCTGACACCCCGGCATCCTGCAGGTCAAACACCTGGATCGGTATACCAGCCAGGTCTAAAAGGCCGGGCGCCCGGACAGACGCGCCACCAGTGGGCACACACATCAACGCCAGAAAAACGGCGAGTATAATTCGCATCCAACCTTCCCCCCGCGGCAGGTCTCAGGCGGTCATCACCTGTTGACGTATGCTGCCAGATCCTGCTGGCGGGGGTCGTGTCGGCTATCACAGTTTGACGTGGCTGCGTCCCACCAGCGGCGCAGGCTCTGGCCCGTTATTTGCATGGGAGAGGGGTGACTTTCCCCGGCGGGAGTTCTACGCTGAATGCGAGGCCGTGGCCTGCCGCGGATCGCCCGGCGAACGTGGCAGCCGGACAAAGCAATGGATCCGGCACTTTCCACCTGCGCAAAATGAGGCCGCCCATGACGGTGCAATATAAAACGCCAGCAGACCTGCCGGAGAAAATCCGGCGGGAACTTTCAGCGCAGGCACAGGAGCTTTACGTCGCGATCTATCGCAAGACCTGGGAGAAATGCCACATGGGTGATGAGGGTTCCGCCCGCGATTTGGCCGACACCGCACACGATGCAGCAATGCTTGCGGTGGAGTCGAAGTTCGGCAAACAGGTCGGTACCAGGATCGATGCCGACAAGCTCAGTGATGACCGGCATGAACACGACAACAAACAACACCCGACGCAAAAGCCGGACCCATGACTTCCAAACCGCAACCACCGTTTCCGCCCCAGCCGATTAGTGAGCCGGGCCTCGAATCCAGGATGAGTCCGAAACCCCGCTATCATGCCGGCGCCTATCAACCAGCCGGCAAGCTTGGTAACAAGGTGGCATTGATAACGGGGGGAGACTCAGGAATCGGCCGGGCAGTCGCGCTCATGTTTGGCCGAGAGGGTGCGGATATTGCGCTGGTCTACCTCGCCGAAGAGGAATCCGATGCCCGGGCTATAAGCGAAGAAATCGAGGCACTCGGTCAAAATGTGCTGCTAATCCCGGGTGACGTAAGCGACCCGGAATTCTGTCGCTCCGCCGTCGACAACGTGATCGCTCGTTTCGACAGACTCGATATTCTGATCAACAATGCGGCATACCAGAAACACCGCGACAGTCTCGAAGACATTTCCCTGGAGCAGTGGGAACATACTTTCCGGGTTAACATCTTCGGCTATTTCTACATGGCGCGTTTCGCTGCGTCAAAAATGAAACCGGGCTCCTCGATAATCAATACCGGCTCGATCACCGGCATCGAGGGTAGCAAGCATTTACTGGACTATGCATCGACGAAGGGCGCAATCCATGCCTTTACCAAGTCACTGGCTCAGAACCTGGTGGAAAAGGGTATTCGGGTCAATTGTGTGGCCCCCGGTCCCGTCTGGACTCCCTTGAATCCGGCCGAACGTGAAGCCGACGAAATCAGGTGTTTCGGTGCCGATACACCGATGGGGCGACCTGCACAGCCGGAGGAGATCGCACCGGCCTACGTGTTCTTCGCCAGCAACGCGGACTCCAGCTATATTACCGGTCATGTGTTGCCACAGCTCGGGGGCGACACCATTGGTTCGTGATGGTCCAAGCCCTCAGGCGAGCAACGAAAAGAACGGTGGCAGCAGGAACCACAGCACGTAAGTCAGGGAAGCCAGCATCAATGTCATCATGTTTGCCGGAACGCGTTCAGCACGAAGACTGCGTGCAAGTAGCGATAGCAACCATGCCGCGTGCGGCACCGCGAGCCACGGTACCACGTCGTAACCTCGAGGAATGCCCGCCAGAAACGGCCAGGTGAGCGCGCTCCCTGCCGCAAGGGCTGTTGCAACCATGGCGACCACAATTGCCTGCCGTTGGCCGAAACGGACAGCGATGGTGCGCTTTCCGGTGGCTGCGTCGGCTTCTCTGTCGGGTATGTTTGCCAGCGTGATCGACGGTAGTATGGCGAGCGCAACAGGCAGCCCCATCAGCCACGGCAGTGGATCGTGCCACACCCCGCCCAGGAAAACCCAGCCACACACCAGCACGGCGGGGCCGTGCGTGAACCCGACATCCAGTTCTCCCAGCGTTCTGTAGCTGAGCTTGAGCGGCGGTGCGGTGTAACCGATGGCCAGGACGAGGAGTGCAGCAAGTAACGTAAGGGACGCGCCGGGCGGTGCGGCAGTATAGACGGCCAGAAGCGTAGCGAGCACCGCCGCGATGCCGCTCGCAAACCACGCCGCCAGTCGCAGTTTGGAGTGTGATATGCGGTCATCGACGATGACGCGTGACCCGCCGTTGAATGGCCCGTAGCGGGTGTTCCGGGAGTCGGCCGGGTAGTCGACCACTTCGTTGGTGAAAACCGTGGCGGCTTCGATGAAGAAGAGGACCGCGTAACCCATCCAGAATGTGCGCGTCGCCAGCGCACCACTGCCACTCACCGCGAGAGCGCCGATGGCATATGCCATCCAGGTGGTGGGATAGAACTGCAAACGCAACGCCGAAACCCAATCGCGCAGAGTCCGCAGCGAGCGATCCACGACGGTAGGTACGGCACCGTGCAACATCTGACCGTCCCGTCTTGCCTGTTCGAGCCATTGGCTGCGTTGCTTTGCGTCAGATTTCAGCACGGAGCCGAACGCTGAAACCCGCACTGGCCCGATGCCACAAAATCCGAGGGTCGCCCGCTTCATCGCGTTGTGTCCGGGTGACCGGTAAATGATCCGGTAAACCGGAGGTGGTGTGTCCATCGTGGTCACAAGGTGCGCGCTGCGCCCGCCGAGCAGGCCCTCGTAGCCGGTGGCGTTCTCTGCATGCCGGAAGGCGAAGCCGGGCAGCAACAAGCGATCGACGAAGCCCTTCATCAGTGAGGGCATCGTTCCCCACCAGGTTGGATAGATAAAGACGAGATGATCCGACCAGGTGACAAGCCCGCGGGATCGTTCGATATCCGGGTCCGTGTCCTGGAATTGCAGCTGTTCGGTTTCGACGTCGCGCGAGAATTCAAGAAGACGCAGATCCAGTACCTCGACGGACGCGCCGGCCGCACGGGCCCCGAGTACGTATGCGTCGCCCAGCGCATGACACAGGCTGTTCGCCCGTGGGTGCCCGATAATTACCAGAATGTTGATCGATAACCTCTGTTTGCTTGCTGCGCGCCTGTTACTCGTGCCCGGAACCAGCGAAAATATTACCAGAATGAAAAAAAGGGGCCTGTCCGATGCTGTCAACCAGCAACGAGCCGGGCAACGGGCGACGCGTCGCAGTCGCCAGGCTAATCCTGGCTCGACATACCGGGTACAGTAGCCTGATCGTTAGCCTGACCAGGAGTTGTATATGGAAAGCGAAATTCCCGTCATGGATATGGTGATTCGCCTGCTTGCCGCCGCCGGGCTGGCCTCATTGATCGGACTCGAGCGCGAGTTGCGCGGTCGCCCGGCAGGGTTGCGCACTCACATGCTGGTAGGGTTGGGCGCCGCGGCGTTCCTGCTGGTTGGCTACGAGATCATGTTTTCAACCGCAACCGGCGACCCGTCGGCGCGGATCGACCCGACGCGCATTGTCGAGGGTGTGATTACCGGCATCGGCTTTCTCGGTGCCGGCTCCATCATTCAGTCA
>CAZLNH010000282.1:0-6575 GCA_964560775.1 uncultured Woeseiaceae bacterium | reverse complement strand
TCGCGCGGCCGTATCGAAAATCGGCCTACGCCAACTATGCTGTCGGCGTGCTGGCGCTGCAGGCCGGCGACCACGAGGAAGCGGCGAGCCGTGCCAAACTGGCCCTCGACGCAAAGCCCGAATGGATCCGGCCCAAGCTGTTGTATGCGCGATCGTTGCTGCTCGGCGGGGACGAGGCCAAGGCGATCGACTACGCTGCCCGCATCGTCGGCGACGATCCGGACCCGGACCCGGAAGCGCGCCTTGAACTTGCCATCATGTACCTGTCGGTTGATCGTGACGACGACGCGCTGAGCCAGGTCAACCAGATCCTGCTCGAGCAACCGGCGCGCACCGACGCGTTGCGGCTGATGGCCATCATCAATTTCCGTCAGGAAAACCTCGATGCGGCCTGGGCGGATTTCCAGGACCTGTTGAGCAGCGGGCGCCATACGATGGATGCGCTCTATTACCTCGCCCGCATATCCGACTATCGTGGCGAACGCGATCGCGCCTTTGCTCTTTATTCGCAGGTGACCGCCGGGCCGAATGCGATCATGTCGCAGCGACGCGCGAGCGGCATCCTCGCTGAGCGCGGCGATACCGGCAAGGCGCTGGAACACCTGCAGCGATTTGGCGAACAGCACCCGGGTTTCGCGGTGGACATGATCCAGGCACAGGGGCAGCTGCTGGCATCCGAAGGTCAATACGACGAAGCCCTCGAGATCTATGACCGCGTCGTGTCGTACAGGCCGGACAGCGAGCGTGCAGCGCTGAGCCGCGCCGAAGTGCTATACCGCATGGGCCGCGCTGACGATGCCATCACGGAATATCGCAAGGCCGTGCGCCGCTGGCCGGACAGCGCGCTGGCGCTGAATGCTCTCGGCTACACGCTGACGTACACCTCCGATGACTATCGCGAGGCGGCCCGGCTGATCAGGAAGGCGCTGAAGCTCGAACCGAAGAGTGCGGCTATTATCGACAGTTACGGCTGGGTGCTGTACCGCCTTGGTGAGTACGAGCAGGCGCTTCACGAACTCAACCGCGCCTATGAAATGCTGCCAGACCCGGAAGTCGCCGCGCACGTCGTTGAGGTCTTGTGGAAACTCGACCGGATCGACGAGGCGAAAGTCGTGCTGGAGGAAGCAGAGCAGAAAAACCCGGACAACAACATGCTGAAGCAAGTACGCGAGCTTGTATTCCCCGACGAAAAGTAGCATCAAGCGCACCGCAATTGTCGCGGCGTCCTTGCTGCTCGGCGCTTGTGCCGTCCAGCCGAGTGCCCGCCTGCCGGTGCTCGAAGACTGGGAAACCCGCCAGCGGGTACTGGCCGGCCTGCCGGGCTGGCAGGTTTCCGGCCGCATCGCCGTAAGCGACGGCAACGACGGGTTCAACGGCAACTTGCGCTGGCAACAGACGCGCGGCGCATTCGACGCTCGCCTGAGCGGCCCGCTGGGCGCCGGCGCAGTGCAGATCAAAGGGAACGATCAGCATATTACCGTCGTGGAAAAAGACGGCACTGTCACCGAATTGCACAATCCTGAATACGACCTGCGAGCGCGCTTCGGCTGGGCGATACCGGTTTCGAGCCTCCGCTACTGGGTGCTCGGCATCCCGGACCCTTCGCTGGCTGCGAACCCGGAATTCGGTGACGATGGCTTGCTCAGCCACATGGAGCAGGGCGGCTGGACCGTGACGATCGGCGCATACGGCGAGGGCGGCGGCCAGGTGATGCCACGCCGCATCTCGGCCGTCAGGGCAGACAGCCGTGTCCGGCTGGTCATTGACCGATGGATTTTCTGACGTAATTGTTTGCGCCACCTGTCCGGATCCATCCCCGATTCGTGGATAAGACCGGTGACGGATGCGAGCCGGGATCGTGTCACGTTGACACCCCCGGGAGGGCGTTTCACAATTGCGCGCGACACAAAGGTCGTGCCACGGCCTCGAGGCCGGATGTTGGCCGGCAGAAGGTGACGATGTCCGTATGCGGGCGCCACGTGGCACACTCCGGGCGGACAGCGTGTGCGGTCGGGACAATTGCGCCTGGGGTGTAGCCAAGTGGTAAGGCAACGGGTTTTGATCCCGTCATGCGCAGGTTCGAATCCTGCCACCCCAGCCATTTTCGCGCGGGCCGCAAGGCCTGCTGACAGAAATCACAAATAAGGGGCATTCGTGGTAGATCCGGCGTCGATGGCACTTTTCTCGGGGAATGCGCACCCGGACCTGGCCCAGGATATTGCGAAAGTGCTGCACGTACCGCTCGCCAAGGCACAGGTCGGGCGTTTCAGCGACGGCGAGATCAACGTCGAAATCCTCGAAAACATTCGCGGCCGCGAAACGTTCGTTATCCAGCCTACTTGCCCGCCGACGGCCGAGAACCTGATGGAACTGCTGGTCATGGTCGATGCCTGCCGGCGTGCCTCCGCGGCCCGGATCACCGCCGTAGTGCCGTATTTCGGATTCGCGCGACAGGACCGCCGGCCGCGCGCCGCGCGCGTGCCCATCACGGCGAAACTGGTCGCCAAGATGATCGGCACCGCCGGGGTTGACCGTTTGCTGACCGTCGACCTGCACGCCGACCAGATCCAGGGGTTTTTCGACATCGCTGTCGACAACGTCTATGCATCGCCAGTGCTGCTCGGCGATGTCTGGAAGCAGAAGTTCCAGAACATGGTCGTCGTGTCACCGGACGTAGGTGGCGTCGTACGGGCCCGGGCGCTGGCAAAGCGCCTCGACGACGCGGATCTGGTCATCATCGACAAACGCCGCTCGCGGGCCAACCAGTCCGAGGTCATGAACATCATTGGCGACGTGCAGGACAAGACCTGCGTGCTGATCGACGACATGGTCGATACCGCCGGCACTTTGTGCCATGCGGCGGGTGCCCTGAAGGCGCACGGCGCTGCGCTGGTCGTGGCCTACATTACGCACCCGGTGCTGTCCGGCCCCGCGGTATCGCGGATTACGGCATCGGAGCTAGACGAGATGGTTGTAACCGACACGATACCGCTGAATGCCGAGGCCACGGCCTGCGCCAAGATCCGGCAGCTGTCGACGGCCGAGCTGCTGGCCGAGACGATGCGGCGTATCAGCGACGAGGAGTCGGTTAGTTCGCTGTACGTCGACTGACGGTCAACCAGGCCTTGAGCCGGCTCGCTTGCCAGCCGCATATCCCAGACATTTCTTGTGCCTCCGCGGGCCTTCGGCTATGATGCGCGGCCCCGTTCGGACTGGTCGCGGTCCGGGCGCATCGGGATGCCGGAACCGGCACCCAAAACAATCAGATACCGGAGTTTCCCAATGAAACAGCAATTCGATCTGATTGCGGAATTTCGTGAGGATCAGGGCAAAGGTGCGAGCCGCCGCCTGCGTCACGAAGGCAAAGTCCCCGCAATCATCTACGGCGGCGGCCGTCCGCCTCGCGCCCTGTCGTTCGACCATAACAAGGTCCTGCGCCAGCTTGAGAACGAAGCCTTTTATTCCAGCGTCCTGAACATCAAGGTCGGCGACAAGAACCAGGCTGCGATCCTGAAGGATATCCAGCGCCACCCGGCGAGACGCCAGATTTTGCACATAGACCTGCAGCGCATTGTCGACGACGCGGACATTCGCATGAACGTACCGCTCCACTTCGTCGGCGAGGATGATGCGCCGGGCGTCAAGGACGGCGGCGGCACGGTATCGCGCCTTATGAACGACGTCGAGGTCATCTGTCTGCCGAAGTATCTGCCAGAATACATCGAGGTGGATATCTCGAAGCTCGAGCTCGATGACATGCTGCATCTCTCGGATATCAAGGTGCCGGAAGGTGTCGAACTGGTCGAACTGAGTCACGGCGAAGGCCACGACCAGCCGATTGTGTCCGTTCATATCATCAAGGCCGCTCCGATCGAAGACCTCGACGAAGGCGAGGAAGATGAGGAGAAATCGGCGGAGGTGCCGACGGTATCTGACGAGGAAGACGACGAGTCGAAGGACGACTGACGCCGGGTTGTTTCCAACACGGGAAAAGGCCGCCTGAGCGCGGCCTTTTTTCTGCGGTAACGCCATCGCGAGCCGCGCAGCCAGCCGTCATCGCGAGCCGCGTAGCCAGCCGTCATCGCGAGCCACGTAGCCAGCCGTCATCGCGAGCCGCGTAGCGGCGTGGCGATCTCCCGGGATCCACGCAGCTGCAAGGTCCAAAATTTATTTCGCCGAATAAAGCGATGCGCCACAATTCAGGGAGAATCATCGATGACGAGCCACCTGTCGATCATCGCGGGACTGGGCAACCCCGAAGAGCGTTACGCGCGAACGCTGCACAATGCCGGATTCTGGTTTGTGGACGAACTGGCGCGCGATGCCGGCGAGCCGTTTCGCTACGACAAGCGCTTCGATGCGGAGATCTGCCGCATGCAGATTGGCGGCAGCGAGGTCTGGCTCGCAAAGCCGCAAAGCTACATGAACCTGTCGGGCGGGCCTATACGCGGCATGCTCGACTATTACCGGCTGAATGCGGCGGAATTGCTCGTCGCACATGACGAGATCGACCTGCCGCCGGGCACCGTGCGGCTGAAAAAAGGCGGCGGGCATGGCGGCCACAACGGGTTGCGTGACACGATCCGGCATTGCGGCGCGGACTTCATGCGCCTGAGGCTCGGGGTTGGTCATCCCGGCGACAAGGACCAGGTGACGTCCTACGTGCTGAAGCGCGCATCGAGTGACGTAGAATCAGCGATACAAAAGAATATTGCAGACGCGATTGACGTCATGCCACTGCTGGCCGACAAAGGACTGGCCGTGGCGATGAACAGGCTGCATACCCGAAACGACGACTGACAAGAAACCCCTATGGCAATCAAATGTGGCATCGTCGGGCTGCCGAACGTCGGCAAGTCCACACTGTTCAACGCGCTGACAGCGGCCGAGATACCGGCCGAGAACTACCCGTTCTGCACGATCGAACCGAACGTCGGTGTCGTACCGGTGCCGGATCCGAGGCTCGCGGCGTTGGCCGGGATCGTCAATCCGCAAAAGATCATCCCGACGGCTATGGAGTTCGTTGATATAGCAGGCCTGGTCGCGGGTGCGTCAAAGGGGGAGGGGCTTGGCAACCAGTTCCTCGCTAATATCCGCGAGACGAATGCAATTGCACACGTCGTGCGCTGTTTTGAAAACGATGACGTGACGCACGTGGCGGGCACGATCAATCCGGTCGACGACATCGAGGTCATCAACACCGAACTGGCGCTGGCCGACCTCGAATCGGTTGAACGACAGCTGTACAAGGCCGAAAAGAACGCAAAAACCAACGAGAAAGCGGCGCTGGTTTATCGGGATATCCTCAAAAAGTTGCAGGCTCATCTCGATAGCGGCAAACCGGCACGCTCGCTGGACGTAACGGAGAACGAGCGATTGCTGTTGCGCGACCTGCACCTGATCACGATCAAGCCCGTCATGTACATCGCCAATGTCGATGAAGGCGGCTTTGATTCGAACCCTCATCTCGACGCCGTAAGAAAACTGGCGCAGGAGGAAGGCGCACACGTCGTTGCCATCTGTGCCGCGATCGAGGCGGAGATCGCGCAGCTCGATGACGCCGACAAGGTCGAATTTCTCGCCGACCTCGGCCTCGACGAACCGGGCCTCAACCGGGTCATTCGCACGGCCTATTCATTGCTGGGGCTGCAGACGTTTTTCACCGCCGGACCCAAGGAAGTCCGGGCATGGACCACGCGGGTTGGCGCCACCGCCCCGCGTGCGGCTGCGGAGATTCATACGGACTTTGAGAAAGGATTCATACGCGCCGAGGTCATCGCCTACGACGACTTTATTGCCGGCAAGGGCGAGCAGGGCGCAAAGGAGGCAGGGCGCATGCGGCTCGAGGGGAAGGAGTACATCGTCCAGGAAGGGGATGTCATGCATTTTCGTTTCAACGTTTGAGTCATCCGCGCGGTGTGGACTTGGGTAGCGACAGGTGGAAGACGATACTGACGGCGCGAACCGCAAAGCCCGCGGCAACGCCGACCACGAGCGCCCAGGTGCGGCCGACACCGGCGTAACTGGCAATGATGTAGGCGATTGAGGCAATGAAGGCGGCCGTTGCGTAGATCTCGCCGGTCAGGACCAGCGGGATTTCATTGCTGATGATGTCGCGAATCATGCCGCCGAACACGGCGGTACTGACACCCATCATGACCGCAATCAGAGTGCTGACGCCCATGCCGAGGGCGATTTCGGTGCCGAGTACGGCGAACAGTGCGAGGCCGGCGGCGTCCATCCAGATCAGCAAGGTCTTGCGAAAGCCGGGGCGGTCGGCGAAGAAGTAAACGACGACCGCGGCGAGAAGTGCGACGGCAACGTAACTGTTGTTCTCGACCCAGAATACTGGAAAGCGCCCGAGCATGATGTCGCGGAATGTCCCGCCCCCGACGGCCGGCATCAGAGCCAGCACGGAGAAGCCGAATATGTCCATGCCGGCACGCGAGGCAGCCAGCGCGCCGCTGACGGCAAAGACGGCGGTGCCGATCATTTCCAGTACGAAAAGGGGCTCGAGTGTCATGCCAATTCCTGGTGGCTGCAGCGGCTCCTAAACAGGGCGGTCGGAGCCCGGT
>CAZLNH010000281.1:0-13525 GCA_964560775.1 uncultured Woeseiaceae bacterium | reverse complement strand
TCGAACGGCGGCTCGTCGCGCCGTACGGTCAGTTCTGTAGCTGCACCAGCGCGATCGACGGTAACGCGAACGCTTGTCTCGTCACCGCGCAGCATCGACCGGCAAATTTCCCGCATGATAGATGGCTCGTTGGAGCCGCCGTAGTACGGCTTCCATTCGTCGATCAGCACGTCGACCGGCTTGCCGTCAATGGCAAGGATTACATCGCCAAACTTTAATTGGTCGAACGTGCCCTGTATGACGTCGTCTTCTGTGTCGCCGACCCGCCATACGACAGGCCGGCCCTCAACCCAGCGTATGTGAGCCGGCACATTCAGACCACCGGCCGGCGGCCGCTTGTGCAGCAAGCTCCAGACATTTGCGTGGCCATCCTCGACCTTTGCGACGAGCGCCATCAACTCCAGCTCGTAGTGGTCTTTTGACGTTGCGTTGACAAAGCGCGGAATAAACTCATTCAGCACGTCGTCCCAATTGCTGCTGATCTGGTCGCGATACGGGAACCAGTATTCAATAATGTTCCAGTAGCGAAACAGCGCGAGCAGTCGGTATCGCCAGTCGATATCTTCCAGGTCTTTGTAGGGCGGGTCTTCCAGAAACTGCGGTTTGCCGACGCCGGGCTGCTGAGCAACGTAGAACTGCAGACCGACTTGACCGCTCATGGAGCCGAACGAGTTCAGGGCTTCCGCAAGTCGATCGCCAAGCAGGCTGCCGTCGGTCAGCCATTCACGGTCGATCTCGAACTGGACGTCGCGCGAGTCGTCTTCGCGACGAGTGCATTCGCGAGCGTCGAGATCGTCGACCCAGTTTGCCAGTCGATCGTTGCCGGCCTGCACATCCGGGAGTGCCACGTAGTCCGGCAATGCGTCGAGCAACTCGGCGTCCCAGTCAAGGCAGCCCTTGCGAACGACGGGATGATGGTACTTCAGGTAGCCCCAGACCTTGCCGAGGCGAAACAGGACGGCTTCATCGGTCGCCGACAGCGTCGGCGTCGAAGAATCGACAACTTCTTCGTTCGGAGCGGCAAAGGCGTTGCCGGCAACGAAAAGCAGAGTGGCAAGATTGCCGATGAGCGCACAGCGAAATCGGAGAATCATTGATAATCCCTCCACTCGATCCCGCCGAGCCTAGTCGAGTATCCGGAATCGCGAGGGAGAGTCAATAGTTTGGCGCTCACGCGCGTCGATCCGGCACTTCCTGTGCGATACTTGCAGCCACTCCGAACCTACCGGGGCGTAGTCCGGCCAGATCCTTCATCTGCTCAAGCAATTACTTTACCTCGTTTTTAACCATTGGATGGCGGGGTCGACAACGTGTACTCAAAGGGTCATATAGAATTCTTGGTCAAGGCGGTACCGCCCGCTGGTGATGAGAACAAATTCGGGCAGCCCATTACGTCTCACCCGGCTGACTTGGCAGGACGTGTCAGCGGCAGCGCTTGGCTGCCCTTCCTGTATCGCGGGGTCACTATCGTATGCTTGAAAGATCCGGAATCTGTGCCGAGGGTAGACCGCGTCCGTTGATTCCTTCAAATCTATGGTCCAAGGTGTCTTGCTGTCAGAACTGGCAACAGTGCCGCGTAGGTCCCGAGCAGACAACCATGAGATCGATATCTGGCGCGATATTTTCGATTGTTCCAATGTATTATGCTGATTTTCTCGCCTCGATGCGCAATAGAATGAACGTATAATCAAGCGATGCCCGTTGATCTTCACTATTTCGCAAATCGCAATCGCGATTTGGCGCCGCCCACGCGATTCCAAGGAAGCAAGCGAAAATTGCTCCCTTGGATCGAGTCGGTCCTTGATGATTTGGATTTCTCTAGCGCTATAGATTTGATGTCCGGAACTTCGTCAGTTGCATACCTGATGAAGCGCATGGGCAAAGATGTAGTTGCCAATGACTATTTAAAATTCAATTTTCGAACTGCGCAAGCATTTATTGAGAATTCCCGGTACCGAGTAAGCGATCGAGACATAGAGTGGATTCTAGGCACACATCGAAATGTTGAGTATGGCAGTTTCGTTTCGGACCACTTTGACGGATACTATTTTACCGCTGAAGAGAATCGGCGCATTGACCACCTAATTTGCAATATAAACGCGCTCGAAGGACAAAACAGGCCATCCACGCAAGCCAAGCGGGCGCTGGCCACTCACTCACTAGTTCAGTCTTGCCTTATGAAGAGGCCATTCAATCTATTCCACAGGCGAAATCTAAACATACGGACTGCCAAAGTTAAACGGTCCTTTGGAAATGGAACAACCTGGGAGACACCATTGGATACTCTCCTGGTCAAGAGCATCAACGAGTCAAACAACTACGTGTTTGACAACAAACTGTCAAACAAGGCCCTCAATAGCGATGCGGCACGCGTTTCGGACCCAACAATCGACCTGGTCTACTTGGATCCGCCATACTTCCCACAACAAGGCGAGCGTCGGCAAAGTAACTACCGATTCACCTATCATTTCGCCGAGGGGCTAGCTCAGTACGATTCATGGCCGAAAATGGTCGATAGCGAAAGCTATTTGCGGGCCCTGAAACCGAACGGCAATTCCGGGGAAATCTTATACCAATGTGAAAAATTTGACCTACGTGACGAATTACTGAGTTGGCTCGAGCGAATCATTGCTAACTGGCCAAATGCTCAGATAGTTATGTCATATAAGCATCCGAGCATGCCGTCTACTTGGGCAATCAAGAAGCTACTTGAAGATACAGGTAGAACAGTTAGTGTTCGGCGTACAGCGTATAAGTACGTGCTAAGCCGTCGCAATGGTCAGCCGAAAGAGAATTTGGAAATCCTTTTTGTGGCGAATTAGTTATGTCCTGGCCAAAACATCTTACAGTTGACAAGAACATTGTTCTCTTGCTTAGCGCTTCGACGTACGAGAACTTTCCGCGAGCGCTCCGGGAGCTTGTGAGCAACGCCTATGATGCTGACGCCACCTCTGTTTCCATAGATATTTCTCCAAAAAAGAAAACGGTAACTGTTCAAGATAATGGGCGTGGGATGACGTCCGACGAATTCGACTTTTTCCTTCGGATAGCAGGTCAGGAGAGATCGCAAACTCGCACAACCGAATCAGGAAGGACGCGAGTCGGGCAATTTGGCATTGGTTTTCTCGCCATGTTTCCCTTCTGTAAGACAGTTGAAATCAAATCTACTGTGGCTGGATCAGTGAACGTATTTGTTGCAAGAATTCCCGCCGCACAGTTTTGCCGCTCAACCGAATCTCAGGATGTGACCGAAGCACTTGTTCGCGGGGAGGAGTTCCAAGATCGATCACATCGTAGCAAACACTACACGCGAATTACGTTGATCGATACAACAACGCTGTTGGACCGATACTTAAAGCAGCAACAAGACAAGAAGAAATATAAAAATTCAATTCGATCAATGCCCGCATTGCAACGACTTCGATGGGAGCTTCAGGACATTCTTCCCCTCCCCTACCCCGACGATTCCGTGATTGCCCAGTTTATCGATCCCAGTCCGATCGACTTTAGCGTGTCTTTAAACGGTACTGAATTGGTCGCGAATGATTATGTCGAGGAGGTTCTTGCAAATTCCGACGAGTATGATCAAGTGGGTAAAATCCGCTTCAGATGGGCTATTGGAACGCCTTGGCATATCGTCAAGCCAGACGAAGCACGTGGCCTTCGAGTTAGATTGCATCGAGTTGGGGTTGGGGCGCGGCAGTACTTTGATTTAGGGGTTGCTGGCCGAACGTTCAGTCGCCTCAACTGGCTTACAGGAGAAGTCAATATCCTTGCAGGCCTCGACGAGTCGATTGCAGTCGATCGCGACGGCTTTACGCAAAGCCAGGATTATGAGGACTTCCGGGAGTTCTTCCGATCAAAATTGCGGGAGCTGGCGTTCTATGTTGAGGATATAGATGAAGCGAAGCGAAAGATATCTGCGCAGTTAACTCAATCTCCGCGGGCGGCAGTTGCACCAACGGAAGATGTAGTAGCGCAACAGGTAAAACGACTTGAGAAACGCGGCTTTGAAGTGAAGAGGAATGACCGGAAGTCACCTGGAAAATCTGCCGTAACAATCGACACAGAGCACCGCATCGTGACTATCAACACTGCGGCGACTAAAGAAGTCGAAGTCGTTCCAGTTGCCAACAGAAGATGGCACATCAAGTATGATACATGGGAGGCAAGCAAGCAGTCAGATTATGCCTATCGTTTGTCTGGAAGAAACACCATAATACTTAATCAGGACTACCCGTTATTTAAAGGCGCACACAAAGACGTTTTTCGGAAATTACAAATAATAATTGCCCATGCCCAGCAGAATAGCAACACAAAGAAGCAGTTTTTGGACGCGCTCCAGGATGCCCTTCTTCAACAATTTGAAAGGCGATGACCAATGAAGGTACGTGAGTTCCACATTAGTGGTTATAGGAGCCTGAAAGATACACAGGTCACCGGAATTCCATCGAAGGCTATCTTCCACGGTGATAACGGTTCAGGCAAATCTAACCTAATTCTTGCGTTAGAAAAAATATTTATGTCAAAGGAATCAACTCCTGGTGTGTTTCTTGAAGAGGGCAGTCAAGCTACCGAACAACCTAGACGGCGTACTCCATTTTGGCAGGGTCAGATTCCCGACTTCAGCGAGAACTTCTACATGGGTGGTGACGCCCCTATAACGTTCGAAGTGTTTCTCCAGATTGAGACGGCGTTTTTTTCCGATGTCGATGAACGCGACATACTGAACGAACTTGAGGAAGAGGGACATGATTTCAGATTGAAGCTACGTGGTAAAATTGTCAAAAGCGAAAATGCGGGCATCATGCAACTTCGTGAGGTCGAGATCAATGGCCAGATAGCGATGCGACACCGATCCGGAGGGACGGACTGGCTACCCGAAACGGAAGGAGAGATTGAAGCGAAACAGCGCCTTATTGAAAGTATGTTAGATTCCCTTTCCGATCAAGTACGAGTTGTACCGGCGTCGCGCTATTTGTCTGAAGAAGCTCATTCCGCAAACGGCAATGCTTTGCGTTCACGTAGCTTCAAAAATTGGCTACATAGCATGTCATTGAGTCGCGATGGCTACGAAACATTCAAGCGAATTCGCGAATGGTTTGCTTCAAAGCCGTTTGGGCTTGGGGAGATTAGTTTTGTAGTTGAGAACGACTTGCTTGAGCTAATGATTGAGGATGACTGTGGATACCGTATGAAGATTGATCAAAAAGGAAGCGGTGTTCAGCAAATTATCGTATTGCTTGGTTACATTGCGGAGTCAAATGCAGCTGTTGTCGCAATTGAGGAGCCGGAACTTAATCTGTCTTTCAAGAATCAGGATCTGGTCGTCAACATACTGCGGCAGTTGGTGGAGCGGGTTGGCGAGGCGCCTCATCAAATACTTCTGACCAGCCACAGTGACCACATCGGATCTCGAGATGATCTTGAGCAATACCGCGTCGAGAAAGAAGGTGGAACCGATACCGTAATTAAACATTTTGGCGCGGCAGATCGGAAAGCGCTTTTTCCGAGAACCACTCGGCCGCCGCGACGCGCGCCGTATCGTTAAAGTCGACCGAACAAACGTGCGTCGGACGTGCGGCTTACTATTTCACAATTTCGCGTTTTCAGTTTGACTTTGTATTATGGAAAAGCACGCTGTTTTTCGTGACGACATGATGATGGGAGATAGCTAGAAGCACCACTTCAGCGCGGCTCGATCCGACGCATATGGCGCGCCGCAGCCAGCCATGAACCGAACAACCCCAGCAGCACGCCGGTAAGCACGATGGCGCCGCTCTCACCCAGGCTAAGGGCCAAAACCTCAAAGTTACTGCCATAGAGACCAGACAGCCTCGCCACGGCAGGCCGCAGCGCGAACAGCCCGTAACCTACCAGCCCCAGCGCAAACACACCGCCCCCCAGCCCGTACCAGATACCGGAATATAAAAACGGCCGCCGCACAAACCCATTACTCGCGCCAATCAGCTTGGTGACTTCTATCTCCTCGCGCCGGTTCTCGATGTCGAGCCGTATCGTGTTGCCGATAATAATAATGAGCGCCGCGCCCAGCAGCGCCGCGCCGATAATGACCGCGCGCTGCAGGATGTCGAGTATCGCAAGGAATCGCTGCACCCACTCGGTATCGACCTGCACGACGTCGGTTTCCGGCAGGTTGCCGAGTTCTTCGTTCAGCAATACGACGGTCTCTTCCGTGTTGCCGGCCGCGGGACGCACGACCAGCGTGTGCGGCAATGGATTGTCCGCCAGGTAATCAAGCGCCGCGCCAAAACCGGATTCGCCCTTGAACTCCTCAAGCGCCTCGGTCGCGGTAATCAGCCGGACGTCGGCAACATCCGCGCGCTGCGCGATGATGTCGCGGAGATTCGTCGCGGCTTCCAGCGAAACCGACGTGTCGAGGTACACCGAAAAATCCAGCGCGTTGTCCCAGCTGCCGCTGATCGCACGGGCATTCTTGACGACGAGATGCATCGCTGCCGGCAGTGCAAGCGTGATCGCAATCACCAGCACCGTCATCAATGTCGCAAACGGTTGTCGTGCCAGGCGCCCGAGTGAGCCTATCAATGTGCTGACGTGACGCAGTGCCCATGTCGCGACCGGGCCTGTCTGCCGGGCCGGCGCCAGCGCTTCGGGTACCGGCCTCACGGCCACAGCTCCGGAAGACTGTCGTCATCCCCGAAGCCCGCAACACCGTCTTCCTCGACATCCGGTTGCAATGCTCCATCCGCCAGTGCAATGCGCCGGCAGCCAAGCTGGTCGATCAGCGCAATATCATGGCTCGCGATCAGCAGCGTCACACCGACTTCATTGAAGCGCCGGAAAATGCGCATGACTTCCAGCGACAGCTCCGGGTCGAGATTGCCGGTCGGTTCGTCGGCGATCAGCAGCTTCGGCCGGCTGACAATGGCCCGTGCAATGCCGACCCGCTGCTGTTCACCCGATGACAGCGTCTCCGGCCGCCGCTTCTCCTTGTGCAGAAGCCCGACCTGGTCGAGGGCCGCACGCACCTTGCGCGCCGCCTCGCGGTGGCCGATGCCGGCAATTACCAGCGGCAATGCCACGTTGTCGAAGACCGGGCGGTCATAAAGCAGCCGGTGATCCTGGAACACCATGCCGATCTGGCGCCGATAATGAGGAATGCGCCGCCGCGGCACCCGGCTCGTGTTCTGGCCGTCCACGATGACCTGGCCGCTGCTCGGCCGCTCGATCAGCGCAATAAGGCGCAGCAGCGTGCTCTTGCCGGCGCCGGAATGACCGGTGATAAACACCATTTCGCCCCGCCCGACCGACATCGTCAGTCCCCGCAGCGCTTCCTGTCCGCCCGGAAATCGCTTCGTGACGTCCTCGATCTGTATCAATGCTCTCGTCCCTGCAGTTGCCGTCCTAGCCCAGCAGCGCGTCCACGTAATCCCCGGCGTTGAACGGCTGCATGTCGTCGAGCGATTCGCCAATGCCGATGAATCGCACCGGGATGCCGAGCTTGCCCGCGACAGCCAGCAGGATACCGCCTTTCGCGCTGCCATCGAGCTTCGTCATCGTGATTCCAGTTACGCCAAGCGCCTCATGAAATTTCTCTGCCTGCGACAGCGCGTTCTGGCCGAGACCGGCATCAAGCACCAGCATGATCTCGTGCGGCGCGGACGCGTTGTGCCGCGCCAGCACGCGTTTGATCTTGGCCAGCTCGTCCATCAGCCCCTGCTGGTTCTGCAGGCGCCCGGCGGTATCGGCCAGCAGCACATCGATATTCCTTGCCCGTGCGGACTCGTAGGCATCGAACACAACGGCGGCGGGATCGGCGCCCGTCCGCTGTGCGATGACATCGACGCCATTTCTTTCGCCCCATGCCTGCAACTGCTCAACGGCGGCAGCGCGGAACGTATCGCCCGCGGCGAGCATGACCGAGCGGCCGTCGTCCAGCATGCGCCGTGCCAGCTTGCCGATCGTTGTCGTCTTGCCGGCCCCGTTGACGCCGACCATCAGTATGACAAACGGCCCGTCGTCGCTGTCGGGTACCAGCGGCTGCTCAACCGGCTGCAGGATTTCGAGCATCGCCGCGCGCATGCCGTCACGGAGCGCGTTTGCGTCCTTCAATTCGCGGCGCGCGAGTCGCTTTTCCAGCCCCTTGACGATTTGCTGCGCGACATCGACGCCGGCATCCGCAATGATCAGCCGCGTCTCGAGTTCCTCGAGGACGTTGTCGTCGATCTTGCCGCCCGGCGCGAGATTCGCAAGGTCGTAGGTGAGCCAGCTATCGCCTTTGTTGAGCCGCGCCCGAAGCCGGCTGACGAAACCGGTCCTGTCCTTGCCGGTCTCCTTGTTTTTTCTGCCAAACACTTGAGAATACTTTTCCAGTTGAATAGCGAGACCCGGCTGCTACCGTGTTGATCGCGCGGCGATGTACCCGACACTGAACCGCACTTTGAAGGAATGCCCAATGGCACGTAAGCCGCGAACCGGCCGCGGAAGCGGCGCAAGCCAGCACGGGCGGTTGCGCATTGTAGCGGGAAAGTGGCGGCGCCGCCTGTTGCCGGTCGTCGATGCCAAAGGGTTGCGGCCGACCCCGGATCGCGTGCGCGAGACGCTCTTCAACTGGCTGCAGCCGGTCATCGACGGCGCCCGTTGTCTCGACCTCTGTGCCGGTACCGGTGTGCTCGGGCTCGAGGCGCTGTCGCGCGGGGCGCGTTCAGCAACATTTGTCGATGATTCCCCCCGCGTGGTCCAGGCGTTGCGGGAAGCAGCGGCAATATTAAACGCGACGGATGCCGTCATCGAGCAGGCAGACGCGCTCGCCTGGCTGCAACGTCCAAAGGGCGAGACGTTTCATATTGTGTTCATTGACCCGCCGTATGGCGCGGACATGCAGGGCGAATTGTGTAGACTTCTCGACAGGCACGGCTGGCTGGCGCCGGCGGCGAGGATTTACGTGGAGCAGGACCGCCGGGAACAGGCCTTAAGCTTTCCCGACGGATGGCAGGTATTAAAGCAGGACACTGCGGGTACCGTGCGTTATTGCCTGCTGTCAGCCGATCACTTGGAGCCCAGGCTCGAGGAGTAGCCCATGACTGTCGGAGCGATGTATCCAGGGACTTTTGATCCGATCACCCTCGGTCATGAAGACCTGGTCCGGCGAGCCTGCCGCCTGTTCGATCGGGTCGTCGTTGCAATCGCGGCGAATCCGGGCAAGGAACCGATGTTCACGCTCGACGAGCGCGTCGCGCTGGCCACGGAAGCACTTGCGAAAATCGACAACGTGGAAGTGACGGGTTACTCGGGGCTGACCGTCGATTTTGCGCGGGAAAACGACCTCGCGGTGATCGTGCGGGGGTTACGGGCCATCTCCGACTTCGAATACGAGTTCCAGCTCGCCAACATGAACCGGCACCTGACGGATGAAGTCGAAACCGCCTTCCTGACCCCGACCGAGACATACACCTACATCTCGTCCAGCCTGGTGCGGGAAATCGCCAGCATGGGCGGCGACATCAGCGAGTTCGTCTCCCCTAACGTCCGGAAGTCGTTGCTGGAACGCGCTCAGCGCTGACAGTTGACACAGTAAAAAGTAGACCGCTGGCCCTGCACGATCGCGCGCACCGGTTTCCTGCAGCGACGGCACGGCCGCCCGTCCCGTCCGTAGACGCCGAGTTGCTGACTAAAGTAGCCCGGCTCGCCGGTACCGCCGTGAAAATCCCGCAGTGTCGTCCCGCCGGCATCGATCGCCCGCTGCAGAACATCTTTTACTGACTGAGCCAGTAATTCCATGCGCTTCGCCGACACACGCTGTGCCTGTCGTGCCGGGTGTATACCGGCTACAAACAGTGCTTCGCTGGCGTATATGTTGCCAACACCGACGACGACCTGCCCGTTCATCAAAAACTGCTTGATGCTGACGCGCCGGCCCCGCGCGCGGCGCCACAGGTAATCGCCGTCGAAGCTGTCATCCAGCGGCTCCGGGCCGAGATTGGAAAGCAGCGGGTGCGTTTCGCCGTGGCCTATCCACAGCAGCGACCCGAAACGTCGAGGGTCGCGAAAGCGCAGCGACTTGCCGTTGCTCATCGCGAAGTCGAAATGATCGTGTTTGCCCGGCGGCTCGCCGGGATCGATGATCCTAACGCTGCCCGACATGCCGAGGTGAAGCAGGGCCGTCCCCGTATCTGTGCTGAAAAGCAGGTACTTGGCACGCCTCGTCAACGTGTGTACCGGCTGGCCCGCAAACTTGCGCTCAAAGTCGCCCGGTACCGGCCAGCGTAGACGGCGTTCGCGCACGATCACGCGCTCGACGACCTGGTCGACAATCCACGGCGCGATGCCGCGGCGGCTGGTTTCCACCTCGGGGAGTTCAGGCATTCAGGTCAGGCACTTTCCGGGAATCGTTGAACGAAGGCAGCATCGACGGAGTCATATACACTAATGCAGCGCCAGGGCAAGGCGCTGAATTCAAGACAGGGCCAGAAAGTCCAAAAGGTGAATACCGCACAGAGATTCACCGGCGCTTCGGTATACTGGCCTTGTACTTCACGGTTTTTCACTACGGAATTATTGCATGGAATTTCTATACGGCGCGCTCAATTTGAGCTTCTGGGGCTACGTGATAGTTACCCTGGTCATGCTGCAGATTACGATGATGGCGGTAACGCTTTATCTGCATCGCGACCAGGCGCATCGGTCATTGGATCTGCACCCGGTATTGCGACATTTCTTCCGCTTCTGGATCTGGTGCACGTCCGGCATGCTGACCCGCGAGTGGGTAGCCGTGCACCGCAAGCACCACGCGTTCTGTGAAACCGCCGATGACCCGCACAGCCCAAAAATTTACGGCCTGAAAAAAGTGCTGCTGGAAGGCGCCGAACTTTACCGCGTCGAGAAAAACAAGCCCGAGACGGTCGAAAAGTTCGGCCGCGGTGCGCCCAACGACTGGCTGGAGCGAAACGTGTACGAACGCGTGCCGTACGGCGGCATCCTGCTGCTGATCGCCGCCGACCTGCTGCTGTTCGGTGTTCCGGGCATCATCATCATTGCCGTGCAGATGGCGGCAATGCCGGTGTTTGCCGCTGGCGTCATCAATGGCCTCGGGCACCACACCGGCTACCGCAATTTTGAATGTGACGATGCCGCCACCAACATCCTGCCGTGGGGCGTATTCGTCGGCGGTGAGGAATTGCACAACAACCATCATGCGTTTCCGACGTCGGCGAAGTTTTCAGTACGGCGCTGGGAGTTCGATATCGGCTGGTTCTATATCTGTGTGCTGCGGGCGCTGGGCCTGGCCCGCGTCAAGAAACTCGCGCCGAAGCCGGTGCTTGCAACGGAACAGAATCCCAGCGCCAATATCGACAACCTGCGCGCCATTATCGTCAACCGCATGCACGTGCTGCGCGATTACAGCCGGCAGGTAACACTGCCCGTACTCAGGCATGAATGGCGCGCCGTTGCTGCCGGCCGCAAGGCATGGCGCGTTGCGCGCAAAGCGTTTATCCGCCAGCCGGCGCTGCTCGACGATACGGCGAAGCGCAGCCTGAGTTCACTGCTGTCCGACAGCCAGGCGCTGAAGACCGTTTACGAATTCCGGGAAAAGCTGCGCGCCTTGTGGAGTGGCGCGACGGTCAGCAACGACAAGCTGCTGGCGCAACTGCGCGAGTTGTGTGCGGAAGCCGAAGCAAGCGGCATCCAGGCGCTGGAAGATTTTGCGGCGCGGCTGCGTTCGTACCAGTTGACGCCGGTGCCGGTGCGGTAACGCGCCGCCACCGGCGTCATCGCGAGCCCGCAGGGCGTGGCGATCTGGTTCAATTTGGCTGAGGGGTTATCGGTGCGAGATCGCCACGTCGCTACGCTCCTCGCGACGACGGGCAAAAAAAATACCGGCAGGCTTGCAGCCTCGCCGGTATTTTTTTGAAGCACCGGAGACCGGCACTTCGGCAACTACTTGATCTTCGCTTCCTTGTAGACGACGTGCTTGCGCGCCTTCGGGTCGTACTTGCGCGTTTCCATCTTTTCAGGATGCAGGCGCTTGTTCTTGGTCGTCGTGTAGAAGTGGCCGGTGCCGGCACTGGAGACGAGTCTGATCTTGTCACGCATACCAAATTCCTCCAGAGACTAGATGCGCTGGCCGCCGGCGCGCAGGTCGGCAAGGACTTTCTCAAGGCCGTGCTTGTCAATCAGCCGCAAGCCCTTGTGCGACACGCGCAGGCGAAAGAAGCGTTTCTCCGTTTCCAGCCAGAATCGCTTGTGCTGCAGATTTGGCAAAAAGCGGCGGCGCGTCTTGTTGTGGGCGTGGGAAACGTTGTTTCCCGTCTGCGGGCGCTTCCCTGTGACCTGGCATACCCTGGACATAACGTTTAAGTCTCTGATTTCATATAAAGTTGCCCGCGAGTCGCGGGCAGAGAGCGGGACTTTATACCAGCCTGTACGCCGCTAATCAAGCGGGTGGGCGGGGCTTGCTTGCCCGCGGTGACGGTGCCTCTGGCGTCATTGCGAGCCCGAAGGGCGTGGCAATCTCGTTCAGCTTGGCTGAGTGGCGATCCGTGCGAGATCGCCACGTCGCTGCGCTCCTCGCGACGACGCCGGGGTCAGAGCAGGCCGCGGCTGGCCAGCGACGTGCAGCGGCTGTCGCCGATGACGAGGTGGTCGAGCAGGCGGATGTCGACGAGTTCCAGGGCGGCCTGCAGCCGCCGGGTGATGCGCTCGTCGGCCTGGCTCGGCTCGGCGACGCCGGATGGGTGGTTGTGGGCCAGGATGACGGCAGCGGCGTTGACTGCCAGCGCCTGCTTGACGACTTCCCGGGGGTAAACGCTGGTGCCGTCGATCGTGCCGCGGAACAGGGCCTCGAATTTCAGGATGCGGTGGCGATTGTCGAGATACAGGCAGCAAAAGAGCTCGTGCGGCAGGTCGCGGAGCTTGGCCATCAGGAAGGCTTCGGTGTCTGCCGGGCTGCGTATGGCGTGGCCAGGTGGCAGCGACTGTTCGAAATAGCGCCGTGCGATGTCAGGAATGACCTTCAGCAACGCGACACGCGCCTGGCCGATTCCCTTGAAGGACAGCAGTTCTTCCGCCGGCGCGCCAAGCAGCCGGCGCAGGTCGCCATAGCGGGTAAGCAGATGGCCGGCCAGGTCATGCGCGGTGCTGCTGTGCAGCCCGTTGTGCAGGATCATCGCAAGCAACTCGGCGTCGGTTCGGGCCGGCTGCACACCGGGCGCTGCCCTGGTGGCCGCCCGCGGCCCGGTGTTCGTCTGCTGCAACATGGACGTTCCCTGTCCAAAGTATCCTGTGTGCCGCCAGTGTCCGCGCACAGGGCGCGCCCGGCAACGCACGAATCTCGGTAACCGGGCGCTATTTGCTGGAAAACCAACCCTTACAACGGCTAAGCTCCGCACACTGTCCATGGCGCGAAGATCATGAAAACCTTAAACGTCCTGCTGGGTGTCAGCGGCGGCATCGCCGCCTACAAATCGCCTGAACTGGTGCGGCGGCTCCGTGAGCGCGGCGCTGACGTGCAGGTCGTGCTGACGCACTCGGCTGCCGAATTCGT
>CAZLNH010000280.1:0-5691 GCA_964560775.1 uncultured Woeseiaceae bacterium | reverse complement strand
CGGCAACACGTGCGTGTTCGAGAACTTTGACCTGACTATCCGGCAACATGAGCAGGTCGCCGTGCTCGGGCCAAATGGCGCCGGCAAAACGACGTTGCTCAAGCTGTTGAACCGCGAGATCTATCCGGTCGTTCGTGACGGGTCGTACGTTCGGATTCTTGGACGGGAACGCTGGAATGTCTGGGAATTGCGCTCGCATATCGGGATAGTTTCCGATGACTTGCAGGCAAGGTATCGTGCGTCTACCCGCGGCCTGAACGTGGTGCTGTCCGGCTATCTGTCGAGTGTCGGAATCCAGGGCTTGCTCGCGAAGCAGATCACCAACACGCAACGGCAGCGTGCGCTCGCCATTATGGCTGAGCTCGATATAGGCGAGCTCGCGTCAACGCCGTTGTCGCGTATGTCGACCGGCCAGCAGCGCCGGTGCTTGCTGGCACGTGCGCTGGTACATGATCCCGGTACACTGATCCTGGACGAACCCACTTCCGGGCTCGACCTGGCCGCGAGCTTCGATTACCAGCGCCGGATGCGTGGCCTGGTGGCATCCGGCAGGAATATCGTGCTCGTAACGCATGCGCTGAACGAAATCCCGCCGGAAGTCGGCCGTGTTATCCTGTTACGGGACGGCAAGATCGTCGCCGACGGCGTAAAGAACGAGGTACTGACTGAAGCCAACCTGCACAAAACCTACGGTGTGCCGATTCGCGTTGCCCGGGTTGACGGGTATAGCCTGGCCTATCCCCCACCGACTGGCAACGTCCGCCAATGACAGTACGGCGACGTTTGCCGACGACGGCCCGCTGCGCCAAAACGTGACGCGTGACGCCGCACCTCCGTCCCCGCAGCGATACTCTGCCGACATGCTCATGAAATCCTTGTCCAGAACACACCGGGGCGTCCTTGTTGCGATTGCCACAGCCTGGCAGGCTCCGGCGGCGGCCAGCAGCGGTGACGCTGCCTCGATAACCACGTCGTTAACGATCGGCGCCGCGCTGCTGATTGCCGGCGTCGTGGCCGCCATTGCTATCCCGCTACGGCAGCGGAATCACCGCCGTGCAGCACGACGTCACGTCGCAAAAACGCTGAAGCATCACGGCAGCGACATACTTGAAGACCTGATCCTGCCCGGAGCTTATGGGGGCCTGACGCGCATTCATTTCGCCGTCCTGACGCCTGGCGGAATACTGTGTATACATGCCAAACATTGCGACGGAACGATAGTTGGCGGAGCCGATTCACCTCAGTGGACCTGCACGGGGGAGAATCACCGGCACCAGTTCCTGAACCCGGTCATTCAGAACGCCGGGCACGTAAAGTCGATCGCACTGGTTGCCCAGGGAGTGCCAATCAAAAGCCTGGTTGTCATGACCGGCGCGGCGCAATTCGGGATTCCGGCGGGCGCCGACGTTATTCATGCCGCTGATCTCGACGCCCGCATCACAGCGTGGAAGCGTGGTCAGCCTGATGTCCCTCATATCGGGGACGCGTGGCACGCGCTCAGGGCGTCAGCGCTCACCGATGCCGCATCGCGCAAGGACCTGGATGCCCAGCTCAGCTTTGGCTGACGAAAAGTAACGTTTCGGTTTGGTTATACTCCGGGCTTCATCCTGACTCCCGGGAATTCGAAATGGACGAGACAAAGGATCTGATCACTTCTCCCGGCGGCGTTCTCGCGGTGCTGTGCGCGGTTGCTGCTGTCTGGTTTTTTGTCGAGCAAATGTCGCGCGCGCGTTTTTTCAATTACGTCCCGCCATTGCTGTTCATCTACGCGACGCCGGTTTTCCTGAACAATTTCGACATCATACCGGCTGTATCGCCTGTCTATGACGGACTGAGCAGCTTTGTATTACCCGCATTCATCGTGCTGATGCTTATAAAAGTCAATGTGCCTGCGGCGGTTCAGGTGATGGGTAAGGGAGTTCTGGTGATGTTGATGGGGACGGCTGGTGTAATGGTCGGCTGCGTCGTTTCATACATTATCGTGCACCGCTGGCTGCCGCCGGATGCGTGGACGGGTTTTGGCGCCCTTGCCGGCAGTTGGATCGGCGGAACAGGCAACATGGCAGCAGCAGCCGAAATGCTTGACACGCCACCGGAGCAGTTCGGTCTCGCCGTGCTGGCTGACAATGTGATCTACCTGGTCTGGCTGCCAATACTGCTGGCGTCAAAGAACTTTGCCGACAAGTTCAATCGGTGGGCGAAGGTGCCCGAGGATCGGCTGAAAATGATGGATGCTGCGTCGGCGCAGACGATCGAGGCAGATCATGTTCCCGCAATGCGGGATTACATCTACCTTGCTGCCATCGCAATCGGGGTGACGTGGATATCAGGCTCGCTGGCAGAATCCGCCTTCGCGTGGACACAGGCGACGTTTCCGGCGCTCGAAGGAATGCTGACAACGTCAACCTGGAGAATTCTGCTGATCACGACAATAGCGCTCGCACTGTCCGTTACACCCGCATCGCGCTTACCCAACTCGACCGCGCTCGGTACCGCAATGATCTATGTGTTTGTTGCCGGCATGGGTGCCCGTGCATCCATTGAGGGTTTCGGCGAGGCGCCCGCTTTTCTGCTGGGCGCATTCATCTGGATTGCGATTCACGGTGCGTTCTGCCTTCTCGGGGCACGAATTTTCCGGGTCGATGTGCACAGTGCGGCAATAGCATCGGCGGCCAACATCGGCGCCGCTGCTTCGGCGCCCATAGTAGCGGCATTTCACCGGTCCAGCCTGGTGCCGGTATCGATACTGATGGCGTTGATCGGCTACGCGCTGGGCAATTATCTTGCGCCGCTCGCAGCGCACCTGGCCCGCATGGCAGTAGGCCAGGCGCCCTGAATCGTTTCGTGATGGCTCGCACAGTTTGTGGTTGTCCGCCTGCCCGCATCCGTCAACCAATGCGCGGCCTGATGGCACTGCCATGACCGGCATAGCTCGCTGGCTGCGTATTGCCGTCGCCGTCGTACTGGCAACCCTGATGACGGGCGTGGCTACCGTTGCCGTGCTGTGGCAAACACGGGCATCACCGGAAGATTTACCGCTCTCGCTCGCAGACACACCCGCGGATGCCGCCGGTCAGGTTACCGTTACGTGGCTGGGGATCACGACGCTGCTGTTTGACGACGGCGAAACGCAAATTGTGACCGATGCGACGTTTTCGCGGTACTCGCTGGGACAATTGCTGTTTACCCGGCTCAAATCGGATATGGCACAGATCAACTATGCGTTGGACGAATTCGGCATGGACCGGGTTCGGGCAATAATTCCGCTGCACTCGCATTTTGATCACGCAATTGATGCGGGTCACGTCGCAAACCGTACCGGCGCCGTCATACTCGGTTCGGAATCAACCGCAAGCATAGCGCGCGGCAGCCGGGTCCCGGTCGACCAGTACCAGATACTTGGATTCGGCGAGTCCCGGTATTTCGGCAATTTTACCGTGACATTACTGGAGTCCCGGCATGCGCCGGTACTTGGCGACGACGATTACTGGCTGCCAGGCGTCATCGAGGATCCACTGCAGCAGCCGGCACGCGTCAATGCCTGGCGCGGTGGCGCAACCTACGCAGTGCTGATCCGCCATCCGTCCGGCACGACGCTGGTCCAGGGCAGCGCCGGTTACGTCGACATGGGGCTTGACGGGCATGAAGCGGATGTCGTGATGCTGGGTATTGCCGGCCTGTCAGGACTGGGGCGCGATTACACCGCTGACTATTGGCAGCAAACTGTGATTCGTACCGGCGCCACTCGCGTCTATCCGATACATTTCGACAACTACACGAGCCGCTTTGGACTTGTTGAATTATTTCCGGACCTCGTTGACGATGTCGTCATGAGTTCCGCGTGGCTGCAGGAACTGGCCTCGGCCAGCGAGCCGCCGGTAATGGTCCGGCTGCCACGCTTCGGCGAACCGATCGTTCTTTACTGATCGCGGACAGAAGCAGCGAGATCCGGAACCAGGCGGGCAAGCTGTTCCGGATCGGCAACGAGCCGTTCTTTCTGCGGCCGTGGAAGCTGTTTCACGAGACGCTCGACACGACTGGCCAGGCTGCGGTCGCCCACGGCGTATTCGAACACAAGTTCAAGCGGCCCCCGGCCACGCAGGTATTTTGCGCCCCGGCCATTGCCGCCGTGCTCTGAAAGCCGGCGTTGCACATCGGTAGCAATTCCGGTGTACAAGGTTCCATCCCGGCAACGCACGAGGTACAGGCTGTAGGGTTGCATGTCCCGCGCGCCCAACGTCAGGCATTACCTCCGGCGAGACGGTCTCCGAGCACGCGAAACGCGCCCGCTTCCACGCTGGCCTTGTTATCCGGCGTGTCCTTGTAGCTCAAAACCAGTTGCCTGGCGCCCTCGAGTTCCGGCGCCGCCTCATACAGTTCCAGTGTCAGTACGTTGCCGGCCATGCGGGCCTCGGCAATCAGGTTGTGGCCCGCAAACTGGCGCTCATTCATCTCAATGTAGACGGTCGGACCGAGCTCCGACGCCTCCGCGCGCATTAGCAGCAAATAGTCGTCAATATCCCCGGACGGCGTCGTGCGGGCAAAAAACAGCATGGTTGCGTCGTCGCGAACGTCGAACGCCACGGTATCGTAATTGCGGTGACAAGGCATTGTTCCGGCCTGTTGAGACAGCACAGTCCGAGTGTACGCTAACTGGGGCGAGGATTCCGGTTAGCCCGCGAAGCCTCCGCGCGGAGCATGTCGATGCGCTCGTCCTTCTCCCGCCATACATCCCTCAACCACTGGTGCATGCGCCGACGATGTTCACGATCGCTGACATAGTCACCGCTGATCATCCATTCTTCCACCGGACGCCGCTGAACGTCGACAACAACATGATCAAGATCACCGCACACCAGGTCCCAGAATTGGGTTACTCGATCCCCGGGATAGACAATGGTGATATCCAGAATGGAAGTGAACATCTCCCCCATCGACGACAACGCAAGTGCTATACCTCCAGCTCGAGGTTGCAGCAGGTTTTGAAAAGGCGAGCCGCGCCTCAGCCGCTTTTCCTCGGTGAAGCGCGTACCCTCAAGAAAATTGATCACGGTGGTTGGCACATGGCGAAACTTCTCGCAAGCCGTGCGCGTAGCGACCAGATCGCGATCTTTCTGTTCCGGGTGCCTGGCCAGGTACGACTTTGAATGCCGCTGCATGAACGGCATATCGAGCGCCCAGAAGGCGAGCCCCAGAAACGGAAACCAGAACAACTGTTTTTTGATGAAGAACTTCAGCAACGGAATGTGCCGGTTCAGCACGGTCTGCAGCACGAGTATGTCGACCCAGGTCTGGTGGTTGACGATAACGAGGTACCACTCCTGGCGACTGAGACCCTCGAGGCCGCGCACTTCCCATCTCGCATTATTGACAAGGCCAAGGATAAACGCATTCACGCTGATCCAGTTCTCGCCGAACTTCATCAACAGCCGGGTCATTGCACTGCGCGCGGCAGCAAATGGCAGCACGAGCTTGATCAGCGCCAGCAGCAGCAACGGCACGACCCAGAAAATTGTATTCACAGCAAGGCCACTGAATACCAGCAGTCCCTTCAGGTTGCGGGGCGTCGGTTTGGGCAAGATATTCCAGACAGTTGCGCTGTAGGCCGGTGTGCACATTCTAGCCCGGATTTACCGGGGCGGAGCGAAAACAAGTGCGATTGGTTCGTTAATGTTCCGGGAACCCATGTTG
>CAZLNH010000279.1:0-17712 GCA_964560775.1 uncultured Woeseiaceae bacterium | reverse complement strand
CTCGCCCTGTTCTGCGAGCTGCTTGCTGATCACCGTCGTCGATGACTGGGCGAATACGGCACCAACGATGAAGGCTTCGGCCACCGGAAGACCGGCCAACACACCAATTACGCCGACGATTACTGTAGTCAGCACGACTTGGCCTGTACCAAGGCCGAGCACCTGGTTGCCCAGCGTGCGGATCTGTGGCAGCGAGAAGTTGAGGCCGATGGTGAACAGCAGGAACACGATGCCGAATTCCGCGAGCGCGCGTATCTGCTGCCCGTCCAGGACGGGGCCTATCGTATAGGGTCCAACGATCAGTCCAACGAACAGGTAGCCGAGGCTGGTGGGGATGTGCAGGCGCTGAAACACGACGATGATCGTGACGGCGATGCCCAGCAGCAGCAGGATCTGAGTAAATTGTTCCATCTTGCGGAGTTCCTGAATTCATTGTACGAACACGTCTCGCCGGCGCAAAGCGATGAGATCGAACGCGGGAAACCGGGTTGGTGCGCGGGGTGTGATTCGCGCCGCAGCCTAGTGTAACCTGCCGCCCTCTCGGCCGGTTCAACGGCGTGACCTCGGCGATGTAGTCGATCCCGCGCAACGCCACCAACGCATCGACCATCGTCGCCGGCGACCATTGCGGCAACGCTTAGTTGAGCAGCTGCGTCTAGATAGCCGTCACGCGCTCGGTGGCCGACCGTACCGCCTCCAGGTAGTCCCGCAGCGCCTGCTGTTGCCAGGCGTGAGCAAACTTGAGCGTCTCCAGCCAGTGCCAATGTCCCAACGCCCAGCGGCTCTTACCGCGCAGCCAGTGATGATCGTGGCGCAGCACAAAGGCGTTGAGTTTCTGGCGGGCCTTCTGCTGATGTCTAGGGCAGGTCGTCCACCAGTTCATCAGAATCTTCTTGCGGCGGCAGCAGGTCCTGTGCGGTGACATCCAGCATCAATGCCGTTGCACTGGCTGTGTAAATGGACGAATAAGTGCCCACGATGATGCCGACAATCAACGCCAGCGAGAACGACTCAACAGATTCGCCACCCAGTACGTACAGCGCCGTCAATACCATCAACGTTGTCAAGCCCGTCACCACCGTGCGCGCCAGAACGTCGTTCAACGACCTGTTCATGGAGCTTTCAGACGTTGTGCCCCTCAACTTGATGAAGTTTTCGCGGATACGATCGAAAGCGACAACCGTATCGTTCAGCGAATAGCCAACGACAGCGAGTATTGCCGCCACCACCGTGAGGTCGAACGGAAACTGGAACAGTGAAAAGAACCCGATGGTGACGATCACATCATGGATCAGCGCGGCAACGGCGCCAGCGGCAAATTTCCACTGGAAACGCAGCATGACGTAGGCAAAGATCATCAGTAACGCAAAAAGCATTGCGAGACCGCCTTGCTCCGTCAGTTCCTCGCCGACCTGTGGCCCCACGAATTCCACACGGCGAAGCTCCACGTTCGATTGGTCTGCTGCAAGTGCATTGCGCAACTGGTCGCGAATGGCATTCGGCTGTTCGCCTTCCTGTGGTGGTAGGCGCACCATGACATCGGTATCGGCACCGAACCGTTGCACTTGTGCGTCTTCGAAGCCCTCGGCCGCCAGTGATTGCCGGATGCGGTCGAGGTCCGCCGCCTGCGGATAACCCACTTCAAGCAATACACCGCCAGTGAAATCGATACCGAGGTCGAGGCCGCGTGTCGCCAATGCAGCAAGCGATATACCGATCACGACGATAGAAATAGCAGTGGCCACACGGCGCCGCATCGGACTCATGAAGTCGATGCTGGTATGGTCCTTGATCAGTTTGAAGGTCATGGAGGAATCCTAAATCGGCAGGCTGGTCAGCTTGCGGTTGCCAAATACCAGGTTGACGATAGTTCGGGTACCCAAAATGGCCGTGAACATCGAGGTCACGATACCAAGCGACAGCGTTACGGCGAATCCCTTGATTGGACCGGTGCCGAAAGCGAACAGCACGATGGCTGCAATCAGTGTCGTAATGTTGGCATCGGCTATCGATGAAAATGCCTTTTCGTACCCGGCATTGATGCTGCTCTGCGGCGAATTGCCGTTGACCAGTTCCTCGCGGATACGCTCGTAGATCAGCACGTTCGCGTCGACAGCCATACCCACCGTCAGCACGATACCCGCAATACCCGGCAGCGTCAGCGCCGCCTGCAGCAACGACAGCAGCGCAACAATAAAGATGAGATTGGCGAACAGCGCGACGTTGGCGATCAAACCGAAGCCGCGGTAGTAGATCGCCATGAAAATAATGACAGCCAGAAAACCAATCTGCACCGCGCGGAAGCCGCGATCAATATTGTCCTGGCCAAGGCTCGGGCCGATCGTGCGCTCCTCGACCTTGTATACCGGCGCCGCCAGCGCGCCCGCACGAAGTAACAATGCAAGATCGCGCGCTTCCACCGGCGTCAAACCGGTAATCTGGAACCGATTTTTGAAAATGCCGCGTATCGTCGCAGTATTGATAATTTCCTCGGTTTTCACCGTACGGTAGTCGAGCGACCCATCGTCGCGTTCCAACGTCTCGCGCCGTGATTCGATGAACACCGTTGACATTGGCTTGTTTAGATTGGTGCGCGTTGTTTGGAGCATTGTTTCGCCGCCCGCCGCATCGAGCGTGATAAACACGGCCGGCTGACCCTCGCTGAAACCCGATTCGGCATCAATGATCTGGTCGCCGGACGCGATTACATCGCGTTGCAGCAACTGGGCCGGCTCGTTTCCGCGCCCGGCGTAACGCCGCGAACCCGGCATTTCACCGGAGGTGTCTACCAGCCGAAACTCAAGCGTTGCGGTTGCTGTCAATATATCGTCGAGCCGGTTCGGATCCTGCACGCCGGGCAATTGCACCACGATACGGTCGACGCCCTGCCGTTGCACCAGTGGCTCTGAAACACCAAGCTGGTCTACGCGATTCCTCAAGGTCGTAATGTTCTGCTCGACCGCAAAGTCCTGACGGTCCCGGATCTGCCGGTCACTCATGCGCACGCGAAATGAGCGGTCGTCGCTGCCGTCAAGTATCAAGACGTCCGGATCAGAGTCGCTCAACAGTTCTCGCGCACGGTCTGTATCTTCAGCGCTCGTCAGCCGCACCATGATAGTCCGTCCGCTCAGATCCACACGACTGCGGATGCCTTCGTCGCGCAGGATCTTGCCGACATTCTGCTCGTAGAGCGCAAGCCGCGAGTTAATCGCCGTTTCCATATCGACTTCGAGGAGGAAGTACACGCCGCCCCGCAAATCAAGGCCAAGACTCATCGGCCGCAAGCCAGTACTACGCAACCACGCTGGCAGCTTCGGTGTCAGCGTCAACGCGACTCCGGCTTCCGATGCGAGGCGCTGGCTAAGGTTTTCACCGGCCATCTGCTGGTCCGCAACGGTGTCAAAACGCAGGACAACCCGGCCATCCTCGGCATACGCTGCTTCCGGAGCCAAGTCTTCGTTGGCGAGCCACGCAGCAATTTCCTCAGCGCGCGCATCGTCATAGTCGCGGCCATCGAGCGCTGCAACCTGCACTGCAGGTACGGTACCGTAGATATTCGGCAATGCCAGCACGACGCCGCTGACAAGAATCACGAGAACAAGCAGGTTGAGCCACATCGGGTAACGATTCATGTGTGTGCCAGCCTCAGGCAGCGTTGAATGTGCCCTTAGGCACAACCACGGAAACCGTGGCTTTCTGGATATTGATTTCGACGTTGTCGGTGCTCGAGAGGGTTGCGTAGTGGTCGGAGACGGCGGTGACTTTGCCGAGAATACCGCCCGCGGTCAGCGCCTCGTCACCCACTGACAGCGCAGTGTGTGCCTTTTGTCGCTTCTGTTGCGGCCGGATCAGGAGAAAATAGAACGCGCCGAATATAATCAGCATCGGCAGCAGGAAACTGAACGGATCGCCCTGCTGCGCATTCTGCACATGGGTAGCGGAAATCAGAAAACCCATGGTTTTATCGTCTTCAGGTAAGAGCCGCTTGCCGGCAGTGCTCAAAAAAATCGCGCGCGATTATGGCATAGGGATACTGGTGTGGGGACGATATTCGGAGTTTCAAGACGGCGAAATCGTTGCCCGGCCGCCACTCTCCGCTGCGTAGGTAGCCCATATTTCCTCACCTTTCGCCTCAATACTATCGTTGGCTACCGCGGTCCCAAGCCCGTCCATCAGCTGCCGGTAATCTGGTAATAATGCAGACAGTGAATGGTATCGAATCTCGGGCCGAGCATTTCGCAAAGCTTCCGGCCGATTGCGGCTGACTGTAACTTTAGTGGCCGGCCAATTGATAGGTTAGATGTCGGCTGATTGAAACCTTGGTCACCGGCCGACTGCAAGCTGTGCGTGCGACTCGGAAGCGACTAACTTCCGAGTACCTTCCTAGTCCCGACGGTCCGGCAATTCCGCTGCCTGGAGGCGAACGTCCGATTCTGTTTTTCGGCAAATTCTGCAGAAACGGGGGCGGAAGTCGTGCCACCGATATGAGACGAATGGCATGAAGCTATCGTCCGTGTCAAAGATGGCCGACATTAGGACTGCGGCGTCAAGAGAGCGCGACACCGCGGCAAGTTTGCTTGACCGACTTGAAGTTGACACTGCGTGACTCTGTCAAGGAAATCGGACCGGGTGTCGACATTGCCTGACTCCGGTTGATTTCGTGATCCTTGGTCCGATTTCCGTTTCTACCCCTGATCTTATAAAGAGGTCCGATCCGAAGTGGCATTGTCAAACAGGATTCGCGAGCTCCGCTTCAAGAACGGCGAAATGACACAGAAGCAGCTCGCAGAGCGCGTTGGCATTAGCCGGCAGACCATGAATGCGATCGAAAACAGCCGACACGCGCCGACGATCGATGTGGCGATTCGGATTGCAGATGTGTTTGGCATAACGGTGGACCAGCTGTTTGATCTCGACTACGAGGGCAGGCCAGTACGCCGTGAGCCAGCCACGACGATTGACGTCGATCGATCGGAGGCCGTCGTTGAGGAATTGGTCGAGATCGAGGCTGATGTCGAGCCAGCAGAGAAGGAAGATGGAAAAAAGCCCATCTTCGCGGATCTGGCGAGAATTATTGATACCTGATGCTACTTGAGATCAGCAGCACTGGCTCTGCGTTGCTCAATCGTGAGTCTCGCAAGATGTTCGGCCGGGCTTGGCGGTCAAAATCAGTCGCGGGACGCACCTGGATGGTTGGATTTTGCAGGCAGGATCGCTGGCTCGCCGCGTCACTACCAGTGCGTAGCGCTGTAGTGACGCGGCACACAAACCGCACAACGACGCGGTCTGGGCAGGCAAATCCTAAAGTTCCAGGCGAGTGACAGATGGTCTGCGAACTTCGGCGCCGATGATTCGACCAGGCAAATTGCTGTTCCAAAGTACTCCCTGCTGAAGGCTGCATTCTGGGCGATCTGCGGCGAAATGCGGGAAGAAACCGGGGCAGAAAACCTGCCCCGGTTTCCGCTGGTCAGGATAGGGAATCGGCGGTAGGGTACTCGCATCAACACCGTCGTCGTTGCGGTAAACCAACGATACCCCTGCTTCAGTGATTCGCTGAAGCGCCCAAGCGCTGAAAGGGATTGTGTTGAGCAGCGCGCGACCTGGACCGTCGATCCCATCTTTACTCGGCCACGCTTCCGTGAGGAAATCCCATTTCTGGGCGTTTTGCCCAGAAACGCGAATTCCCCTCTGGCAGCAATTGTGTGTAATTGGGGTCTGCGGAAAGACCGGGTTGCCGAGATCAACTCGTTCGATATTGTCAATAGAAAACCCTGACAAGACTTGATTGGCTTTTCTATATACAGACGCTGGTCTTTTGTACTAGCGTTCTCAGCATGTAACGCGGCCACTGCGAAAAGTGTGGCAAGGAGGCTCCCCAAGGGTCCGATCAGGGAGCGGCGATCGTTGATCTCGATCAATGATCGTAGGATCCATTTTCACATCTAGCTGGACCTCGGCGTTCAGCATTGTCAAAGCAGCTGTCAGCTGGTCTCACCGGCTCTCAGCATTGTCTACGTAGCTGTTCATCCGGCCACGCCGGAGTCAGCACGATCCCAAGCAAGCGGGGAATCAGGACCCCGTACGGTCACCTGGGCCGGGCATTTTCTTTGTCCGGCAATCCAGGTTGGTACGCCCGTGGGCGTTTTCGTAACTCAGCAATCAAAGGAGGTAGATATCCACTCGAGAAAGGCAACTGGCCGCAGAGGCCAACAACTGGTAATCGCCGACGGCGCTCGAAAGAGAGCCCCGGCGAACCGGATAACGGCTTCAGGCCGTATGGGACTGGTGTCCCTGGACCTTATCCGATTTTGAATCGGACCTCGTTTGCTTAACAGGCGGCGAGGTGGTCATCAAAACTAACCGAACGAGGTATGCACCGTTGAAGGACCTGAACTATCAGTTGATGAAACTCTGCAGGACAAATCGCGATGGCAGCTATGCCACCCAGGCGACACGACGACGAATACTCGGCCGGATCGCCAACCAGTTGTACGAGCTGGGTTACAAGCACATGCAGGCGAAATCCTTGAAGCCGAAACACGTTGATGCACTGGTCTCCCTGTGGAAAGACCAGGGCCTCGGCGTCGGCACGTTCAAGAACCGGCTCTCAGCCCTTCGCTGGTGGGCCAGGAAGGTCGGCAAGCCCGACATCATCCCCAAGGACAACGATGCCTTCGACATCGGCAGGCGCAGCAAGGTTGCCAAGGAATCGAAGGCCTGGGAACTCAAAGAGGTGCAACTGGTGAAGATCTCGGACGCATACGTCCGCCTGAGTCTCCAACTGCAGGCTGAGTTTGGCCTGAGGCGTGAGGAGGCGATCAAGTTCTCACCGAACTACGCGATCAAGGACGATCACATCAAGCTCAAGGCCAGCTGGACAAAGGGCGGTCGAGCCCGAACCGTGCCGATCCGGACGGACGAGCAACGCCGACTCCTTGACGACGTCAGGAAACTCGCCCGGGGCGGCGCATTGATCCCGCCAAACAAAAACTACGAAGAGCAGCTTAATCGCTACGAGCGGCAGATCCGTACGGGGAGTATCAAGAACCCTCACGGTCTCAGGCACGGATACGCTCAGCGCCGTTACGAGGAACTGACGGGCTGGAAGGCTCCGGTCGCCGGTGGCCCAGCGTCGAAATCCCTCTCCAACGAGCAACGCGCGCGTGATAAGGGCGCGCGCGAGACGATTTCTCGAGAGCTGGGCCACAGCCGCGAGGAAGTCTCCAAGGTGTACCTTGGGCGGTGATTCTACTTCCCTACAAAGAAGCTATTCGGCAACTGGGCCTCAGCCGCTCCGGCTTTGATCGATACGTACGACCGTACGTCCGAAGCACGCGACTGGGCCGCCGCCTGTTATTCAGCCGGGCCGAGTTGGAGCAATTTGCGATGGACAGGCTCGGGGGGCAGAATGGCCTCTCTACGAACGCTCTCCGAGATACCACATCGAGGAGAGAAACATGGGAGGAAAGAGAACACCCGGCCTCCGTCGCCGGGGCAAGTACGGAATCTGGTCGATCCAAAAGACGATCCAGGTCGGAGGACAATCAATCCGACTTTGCGAGACGGCGGGAACGAGTTCGCTTGAAGAGGCGGAACGATTTCTCGCAAAACGCATAGCCGACCTCCGATCAGTACACATCTACGGAGAACCCAGCCCGCTTACGCTTGCTGAAGCCGCCGAACGGTATCTGGAAGAATGCTCAGCAAAGAGCTACGAACGGGCGGAGTACGCCCTGACCAATCTCTGCAGAGCACTCGGACACTTGCAGGTTTCGCAGCTTCATGACGGAACCGTGCAGCCGTACATCAGGGAGCGGTTGAAGACGGTCAGTGCCGGCACGATCAAACGAGAACTGTCGGTACTGATCAGCATCCTCAACCGATGCGCCCGCCGCTGGCGAAACGATGCAGGACACCCTTATTTACAGGTTGCTCCAGCGATCACTCGCCCGACCGGGAAAAGGCGCGCTCCCTATCCTCTGTCGAACGACGAGGAAAAGCGGCTGTTGGCGAAGAGCCCGCCCCACCTGGAGCAGCATGTTTTGTTTGCCCTGCACACTGGCTGCAGAGCAGGCGAGATCACCAAGCTTCGTTGGGAATGGGAAGTGCAAGTGCCAGAACTCGGTGTCAGCGTGTTTGTGTTGCCCGAAGGTGAAGCAAAAAACAACGAAGAGCGTGTCGTGGTTCTGAATGCCGTTGCCCGGCGGGTAACGGATGAGCGACGCGGTGAACATTCGGAGTTTGTGTTTAGCTGGAAAGGCGAGCCGCTCAGGAAGCTTTCGAACAGCAGCTGGAAGAAGGCGAAAGCCCGATCAAAGCTGCCGATCCGGTTTCATGATCTGCGGCATACGTTCGGACATCGGCTTCGAGCTGTTGGCGCCCCGGTAGAGGATCGAAAAGCTCTGCTTGGGCACACCAACGGCGAGATCACGACGCACTACTCTGCGGCCGAGCTTGGAACGCTGCTGAAATGGGCGGAAGCAATCGTCGATGCCAAGCCCGGCACCGCGCTGAGAACGGGATTCGCCGCAAACGTAGTGGAATTGAGGCAAAAACGTGGCAACTTGCCACGCTAAGAGGCAGGACTCATTGGCGAGGCCTGCAACTTACTGAAACAAAAAAGGAAAATGGCGCGCCCGACAAGATTCGAACTTGTGACCCCTGCCTTCGGAGGGCAGTACTCTATCCAGCTGAGCTACGGGCGCTTTGTTGGGCCGAAGCGGCAATGCTGGTACTGCACCACCGCCCCGGGGCCATGATTCTAATACAGCTCGCCCCGCCTTGCTTGCGTGCATTGCCGCTGGAAGCGGCGTGCCCGGGCCAGTGACCAGGCACGAAATCGCAACCGGGCCACCTCTATAATATCGTGATGCAGAACCTGCGTATGGCGCTGCAGATCCCCGGCTACGTCCCCTCAAACGGTCCTGGCTTGACTCGGACTCGCCTGGCCGCCCTCGCTTTGACCTCGCAGTGCCAGCAACATCAGCACCACCACCTGGCCGAACGGCACCAGAAGCATCAGTTGCCACCAACCGCTGTGGCCGGCGTCGCGCAGGCGTCGCGTGCCGACGGCCAGCAAGGGCAACAGCACCAGGATGGAGAAAATCTGGAGTAGCCTGGCGCTGATTACGGAGGCGACTGCAGCCGCCAGCAACACGAAGAGCAGGAACCACCAGTAATCGAAGCGGCTGGCCGTCCCCGAGAAGTCGGTCGCCTTCAGGACGCCGGCGCGGACGGCGTCCAGCGGTCCGGCACTCGCTTCTCGCGACTTAAGGATCAGCTCGTCCGCAGTGACTTCGAACACCGCAGCCAAGGCTCGCACCGACTCCATTGACGCCTTGCCCGTGTTCTCCAGCCGCTGAATGGTCCGCAGGTTGAGGCCGCACGCCGTAGCCAACTGCTCTTGTGACCAGTGCCGCTCCGTGCGCAAGCTCTTAACCCACCCTGCGTCGATCTTCATTGGCTGTTTCTCGTCTGTTGCCCTGAGTCCGATCAACCTAACGAAGAACTATGAAAAAGGCTACGACAGTCGTACGTCAGGAGTACGACAACACAATGATCGAAACGGGGGCGTGACCCTAATACAGGTCGCCCCGCCTTGCTTGCGTGCATTGCCGCCGCAAACGACGTGCCCGGGTCGTGCGCCCCCCAGCAGTAACTGCAATCCGGCCGGCCTCTCAGTGATCGTGATGCGCAACCTGCGTCAGGCGCTTCAGATCCCCGGCTGCCGCGACGCTGTCATCGCTGCTGTACTTCAGTTCGCCGCCGACGAACGTCATCTCGACTTCCGTGTCGGGAATGTCAGCTTCCGGAACCGTCAACAGGTTCTGTGACAGCACAACGAAATCCGCATATTTGCCCGGCGTCAGCGTGCCTTTGAGTTCTTCCTCAAATGCAGCGTAGGCGTTGTTGACGGTGTAGCTGGCCAGCGCTTCCTCGCGCGTCATCGACTGCTCGGGGTAGAACTTCTCGCCATTGTTCATCATGCGCGATACCGATGAGTAGTACGACGCGATTGCATCGATCGGTTCCACCGGAACGTCAGTACCATTGCCGATGATCGCACCCGTCTCGATCAGGTCGCGCCACGGATACGAGGTCGCTTCGGTACGCTCCTCGCCCAGCCGGCTCGGTATCCACGGTCCGTCCGACGTCGCGTGTACGCCCTGCATCGCCGCGATCACGCCGAGTTCGCCAAAGCGTGGCACGTCCAGCGGGTCTATATGCTGTGCATGCTCGATGCGCCAGCGCAGCGGCTCGCCATCGACCGCCTGTTCTTCCCAGACGCGTTCGTAAAGATCCAGGATTTCGCGGTTCGCACGGTCACCAATCGCGTGCGTGTTGACCTGGAAGCCGTGCTTGACGGCCACCTCGGCCGTACCTTCGATTTCCTCTATCGGCTCGAGCACGAGACCGGTGCTGTCCTGTAGGTCTTCGTACGGCTCCAGCAACCACGCGCCGTGTGCGCCGAGCGCGCCATCGACCTGGCGCTTGATGCTGCGCACTGTCAGGAAGTCGTTGCCCTCAGCCACCATTTTGTAAAGCGGCAACATGCGGTCCATGTCTTCGTTGCTCTCGCGCCGCAACATCACGTACAGCCGAATTGGCAACTCGCCCTCTTCCTCGAGCTTCTTGAAAAAGTCGATCGTCTCAAATGGCGCGCCTGCATCGTGAAATGACGTAACCCCGTGGCGCAGCGCTTCATCGCCGGCCAGCATGACGCGCTCGCGATCGATGCGCTCCTGTTCCGCGGGTGTCAGGCGGCTGTTGTATTTCTCGACGGCCTCGTTGATCAGCCGCTGCGCCGTCTCGCGCAGCAGGCCCGTCGCCCGGCCTTCGTCGGTCCGCACGATCGTGCCGCCGGCCGGGTCCGGCGTGTCGTTACCGACACCGCCTGCCTCGAGCGCCGCGTCGTTCGCAAACGCGGCGTGGCCGCTGGCATGTCCCAGCAGCACCGGGTTGTCCGGCGAGACTTCATTCAATGTGTCATTACGCGGCACGCCATCGACGGCATCATCCGGCACCGCGTCCCATTTGTCCTGGTGCCAGCCGCGGCCGAAAATCCATTCGCCCGGTTTCGTCTTGTCGACGGCAACCGCCACCATGCTGACGACCTCGTCCCAGTTCTTCACCGTCGACAGGTCCAGAATCTGCTTGGCGCGCCCGAGGCTCATGTAATGCCCGTGCCCTTCAATGAACCCGGGCATGACAAAGCGGCCCTGAAGTTCAATGACCCGCGTCTCTCCATTAATATATGGTGCGATGTCCTCATCACTGCCTACGGCAGTAATCTGGTAGCCGTTGACTGCCAGCGCCTCTACGGTGCCAAGCGCCGGGTCCGCCGTTGCAATCTGTCCGCCGAGGAGTACCAGGTCGGCAGGCGGAACGGTCGCCTCCGCTGTTGCCGCGGGCTCTTCCGCCTGTTGCGATGAGTCTCCGCACGCGGTTAACGCCAGCGCGGCAATAATAAGAGTGAATGTCTTGCGCAACATCGTGTTCCCCCGGGTAGTTACAAGCGGCTAACTTTCGCACCGCCCTTGCAGCATTGCAATTGCCGGTGTTGCAAGCGACTGTATCCGGCGAAACTTCCGCCAGGTCGCGCATCGCGGCGCGGCTGGCAGGGCGCGACTGCCCGGCGGCAGTTGATATATAATGCCCGGCCTTTGGCATTGCGCACCCGCGGCGCAGCCATTTTCGATGCCTCCGGAGCAATACGTTGAAGCGCGACCAGAAATTTTTTGACATGTACTCCCTCGTGATCGGTGTCCTGGCCTTTATCTCGCTCGGGATTTTCGTGTTGGCGATGAAAATGTCCGATATGACACAAGGTGTGTTCACCGCCGGTACGGTGGAATACCAGGAAGCAGTAGCAGCACGCCTTAAGCCGTTTGGCCAGGTCTACATGCCCGATAGCGAGATTCCCGATTTCGAAACACAGGTCGCAACGGCCCAGCCTGCCGAACCGGTCGCCACCACGCTGACCGGGCCGCAGGTGTACAACGAGGCTTGCATCGCCTGCCACGGGAACGGCGTCGCCGGCGCGCCAATGCTGACGGACGCCGCCAACTGGGAAAGCCGCATCGCGCAAGGCACGGAGACGCTGTACGACCACGCCATCAACGGCTACCAGGGCCAGGTCGGATACATGCCGCCGAAAGGCGGGCGCATGGATCTATCCGATGCGGAAATCCAGGGCTCCGTCGATTACATGGTCTCCGAAGTACAGGGCGGGGAGTAACGGCCAGCCCGGGAGTCTCACCGGTTCGCGGCAGGCGTCTGCACGGTAGAGCCGCAGCCCGTTCGGCTTTTGCCGCGCAGACTTCTACGCCGGCAGGCGCTCCGCCTGGCGATGCGCCTGCAGCAGGCCGTCATCGCGATGCATGCCTCGCAGGCTGATGGCTTCGGCAATTTGCACCTTTTCCACCTTGTCCTGGCCACCCAGGTCCGCGATCGTCCGCGCCACCCGCAACACCCGCTGGTAGGCGCGTGCCGACATCGCAAAGTTATCCATCGCGTCAGCCAGCAGCGCCTCTGCCTCGCGTGACATTTGGCAGGCTTGCTGCAACAGCCCGCCTTTCAGGTGCGCATTGCTGCAGCCGGCCCGCCCGAGCTGCACTTGTCGCGCCGCGGCAACACGCTCTGCGACCGTGTCGCTGGTTTCGCCGTCCGGCTCCGGCGCACGCAGTATTGCCGGGTCAGGCCGCATGACATCGACCTGCAAATCTATGCGGTCCAGCAGCGGGCCGGACACCCTGTCGCGGTAATTGCGCACGCGATCGGCGCTGCAGTTGCAGTCGCCCTGCCGGTCGCCGAGGTAGCCGCACGGACACGGGTTCATTGCCGCAACGAGCTGGAAGCGTGCCGGGAAATCCGCCTGCGCCCCGGCGCGCGAGATCGTGATCCAGCCTGACTCCATCGGTTCGCGCAGCACTTCCAGCACATGGCGGCTGAACTCCGGCAACTCGTCGAGGAACAGCACGCCGTTGTGAGCGCGCGAGACCTCGCCCGGCCGCGGGTCCGAGCCGCCACCCACCAATGCCGGGGCTGATGCCGTATGGTGCGGCGACCGGAACGGCCGCTGGCGCCAGCGGCCGCTGTCGAACTTGCGGCCGAGTATCGAGTCGATGGCCGCCGTCTCAATCGCCTCCGCCTCGCTCATCGGCGGCAGGATGCCCGGCAGCCGCCGGGCGAGCATGCTTTTCCCGGTACCGGGCGGGCCGACGAACAGCAGGTTGTGGCTGCCGGCCGCGGCAATCTCTAGCGCGCGCCTGGCTCGCGCCTGCCCGCGTACGTCGATCAGGTCCGGTACATCGCTGTCGGCCGGCGGCGGATAGCGCTGGTCCCGGGGCTCGATTGCCGCGGCGCCCGCAAGGTGCGCCACGACCTCGAGCAGGCTGTCCGCCGCGAACACGTTGCCGGTCGCAAGCGTTGCTTCGGCGGCATTGCCGGATGGCAGCACCATCGCACGACCGGCACCGGCGGCCTGTAACGCCGCCGGCAGCGTGCCGGGAACCCGGCGTATGTCACCGTTTAGCGCCAATTCGCCAAAGAACTCGTAGCGCTCGAGATCCCGCTGCTGCATCTGGCCGCTCGCGGCAATGATGCCGAGCGCAATCGCAAGGTCGAAGCGCCCGCCCGTCTTGCGCATGTCGGCCGGCCCGAGGCTGACGATGATGCGCTCCTGCGGAAAGCCGAATCGTGAACTGAGTATTGCGCCGCGCACGCGGTCCTTGCTTTCGCGGACCGCCGTCTCCGGCATGCCGACTATGGAAAACGTCGGCAGGCCGCCGGACAGGAACACTTCTATAGTGACGGGTGGCGCCTCGACACCGAGCTGCGCCCGGCTGTGCAGTATCGCGAGACCCATCAGCGGCGCCGCGGAGCGTCAGTTGCCGTGGCAGCCTCGCGTCTGTCGATCAAGCGTCGGGCTCCGTGCATAGCCACTCCATGGCTGCAGGTCAGGCGGGTTACGGGTCCTTTTTCGCCGCTTTCTTTTTCTTGCTTTTCTTCTGGCTCGCGGACGTTTTCTTTTTACGCGGGCCTTCAGTGGTCGCGTCAGCTTTGCGATCTGTTGATCCGCCCGTGCCTATCGCGTCGAGACGTTGCTCGAGCGCCTCAAGTTGCTGCCGCGTGCGTGCAAGTACCGCTTGCTGCACTTCGAACTCCTCGCGGGTGACGAGATCCATGCGCGACAAACCGCTCTTCAGGACGGAGCGAAAGTTTTCCTCCAGGTCCGCGCGCATGGAGCGCAACCCTTCCGGCACCGAGGCGGCGAGCCGGCGCGCCAGTTGGTCAATTGATTCTTTTTCCATGGCGAATTGATACCGCAGTTGCCGCGTGAACGCCAGCGTCAAAAGCGCACACAGCGGCCGGTTTCACAGCTGGCGACAGGCTGCCCGGCGGCCCCCTTGTGACGCAAGCGCCAGGACGGCTGCACCAGTACGGTGCCACCGCCCGCCCGGAGCGCTTGCAAGTCCTTGTTTTCGCGTGTGCATACAACTGGCACGGATGCTGCAAAAGCGTATCCCGACGACTCGGCAACCGGGTCACCAGCGCTGTCGCGGGACAGCACTCACTTCAACCATTACGGAGAACAGGAACATGAGTGCAAAACAATCTGCGACGCCCTTGCTGGCGTTACTGCTGCTGATCACGGGGACGACCGCACAGGCGGAACTGAGCGCCAACGTCGGCTGGGCCAGCGACTACTGGTTCCGCGGACTGTTCCAGTCCGACTCGTCAGCCTCGGGCGGCCTCGATTACTCGAGCAATGGTTTTTACGCCGGCACGTGGGCGGCGGATGTCGGTGACGGTCTCGAGGTCGACGTCTACGGCGGCTGGGGCGGTGAGTACCGCGAGCTGAGTTTCGGTGCGGGCTTCACCGGCTACTACTACACCGGCGACTTCGACGACACGTACCAGGAAATCAACGTCAACCTCGGCTACGGCTTCGCGACATTCGATGCGGCATTCGGTGAGTACGACAACTTCGGCTTGGGCAAACAGGACTACAGCTTCTATGCGCTGACGCTCGAGCACAACGGCTTCTACGGCAAGTACGCGGGCTTTGCGCGGGATTTCGACGGCGAATACCTGGAGCTCGGTTACGGCTTCGGCTTTGAGGGCCTTGATCTCGGACTGGCACTGATCGTTGCCGATGACCCCGTCACCAGCGACACGGATGAAGCGCTCGTGTTCTCAATAGGCAAGACGTTCCAGATCCGGTAATCGCGCCGCGGCCAGGCCCGCGGCGCCTTCAAAAGCAACCAGTGAGGGATACACATGAAAATGATCACCGCGATCATCAAGCCCTTCAAGCTCGATGACGTACGCGAAGCCGTCGCCGAAATCGGCGTGCAAGGCATTACGGTCACCGAGGTCAAGGGCTTCGGCAGGCAGCGCGGCCATACGGAGCTCTACCGGGGCGCCGAGTACGTCGTCGACTTCCTGCCGAAGGCTCGCATTGAACTCGCGGTGTCTGACGACATCGCGGAGCAGGTCATCGAGGCCATCACGAATGCCGCGAGTACCGGAAAAATCGGCGACGGCAAAATTTTTGTAAGCAAGGTGGAGCAGGCCATCCGGATTCGCACCGGCGAAACCGGCAGCGCGGCCGTATAACCACTAGCCCGGATATGTCACCGATTCGCGGAATTCTCGGGCTAAGCCGAAGGAGCAGACAGTGGAAAACATGACGGAACTCGCGGGGCAGGTAACGGAACTGAGCTATGCCCTCGACACTTTTTACTTTCTCGTGATGGGCGCGCTCGTCATGTGGATGGCGGCGGGCTTTACGATGCTCGAAGCCGGCCTCGTGCGGGCGAAGAATACGGCTGAGATCCTGACCAAGAACGTCGGCCTCTATTCAATCGCTTGCGTGATGTACATGTTGTGCGGATACACGATCATGTACCCGGGAGACTTCGGCGGCGGGGTGTTTGCAAGCCTCAGCACACTGGGCAGCGGGCTGCTCGGCGGCAGCGACAATACCGCGGCGGATGTTATCGCCAGCGGTGGCGATACGTACTACTCCAATTTGTCGGATTTCTTCTTCCAGGTCGTGTTTGTCGCGACAGCAATGTCGATCGTGTCGGGCGCCGTTGCTGAACGCATGAAGCTGTGGTCATTTTTCCTGTTTGCCGTTGTGCTGACGGGCTTCATCTACCCGGTGCAAGGCTTCTGGAAATGGGGCGGCGGCTTCCTCGAGACCGCGGGCTTTCTCGATTTCGCAGGATCCGGAGTCGTGCACATGACCGGCGCCGCCGCGGCGCTCGCGGGCGTTCTGCTGCTCGGCGCACGTAAAGGCAAATATGGCAAGGCCGGCACCATCAACGCTATCCCCGGTTGTAACCTGCCGCTGGCGACGCTTGGTACATTGATATTGTGGCTCGGGTGGTTTGGTTTTAATGGTGGCTCGGAGCTGAAGCTTAGTAATGTCGAGGAGGCCAATGCCGTCGCACGGGTCTTCGTCAACACCAACATGGCGGCGGCCGGCGGCTTGCTCGCGGCGTTGCTGACGGCGCGGATCTGGTTCGGCAAAGCCGACCTGACGATGGCGCTGAACGGTGCGCTGGCGGGACTCGTCGCGATCACGGCCGAGCCGCTGATGCCGACGCCGCTTGGCAGCACGCTGATCGGCGCGGTCGGCGGCCTGCTGGTCGTCGCATCAATCATCGGCCTGGACAAGCTGCGTCTCGATGACCCGGTTGGCGCCATTTCGGTGCACGGCACGGTTGGTGTCTGGGGCCTGCTGGCGGTGCCAATTTACAACGCGGACGCCACGCTCCTGAGACAGCTCCTCGGTATCGGCAGCATCTTCGCGTGGGTGTTCGGCATGAGCATAGTCGTCTGGCTCGCCATCAAGGCCACGCTGGGCTTGCGGGTCAGCGAGGAACAGGAGTACGAGGGCGTCGACCAGAGCGAGTGCGGCCTCGAGGCCTACCCGGAATTCACCCGTGGCGAATAAATAAAGGTTGAAAAAGGGTTTTTCTGACCATATTGTAGGACTTCTGTGGCTTCTCCCCCTATGCCACAATAAGCCGATAGCGCGTGCGGCAGGCAGAGAAACGCGCGGTAGCGGACCTTCGGGTCCGCTTTTTTTGCGGCGAAGTCCGCATCCGGGGCTGTGACAGCGGTCACGCCATTGACCTGCCGTTCGTGCTGTAATGTGTTCTGAGTCAATGCGTTATCATGCGTTTCAGGATTACGGGCACGCGCGTTGCGACGCTCACCAGGACCAAAAGCCATGTCATCTATCGCGATCCGACTTATTCCCGCAGCGCTCATCGCTATTGTCGCGATGTCCGGCAGCTGGGCCGGCGAGATCTACAAGTGGACCGACCGCGACGGCATCGTGCATTACACCGACAAGCCCGCGGCCGATGGTTCATCGGAGCGGGTCGCCATTGAGTCACGCTCCACGGACCGCCAGCGCGTTGCCGCACTGAACACGGCCAGGCAGGACGCACGCACGGACGAACGCGAAGAACTCGAAGCCGCCGCACGCGAGAGCTCCGCCCAGGAACAGGCACGGCTTGAAGAAGAACGAGCCGAGCAATGCACACTGTATCGCGAGCGCATGGAGCGCTTCGTCCAGTCGCGGCGCCTGTACCGCGAAGACGAATCCGGCGAGCGAGTCTACCTGAGCGAAGAAGAAATGCAGGCAGCCCGCGCCGACGTCCAGTCGAAGATCGAAGAGTACTGCAACAACTA
>CAZLNH010000278.1:0-6399 GCA_964560775.1 uncultured Woeseiaceae bacterium | reverse complement strand
CGATGAGATCGCCGGGCGAAAGCCGATCGGACAGCTCTCTCGCGCTTCTGCCGAGGCGGGCGCGGGCCTGGTCCACTTCGCGCTCCAGCCGTTCAGGGCTTTTCGTTCCGTCATGGAGATCGTCGTCGCGGCGAGTGTCATCGCTGCGTGTATCAGTAGCTTTGTTCATCGAACTGCCCTCTCCAATGTATCTATGCCTTTCTTCGCGGAATCCAGCGTGCGATCCGGCACAATCGAGCTCGCGCTCATTTTTTCCTTGGCCGAATGCACCATGATGTAGCCGACCAGGAGCGCTACCGCGCCGACAATCAGCGCCGCGAGCCATGGTTCGACAACGTTGCTGAGCCCGTACACCCCGCTCATAAGCAGAATAACGAGTCCCGCCATACTGATGGCAGTGCCAGTCGCAATCGCACCGACGGCCGTCTGCACTTCCGAGACTGATTCCCTGATTTCGGATTTCGCAAGCTGCATCTCTTTACCGAGCAGTGAGGACAGGTCCGAGGCGAGGTTACGTATCAGGTCGGTAATTGATTCGGTACCGTGTTCGCGGCTTGACGCCGGCGCCGGTGTAACCGGCGCGCTCTTGTGTCGCTGGTTCATAGCATCTCACTCCCGTTTCCACTGCGCTGGGCAGTGGGTGTCTTGTACGTGTCGGTTGTGTCCTGCTCGCGCCGTGACGTCGGTGTGCCGATCAAGGCGTCGTCGTTCTGGAAAGGTCGGTTGTTCCGATGAGCGTCGGCCCGCTGAGCGTTGTCATTGTCGTGATGCTCGTGTTCCGCGCTTGCCTTGAAGAACCGGGACAAGCCAAAGCCGACAGCAATGCTGCCGAGCATGAAAAGCGCGGGATTGTTTCGCGCCAGGCGCTTGGCATCGTTCGCCAGTTCATCGACGCTGCGTCCTTCGAGGTGTCCGGCCGCGTTCGCGAGGTTGCTGCTCAACACACGCGCATAGCGCGCCAGGCCTTCGCGATCATGATCGTCGAGACTTGATGCCGCTGCATCGATGGCATCGGACAGGTTGTCCGCCTCATCTGCGACCCGACGCTTGCCAGTTTCGGCTTTGTCACGCGCTTCTGCACCCACTTCGCGCTTCGCGTCGCGGGCGTCTTCCTTGATTTTCTGTTTCGTCGTCCCTTTACCGGCTTCATCGGGCATGCTGGGATCCGAATTCGATGATGTCATTGCACACTCCTTGGCATTCTGTCGAATGCACGCTCAATTGATGATCATTGCCGCTGATTACTGCTGGCACATTCCACCCCAATGAACTGTAAGGTAATGACAAACTGCAATCGGTTCGATAGCGCACTAAAGTGTGGAAGCATCTTCAGTTGCCTACGGTAATGTTGATCAGGCAGCTCGGCTTCCAGTGTCCTGTCAACATTGATTCGCCAGTGCGCCTGCAGCTATGTTGCGCAGCGTACAGACGTTACGGTGTTCTACGACTGACTATGACATGGGGAGGCGTTGGTTGGTAAAGCCACTTCCAGGACGGAGGCCATGCCTTTGGAACGCACACAAGACACCATGCTGGGCGATGTATTCAGAGTTGTACTGGCAGTGATATTGCCGCCCCTTGGTGTTTTCTTCGAAGTGGGCCTGGGCAGGCATTTCTGGATAAACATCGTTCTGACCTTACTCGGACTTATACCCGGTGTTTTTCATGCCGTCTTTATTATTGCCTCGCGATAAACAATAAAATGGATGAAGATGACAGGCGCAATTCCATAAGTCGTGAGGCGTTGGCGAAACTTCGGCAACTCTCCGTCCTGATGGACAAGGCCTTTACCATTCCCGGGACGAATATCCACTTCGGTGTCGATTCCATTGTTGGGCTGATTCCAGTGATTGGAGATACGTTATCCGTCGCAGTATCAGGGTACATATACACCTTTGCCAAACGAGCTGGTGTTCCCTGGCACAAACGAATGCGGATGGTGTGGAACATTTTCATAGACTGGCTTATCGGCCTCATCCCTTTTATAGGTGATATTTTTGATGTCGGGTTCAAAGCGAACAGCAAGAACGTCGATATCATCACGGCGCATGTCGAACATAGGCTTCGTGCCGAGGACATTGACGTCCGGGAAAATGACGCGGCGTAAGTTGGGCAGCGCACCGACCCGGGATCGAGGGTGCACTATTCTTCGTTACTGATCCTGCATCTGAAAGGGTGGCGGTGTCCGATGTCTATTGCATCTTTCGAGTACCGATCTTGAAAACGGAATGATGATTCCTCGTCCACTTTTTCAAATGGACAGGCAGCGAATTCCGGGGAATATTCGCGATTCACTTTCCAATGCCTTGGCAGTAGCACATGAACCTGATACCGGATTCTGAATGGAGCATAGTCGGACTTAACGTTCGCGATTTGCTATGCGCCTGTGTTCGCTTACCAGGTGTTCGCAGCAACAAGCCACCAGGAACACCCGGACCATGAATATGCGATTGGGTGCTTTTATTCGGGCGGAAATGGAGGCGATTCTCCAGGACTGGGAGGAATTCGCAAAATCAATCTTTCATGCCGAGCATTTGAACAAGGCCGGGCTGCGTGATCACGCCAGGGACATGCTGCTGGCGATTGCGGGCGATCTCGATGTTTACCAGAGTGATGCAGAACAGGCTGCCAAATCGAAAGGTCGGGAGCCGCATGGTGTGGAGGAGACTTCCGCGGAAGTACATGGCGGCGATCGACATTCCAGCGGCTTCAGCGTGATGGAGACGGTTTCCGAGTTTCGGGCACTGCGTGCGAGCGTGGTCTCACACTGGACCAAGGCGTATCCAACGATTTCCGCCCAGCAGCATGCAGACCTCACCAGGTTTCATGAAGCGATAGACCAGGCCGTTGCGGAATCTCTGGAGCAGTATTCGATGCTGAAGGATATGGAAACCCGGCTGTTCAGCGCCATTCTTGTCGCATCGCCTGATCCGATTTATGTGCTGGATCTCGAGGGCAAATTCATTTATGCAAACAAGGCCACCGCCGATCTCTTCGCGATGGAGCCTGACGAGATAATCGGAAAATCCACCTTTGATCTCGAATTTTCATTTGCCTCGGACTTCCAGCGAAATCTTGAAACGGTGATCGCGGACCGGACCACCTACCGAGGTAGATTTGTCCACACTTTTGCTTCGGGACAAGGTGAAAGATTCGAGTATCTGCTCGCGCCGGTGTTGGACGAACATAAACAAACCGAAGCGATCGTCTGCATTTCCCGGGATGTTACGGAGCAGGCGATCGCCGAGGAAAAAATATGGCACAACGCTCACCATGACCTTCTGACCGGACTACCGAATCGACGTTTGTTCCTCGATCGCCTGGAACAGCAGATCAAACATGCAAAGCGCAGCAGCCTGCCTCTTGCGGTCCTTTTCATGGATCTTGACGGCTTCAAGGATGTCAACGATTCGTTCGGTCATGAAGCAGGGGACCTTCTACTGACTGAGGTTGCTCTTCGCCTGACTGATTGTGTCCGGGAGGAGGATACGGTGGCCCGCCTGGGTGGCGATGAATTCACGACGATTCTCACCGATGTCAAGCAGCGCAAGGATGTTGAGCGTGTGGCTCAGGCTATCAAGGATGCACTTGCATTGCCCTTCCAGGTTGATAAACAGTCTGTCCAGATTTCAGTGAGCATTGGGAGCTCGTTCTACCCCTCGGACGCATCCTCACCTGTTGCTTTGCTGGAAGCCGCGGATCGGGCCATGTATAAAGCCAAAAAAGCTGCGTCCAACAGGCTGTTCCTTCAGGAAAAAGCCATTAAAACAAACAAATCATTGGCCTGACGAATCTCTGCGCGCACTGACGCCACGTATGTTCGTTGACGCACCGACCGGACGGCGAGCTTCAAATATCTTGGGAGCCTCAATCTGCAACTACCAGAGTACAAGGTCAGACGCAGAACCCAATCGGAGCAATCATCTGGAGATCAGTTTATGAACAAGAATCAGGTCGACGGTCGTGCAGACGAGGCAAAAGGGAAGATTAAGGAGGGTGCCGGCAAGGTAACCGGCGACAAGAGCACGGAGTACAAGGGTAAAGCCGAGAAACATGGCGGCAAGGCGCAAGCCAAGTACGGAGATATCAAGAACGACGCGAAGAAGGAGTCCAGATGAACCATACAGCGGCTCGATGCTTCGACAAGGATGATTGGCCGAACATGGCTGACACCACGTGAAACTCGACCGTCGAGTCCTGCTACGCCAGTTAAAATGATCATCCAGGAGGCGGCACGCGGTTGATCCGGGTAGAAAACAATACCCGGGTCAACCGATCCATTGAGGCCCAGTAACGCAGGAATTCGCAATGCTCCGCGACACGCAGGAATCCCTGGTTGGCGGGGCAAAAAATGCCAGGCTATCTGCATCGAAGTTACGACCGGACAAACGACTGTTCAACGCTGTTGAGCTTCGCCTGTTTCGTTACACGGCGGTATTGTTATGCCTGGTTACATTGACCGCGCTGATCGTAAGTGTCGTGTGGACAGTTGGCTGGTTACTGTCCACCTTCTACAATCTGCTCCTGTCATTAGCCATCGCCGGAGTTCTGGCCCTGGTGCTTCACCCCGCTGTTGGGTTTCTTGAGAAAAGGCTGCGTTTACCACACTTGCTGGCCATCATTCTTGTGCTGACAGTTTTCTTCGTGGGTATTGGCAGCCTGATTTTCCTGCTCGTCCCCATAGTGGTCAGGCAGGTCGTCCAGTTGATGACCGTATTGCCCGACACATTGGCAAGTTGGCAGGACCATTTCTCCTACCGTTTCTCCGAATTGAGCTCCTTGATTTCCAGCGTCGGGGGCGGCGATGACGGGAAGGAGTCCGAGTCGGTCCTGCCGGTCCTGGAAGAACCCGGCAAGGCAATCATGAGCTACCTCGGGGTGTTGGCGGGCATCAGCTTTGTGCCCCTTTTCCTGTTCTTCGCCCTACTCTCCGGAAACCTGCTCCGGGGACAGGCATCCGAACTGCTATCTGTCTTTCACACGCGCACCAAGCAGAAAGTGCTGTATTTCATGGAAGTATTCGTGGAGTACGTTACCGCCTTCTTTCAGGGTCAGCTGATTATTGCCGTGAGCATGGGTGCCTTGTATGCCATCAGCTTTACGCTGATCGGCCTCGAGTACGGTGTGCTTCTCGCACTGGTGCTGGGGTTGCTGAATATCGTCCCATTCCTCGGCACCCTGATCGGCCTGCTGGTGGTCCTGCCGATGGCTTATCTGCAGCCGGATGGCGGCATTCAGTTACTGGTACTGGCCGGACTGGTATTCGCGGCGGTGCAGGTGGTGGAAAGCTGGCTGCTGACTCCGAAAATCATGGCCAACCGTTCGGGACTACACCCCGCGCTCGTGGTAATTTCATTATTCTTTTGGGGTACTGCTTTGGGTGGAATTATCGGCATGATACTCGCAGTTCCACTGACAGCGTTCTTCGTCGCCATCTGGAGCGAGATCAAGGTCACCCTGAAGCACGCGCTGAGCAGCCAGGATGCCAGGGAAGGAAGTGGATAAGATGAGTTCGTTCAGCGACGGGGAGACCGCATACATGCGCGCGGCGCTGGACCAGGCGGCGTGTGCGGCGGCGGCCGGGGAAGTGCCGGTCGGCGCCGTTATCGTCCAGGGCGGCCGCATAACAGGGCAGGGCCACAACTGCCCGATTGCCGGCTCTGACCCGACGGCGCATGCGGAAATCGTCGCATTGCGAGATGCTGCCACCGCTGCCGAAAACTACCGGCTGCCCGATGCCGAAATTTACGTCACGTTGGAGCCGTGCCTGATGTGTGTCGGCGCGATGCTGCATGCACGTATTCGCCGGCTGGTCTTCGGCGCCTACGACCCGAAGGCCGGCGCGGCTGGCAGCGTCCTGGACCTGGCGGCTGACCGGAGGCTGAACCATCGCATCGAAGTGACCGGTGGATTGCTGGCCGATGAATGCAGTGCGCCCCTGAAATCGTTCTTCAACGAACGCCGGTAGCTGTCATTGCGAGCCTGCAGGGCATGCCATCCTGTTCCGGTTGGCTCGCCGCGCCCCGTTAAATCAGAAAAACACCCAGGCACATTTCTGTGCCTGGGTCCCAGGTCCCAAGCGTTTCTCTCCGGATCCAGGTCCGTGACAGGACCATTGATTCGTGACTAAAACGCCTCGCCGTCATCGTCTTCATCGTCCGCGGTGAAGTCGCTTTCATCGAACTCCGGCCGGGCTTCGATCGATGTACGCGTCAGGGATGTCTTCACGCTGTCTTCACCGGAAACCGACGGCTGCAGTTCGGACAACGGAATGGCGATCGTCTTTTCACTGATTCCCAGAAACCCGCCGACCTCGACTGTTGCCACTCGTTCCTGCTGAGTGCCGCTGGTGCCGACTTCGCCAATCTCACCTATTTCCTCGCCCGTCAGCGTCAGCAC
>CAZLNH010000277.1:0-17969 GCA_964560775.1 uncultured Woeseiaceae bacterium | reverse complement strand
TTCCGCCGTGCGGGCGAGTTTGCCTTGAATTTCCTTCCAGCGGACAAATGGGGCCTGTGCGAACAGTTCGCTCGCCCCGCGGCCGACAAGTTCCGGAACGTATCGTGGAGCCGCAATTCAAGAGGTGTACCGTTGCTCGACGGGATGCTCGCGCATGTCAGCTGCACAACCTGGCGGCGCTATCCGGGCGGCGATCACGAGATCTTCGTGGGCCGCGTGCGTAGCGTGCACACGTTTCCCGGCGAACCGCTGGTGATCTTCGGTGGCGAACGAGGCCATCCGTTGCCGCCGGAAATGCAGAGGGCGGGCGATTCCTGCAGGCGTGAGACCTGATCGTGCTCTCTACTCCTGGACTTCGGCCAAGGTTCCTGGTTATTGCGGCGGCGTTTTGCCTGCCGAACCAGATCGTGGCGGCCGAGTACGTGCTCGAAAGAACGCAAGTATTCAAGCCGTATCCGCGAGCCGTCGAGCAAGTGTACCTGGAGCGTCTGAAGGCGTACCGGAGAGGCTCTTCCGAAGGTGAGGTTCGCGGTGGTCTTCGGCAATACGACACGCTTGAACCGGTTCCGGGAACAGACCGCCCCGAGGCGCTGCCTGCGGCGGTTGCAGGCGAGTCGGTTATTTCGAAGGTGGCGCTCGAAACAGCGAGAACGTACGCGCAAACCATGCGCTCGTCGGCCTTCATCGTCTGGCACCGCGGCAAGGTGGTCGAGGAAAGCTACTTCGGCGGGCAGGAGCGAGAGCAGCCGATCATTTCACGCTCGCTCGCCAAGCCGATCACCGCGCTGGCCGTTGGCACAGCCATGCATGCAGGGCATATTGAAAGCCTTGACCAACCGGTGGCGGATTTTATCGATGAATGGGCCGGCACTGAGAAGGAAGGCATCCTCGTTCGGCACCTTCTGGACATGCGAAGCGGCCTGCTTCCCCAGGACTTCTCCGACGATCCGATGTCGGTCTACAACCTGGCCTATTTGCATCCACACCACGACCGGATCCTGATTGACCATTATCCGCTGGTTCAAGCTCCAGGCAGCGAGTACGAGTACTCGAACGCGACCTCGGATCTCGTCGCCGTGCTTATCGAGAGAGCTACCGGCGTCAGCTACCACGAGTGGGTTTCGAGGGCCGTCCTGATCCCGATCGGATCGCCTGGCGGTGAGGTTTGGGTCAACCGCCCCGGCGGTGTCGCGCATGCCGGCTGCTGCATGTTGCTTCCGGCCGAGGCCTGGCTGCGGATGGGTATCCTGCTGCTGCAGCGGGGCATCTGGAACGGTGAGCGCTTGCTCGACGAAGCTTTTGTACGACAGGTACTGACGCCCTCTGAAGAGAACGCACATGCCGGGCTCGGCGTGTTCGTGGCCGGACATTACGTTGAGCGCCGAGGTTCATTTCACCCTCGCCTCGAACGCGGCCAGAGCTGGCACTCCGAGCCTTACCTGAGCAAGGATCTTTTCCTTTTCGATGGGTATGCAAGCCAGGTCGTATACGTGATACCGGCCTACGAACTGGTGATACTCAGGACAGGCGACTCGCCGCCCCGATCGGATCCCGAGTGGGATAACACATACCTGCCGAATCTGCTGATGCGTTCAATCGATATTCATCCGAGACCGCCGACGCAGGCTCGCTGACCAGGCAGTTCAATGCACATGAACCTACATGTTTGACCGCGGACTGATCCTTAGCCCGTCGCAATCACTGCGCTGCGATGACTTCAGGATTGGGGGCGCCGTCGTTCGGTGGGATGAATCCGCCTCTTGCTGGAGAATGTGGTACTACTGTCGATCCAGTGTCTTCCCCGATACCGTTGCACCAGCGTTCGGGACCGGCGCAATTGCGACGGCGGTGTCCGAGGACGGTGTCCATTGGCACCGCGAGGACGGCCCGCTCGCGGGTGGCGCGGTGTTTTTGCCCTCGGATGACCCGAACGCCTTCGACTCGACCCATGTCGGGACGGGTGACGTGATCAGGCACCGGGATCGCTGGCTGATGGCCTACTTTGGCGGCAACGACGAAGTTCCTTCGGGCGCGAAGGAGATGTACACACACCCTGGATACCTGTGCCGGCTGGGCCTGGCGGAGAGCGCCGACGGAATTAACTGGACACGCCTGCCGGGCCAAGCCACTGGCGGGGCCATCGCTGAAGTCGACAAGTCATCGGTTTATGCGGCTTTCCCGTCCCTGGTTGTGCTCGACGATGGCCTGATGATCCACTACACATCCGTCGACAAACTTGGCCGCTACCACAGCACCAAAGTACTGCGAAGCCAAAACCTCGAATCCTGGCAGGCCGCACCCGACTTCACCTTCGAACGCGATGCGTTGCTGCACGAGAGCGCCGGTATCGTTAATCGTGACATCGTCGAGAACCCGTTCGGTGAGCACGGCCGGTGGCTCATGGTTTACACGGCTCGCGACGGCCGCCCGGAGACGACAGAAAGGCGCTCCATATGCGCTGCTTATTCGGACGATCTCATCGCATGGCGACACCACTCGCCGCTGCCATTTTTCACCGTTGGTACGCAGGGAGCCTGGGACTCCGCGGGAGTGGCCACGCCGAAACTCGTCGTTACACCTGAAGACTTCCGCCTCTACTACTATGGTTGGTCGAATTCTTCTCATGCAGGGCATCCCGCACGAGGTATCGGCTGCGCCGTCAGCGAACGGCGCCGGCTGAATGCGTTCCGGCGTGTGCAGCCGTTAATGGCATGAAAGTGGATGCCCCGGCCTGAGCCGTAATGCGCTTTAACAAGTTCAACTGATTAGGGCGCTTCGGCCAGGGCAAATGCGCGTGGCTCATCGCTCCCGCATTCCGCGCAGGATTTCGCAGACGGCAGCTGTATCGGCCTCGGCCAACCCGATCCCGAGTGCCGCTGAGTAAAGTGGCAGGGCCGCATCAAAAAGTGGCGTCGGCGCAGCGAGTGCCGTTGCGTAGTCTTCGATGAGGCCGAGGTCCTTTTGCCAGAGGTCCAGTCGCATCGTCGCGGGGGTGTATTGGCGTGCGGCCATCATGGGGCCGCGCAACTCGAGCACACGGGACCCGGCGGCACCGCCCGCGGTGATGACGTCCACGAAGAGCTGCGGATCGATGCCGGCACACTCGGCCATGGTCACGGCCTCGGCGGCGGCAGCATTGTGTACCGCCACAAGCAGGTTGGCGATGAGCTTCATGCGGGTCCCGTTGCCGAAGGCACCAAGATTGAAAACGGCTACGCTAAAACTTTCGAGAACAGTCTTTGCACTGTCGTACTCCCGGGTTTCGCCGCTCGCATAGACGACTACTTCGCCGGCCGCGGCCTGCGCACCCGTGCCGCTCACCGGACAGTCCAGCATCTGGTAGCCGTGCGAGGACAGTGCGCGCTGTGCTTCCAGCTTGCAGGGCAGGTCAAGTGTGCTGAGTTCGATGATCAACGCGCGGGAACCACGCGCCGTCTTGCCTGCCACTTCTGCAGCCCGTTCAACGGTCTGCTTGAGCGCACTGGCCGACGGCAGACTGCAAAGGACGAACTCCGCACCGGCGATCGCGCTGCCTGCGTCGTCTGTCACGCTGATGTCGAAGCCATGGCAAAACTCCCTGCGCGCGGGATTCGGGTCGTAACCACTGACGTCGTGCCCGGCGGCACGCAGATGACGCGCGAAAGCAGCGCCCATGACCCCGAGTCCGATGACAGAAACTTTCCGGGCGCGTTGCGGGACGCTGGCAGACACTACTTCGGCCCGTCTTGTTGTGCACGCGGCGCGAGCGCGGGACTACCGGTACAGGCGCTGGCCGGTTGCGCCGTCAACTGCGGGATTTCGCGCGGCAGGGCAATACCGTCCGCGGCGGCCGCGCTGGCTGCATCGGTCACTGGTCGTTCCGATCCGGGATGAGCGGCAGCAACAAGAAAGCCGGATCCCCGGTTCCGAGGTGCAGCTCGGTCCGGCCGCCGAAGATCTCCGGCGGGCGGTCGCGAGTGTCGTTGTGCAAGAACGGGCCGCAGCCTTTCAGTTCGTTCTTGAAGTTGGATAGTCGCTGTCCCGTGGCACGTGGCGATTCGTAGTCGCGCCCCAGGATCAGGAGTCCGAGGCGCCAGCCCGCGGGCACAACGATGGAAGTTGGCCATATTTCGATGTCCAGCGGAACCGGCGCGCCCGGCTTCAGCGGCTCCCGTCGGTCATGGCGGTGATAGGGACGCCACGGCGCTGACAGTTCCGGATCGAGTGCGCGCTGAGAAGCGCGCAGCCAGCCCTGAGCGACCGGAGTATTCGGGTCTATGGCGCCCTGAAAGCCGCGATCATTTCCATCGGGATCGATGAGCTGGAGCACCGCGAATATGTCGGCATCGGGGGTTGACGATGCGATCGTTAGATGCAGCGATGAAGGCCCGGTAAATTCCGTTTCTTTGGCCATTGGCGGAGTCCGGAAGGCAAGGCCCTCTCCGGGCGCTTCGAAGGCCAGAGTTGCATCGGCGGATGGGGGGTTATCCGTAAGCGTGCCGTCGGCGGTGAGATACAGCCGCTGCCAGGCGGTGTTTGGCAACGGCCAGTCCTCCTCGGTCCGCTCAACATAACGGTCGTAATGCCTTATCTGCAGGCGCACTCGTGGCTCCCGCGCCCAGCCGGTATCCTCCCCCTTGAGAAAGTGGCCGAAAAAACGCTTCTGTATCGCGACGCCGTAATCCGTGTAGAACTCCGTCCAATGCTCCAGTCCGTGTACTTCAAGCCATTTGTCCGTGGTGGCCGCGCGCAGGTAGCCCTCGAAGTTACCGCGCAGGTGGAGGCCCTGACCGCCCCAATTCGCAGCCGTCAATAGCGGAACACGGATGCGATCCCAGCGGGGCGAACGCTCCCTGTAGTATTCACCGTCGAGCGGGTGCGCGAGGATTTCCGCGCCGAAATCGCAGCGGTTGGCCGCAAGTTGCGCTTCGGTGAGAGTCGGTGGACCGCAGACTAACTCACCAGTTACGCTGCTGCGCGGGCCGCGCTCACCCAGGCCATGCTGCACCGTCTTGACCTGCATGTCGTACCAGTTGGCCCAGAAGGTGCTCAGTATGCCCCCGTGATGAGTCATGTCGCGGTACCAATCGGCGGCGCCCTCCCAGACGCACATCGCAGCGAGGTGGCGGGGTTGCAGGCTCGCCACTTGCCATTGGTTTATGCCGAAGTAAGAGACCCCATTCAACCCGACCCGGCCGTTGCTCCAGCGTTGGCTGCCTGCCCATTCGATGCACTGTTTGAAGTCTTGCGTTTCGCGAGGTGAGAATGGTTGCACGTAGCCCGGGGATCTTCCGCAGCCTCGCGAATCTACCCGTACGCAGGCGTAGCCGTCCGGGACCCACTTCTCCGGGTCGACAACCTCCCAGCACTGGTACTTGTTCGTCGAACCGGCCGTGACGTCGGGATGTTCTGTCGCCATGCGTTCCCAGGCGCTTGGGTAACCGTCCTGAAATGACAGTCCCTTTGCATAGGGGCCATAGGTCAACAGTACCGGGGAGCGCTTTAAATCCTTCGGCCGGAAAACGTCGGCCCGCAAGACGACTCCATCGTCCATTTCGACAGGTACGTCCCACTCGATAAGCATGCTGTCGCCGGCTTCGGAATTACCGTTGCTCATCGTGGCGATATCCCTTTCGCGCCGCGCGGGCAGGCAACGGCGACGACGTCCTCATCCCCCAGGCCCGCTTCTATAGCCGCACCGTATGCCTGGAGCGCGGCTGAAGCCGCGCTCTTGTTCGTGCCCAGTCCAACAGCCGTCTCGACAATCATCAGCAGGTCCTTCTGCATCGAAGCCAGGTCGAAGGCGACTTCGGACGATTTGCCCAGCAGTATCGGCTTTTTTAGTTCCAGAACGGCGAGCGCCGCCGCACTGTCTGCGATGGTGTCGATCATCAAGGTCCGGTCGAGTCCACCTGCCTCGCCAAGGTCCAGCGCTTCGCCAAGCGCATGCCAGTACACTGCGAGCGGGAGATTGACAACGAGCTTCAACAGCGCCCCCTGGCCGGCGGGACCCGCATGAATAATGCGACGAGCCAGCTGGTCGAGAACAGGCTCGGCGCGGTCGAGATCCTCGCGCGCGCCACCCACGAGAGCAACGAGTTGTCCCTGACGTGCCGGCGCGACGGTGCCGGAAACCGGCGCATCCAGCATCGTGGCGCCACAGTCGCGGGCTTGCTGGTGTAGCTCGCGAACGGTGGCCGGCCGCAAGGTACTCATCTCAATGAACAGGCAATCTTTCGCGTGAGGGCCGAAAAGGCCGTCAGTTCCACAGTAGACAGCTTCTGCGGCTGCGTCGTCGCGCAGCATGGTTACAATCCGCCCGCAAGACGCGGCCAGGTGCCGGGGCGTATCTGCCACCCTGGCGCCTGCCGCCCTGAGTGACTCGGTCGCAGCGCGACCGCGATTCCAGACCATAACGTCCATATCGCATTCGAGCAGGCGCAGTGCCATCGCGCTTCCCATTCGCCCGAGCCCCGCTACCCCAATTGTCTCGCCCGAAGCGCTCATCACCCGATCACTCCGGAACGTATGCGATCAGGTCCAGTAAAGTATTCGCTCCAGGCACGACCAGGGGATCGCCCAGGCATACGGTGGTGGAAGCCGGTTTGCAGCCTGGAAAGTAACTTGCCCAAGCTTCTATCGATTCGGCGAAGCCGTGGAAATTCGAATGAAAGCAGACTCGCCGGGCAATGTTATCCAGACTCGTGCCGCCTGCATCACAGATCTTCTTTACGTTATCCATCATGTAGTGCATCTGCCACTTCGAGGGGGAACCGTACCAGGGGAACTCCGGTTTTCGCGCCATGCCATCGGCGAGGCATCCATTTCGGTCGAAAGCCATTTGCGTGCTGAGGAACAGCAGATCTCCCGCCCTTATAGCTTGCGGCTCACAGCCCAATCCCGGCGGTGCATCATCCGTTTCAATGACGTGAACCGGCAGCGTACTGTCTTCAGCGAGCAATGTCAGAGCCACCTGGACCCGCGCGCCTCGTCGACCCATGCCCATCCACGGAACGACTACCCGAGCGGGCGGCGCATCGCCGAACCAGCGGCGCCACTCCCGGTCCATTGCGGCAAAGTCTCCTGGGTGGCCAATGTACACTTCGGCCTTGACCGCGCGGCTCAAGCTACTTCCCGCCGATTTCGCCAGGGCGGCGAGTCCCGCCAGCACGCGCTCGACTTGTGCCTCGACTGGGCTCGTGCTCCAGTCGTTCGTGGTCGTAAGTGCGCCCCCATCGACATCGGCTGCATCGTGGGCTGCGAGGAATATCCAATCGCCCCGACGTACTCCAGCGAGATGCTCGGGATCCCCTTTTCCTCCGCCTGCAGGCTGCAGCGCAATCGGCTGCGGCTCGCTTTCGTCGGTTCGGCAGATCATGTCGACTTCGACCCGCGTACCGGCGCACAGGAGATCTTTGATACCCAATGCCGATGTCGGTGCCGTTGGTCTCCCGAGGAGCTCTGTACGGGCGTCGAGGTAGGCGCGAATGTCCATTTCCGGCCACAGGTCTCCGCGAGCCATGTCATCGAGCGTCGGCCGGTCTGACTGAAACCACTCCGAGATACGGACCATGTCCCGGGCAGGGTCGCAGGCCGCCTCCCGCATGGTGTTAACAAGGTTGCGCAGCACGAACCTGCTTTGAAGGTAAAGGTCACCCTCGAGATTTGCGTTCGCGTTACGGATTTCAGGCGCCAGGCCAGTCTTGAAGTCGCTTGCGAGCTGACCGGAGACAAATAGCCAATTGCCGGCGCGAATCGCAGGACTGTATGGCATTAACGGTTTCGGCACTCCTGCCGCGAGTCCCGGCCAGACAGGCTCTATTCGGGCCGCTCTTGCACTGGATTTGGAGCTCTCTTTGGGCATAATCACCAACTTGTCGATAAATCGTTACACGCTGCCGCGGAATAATTCGCTGTTGCTTTCGCCCGACCAGACTATTAGCTGGTGGTTAACAGATACTAGCGTTTGGATCTCTTCGGCAAAACCTCAGGCTCTGATTGCAGCAATCAATTCTGCTGATCATGCGCGTGTACCACCGTCCCGCCGGGACTGCGCCGATGGTATGCTGCTAGCATGCGCGCAGCGCTTCCACGCCGGGACTGCAGCAATGGTATGCTGACCGGATGCTCGAGGTTAAAGTTTCGCCGATGCCGGTTAGCTCATGAAACTCCAGCAAATCCTGACGTTCGTCGCCGTTTACCAAGAGCGATCCTTTACTGCTGCCGCGGAGCGCATCCACGCGACACAGTCGGGGCTTAGCATGCAGATCAAGGAGCTCGAGGAGCGCATTGGCACAAAGCTGTTTGAGCGTTCACCAAAAGGAGTGGACCCAACTGTTGCAGGCCAGAAGCTTTACGCCAGGGCGCTTGAAGTTGTACGACAAGTGGAGGGCCTACGTGAGGAATTGCGAAATATCCGCGATGAGGTGGCGGGTACTGTAAGCGTTGGACTAATGCCGACTTTTACGAGATCCGCAATTGCACCGGTTATAGCTGACTTCGCGGCCGCGTCTCCATACGTAAATTTCAAGATCTTCGAAGCATACAGCGCAGTGCTCAGCGATATGGTTCGGCGGGAACAACTGGATTTCGCGATTGTTCCTCCGACTGCCGACACTGAAGGCCTTGTCACCGAGTATATCGTGCGTGATCGGGAGTTGTTTGTAACGACTGCCAAGACAGATCGTGCGCACCTCGAACCGGTTGCGCTTCGAGACGTGCAGCCACTGAAGCTGATCGTGCCTGGAGAGGGCAACACTCGTCGCCGCAAGCTCGAACGGTACTTTAGTACCCTCGGCGTAACGGTAGACGCGCGGATCGAGATGGATGCAATGATGGCTACTTTGAGCTTGATTGAGCACAGCGACTGGTGCGCAATATTGCCAGCAACCCTTTGTCATGCGGACATTCGGGGCGATGTGCGGAAGCTGCACCCGCTGGAGGGCCCGGAGCTGAGCGTTGACTACATACTGATCTCTCCCGCAGCGAGCGTTATGTCGTCCGTTGCCCGAAACTTCGCCGACGAACTGGTGCAGCAGATTCGTGATACCTGTAAGTCCTGGGAGACAACGCCACTGGGTACTGCCAGGCAAAAAGAGGCCGGCTGACGCGTGAATCAGCAATCCTGATCACTACCATTGCATCTGCTAATTTCAACCCACTCAAGCCGTTACTTAGCATGCACACTTCGTTCCTGGCAACGAGGGTTGCATGAAACTCGGTTTCTTCACAATGCCAATACACCCGCTGGGCAAGGACTGGCGGCAGTCTCTTGCGGAGGACCGGGAGGCTTTTCTGTTAGCCGATCAGTTGGGCTTCAGCGAAGGCTATGTAGGAGAGCATCTGACGGACAAGGCTGAGAATATAACGTCGTGCATGCTGTTTCTTGCGGCGCTGTCGACGGATATCCGAAAGCTGCGATTAGGCACTGGAACGGTCAATCTGCCAAACGCGCATCCGGCGGCTGTCGCAGGTCAGATTGCGATGCTGGACCACATGCTGGACGGTCGCCTGATCTTCGGCATATCGCCCGGTGGCCTGTTATCCGATGCAGAGGCGTTTGGGAATCTCGACCGTGATCGTACAGCGATGTTTGTTGAAGCTATCGACATGATTCTCGAGATATGGCGTTCGGATCCGCCCTACGACCTTGACGGCAAACACTGGCAGGTGTCGACCAGCCGAACCATGATGCCCGAGATAGGCCAGGGAATTCTGCCAAAACCATTGCAGCAGCCGCATCCGCCTATCGTCGTAACAGCCGTCGCGCCGTACTCTAAAGGTGTCATCGCGGCAGCCGAACGTGGGTGGGAGATGATATCGGCTAATTTTCTCCTGCCGAAGTGGGTTGCGACCCACTGGCCGCAATACAGGAAGGGCTGCGAAGCGGCCGGCAAAGCTGCGGACCCGTCAACCTGGCGGATCGCGAAAAGCGTGTTCGTGGCCGATTCATTGCGCACTGCGCGCGAGTATGCCCTCGGGCCAGGCAGTCCGTACCGGTACTACTACACCCAGATTGTTACCAAGATGAAGCATAGCGGCAGAGCGAATCTGTTCCTGGAAGACCCGTCCGCTCCGGCTGATACGGATATTTCGATTGACGACGTCCTGGACAAGCTCGTCATCTGGGGGACGCCGGATAAAGTCGCGGATGATATCGCCGCCTTCCAGGAGCAAACCGGCGAGTTTGGAACTCTTTTGTACGCCGGCAAGGATTGGGCAGACCCGGCGCTCGCCAAGCGTTCGATGGTTCTCTTGGCGGAGTCCGTCGCGCCGCGGTTGCCGTAGAATGAAAGCGATGGACCATGTACCCACCGCTACAGGCTCCCTGGCTTATGAAGTGCACGGTTCCGGCAGACGCCCGTGGTTGATTCTCTCCACCGCCCTTGCGACAGATAGAAGGCTCTGGGGTGCGCAGGTTAATGTTTTGGCCGAGACTCATCGAGTGTTGGTGTACGAGCATCCTGGCCACGGCGATAGTTCTGTTCGCAGCTCATCAAAGCCGTGGCAAATGCGCGACCTGGTCGACGGCGTTATCGCGTTGATGGATGCCTTGTCGATCGGAGAGGCAGCCTTTCTCGGATTGTCACTCGGGGGCAGCGTGGGGCTTCAACTCGCGCTCGATTACCCTCATCGTGTTACTTGGCTGGCGTGCTGTTGTGCGCGGGCAGATTCGCCGGATGCATACGTGCAACTCTGGAAAGGTCGAAGCACGAAAGCGGTGGCTGAAGGTATGGCGAGCGTTGAAGGAGAAACGTTGGAGCGATGGTTTGCACCGCACAGGGATGAACCGTCGTCCAATCGGGTGGACCTTGCTCGTTCAATGATCCAGGGTACTGATCCCCTCGGATATGCTGGCTGTGCTGGTGTGCTGTCTCGTCTCAATAGCCGCCCGCGCTTGCACGAGCTGACGATGCCGACCTTTTTCCTCGCCGGCGCAAGCGACCTTGCGATACCGCCTGCCGTCTTACGGGATTTGCACGAACGTGTTCCCGGCTCGCGGTTCACGGAACTGGCCGGTGCCGGACATCTCGCGAATCTCGACCGCCCGACAGAGTTCAACGAGTGGCTCACTGGCTGCCGGGCATGAGGAGAAGCAGGTAGGTCCTTAAGGAGTGGGTTGATATCGTTTGAAGGTCCATGGCGAATCGAAGGGGGCAACCGCGCAGCCGATACCCCGATACGGGTGATCTTCGAAAGAATCATCGGACCACCCATAATAATAAAGCCGGACGTCCTGATCGGTGGCGATGAGGCGAGGTACAGCCACGCCGGCATGATCCCATGCGCCTTCAGGACCTGTCACGAACACGGGATGGTGGAGGAGTCGCCGCCACGTTAACGCATCCTCCGACACAGCTGCGCCTATAGACCTCCGGCCCCCGGTTTCGTCTCGCCCGTCTTTTGCGGTGTAAACCATGAGCCAGGGGGGATCGTCGGAAAACGGGTTTCGCAGAATATCCCGACTTATGATGCCGCCGGCGTCAAATAGCCTGGATTCATTGTCCCACCGCAAGTCCCCGTGCGGTGTCCAGTTTGAACCGTCTGCAGATATCGCTACTCGTTGCCGCCAGTACCGCGCTTCCTTGTCGACCGTGGTGTAATAAAGAAGGAATCGCCCCCCGGTATGCAAGAGGCCCGGAAAGGCGGAATAGACATCGCCGGGATGCACATCAAGCGCGGCGCCACCGTATGCTTGACCGGGGACGCGCCGCCAATTCACGCCATCTTTGCTTCGTGCAATGCCGGGGCGCAGGACGTAGCCCTTTTGTTTAAACAGTGGCTTCACCCCGGCCGGGATTTCGTCATTGCCGCCAAAGTACGCCATGATCCACTCATGGCCATCATGTATTACATCGCCCGTCGCCACGTGGGCGGAATCAAATGCCAGCGGATCGTCGCTTGGGGTAAACACGGCGCCACCGGCGAGCGGGCCATCGACGCGTTCCCAGGAAAAGCCATCCCGGGATAACGCAGTCGCGATGCTTCCGGATCCGAAAGCCGGTGCCAGGTCAGCCGGAAACCCGGAATCCCGACAGTAGTACCACATACGCCATTGTTGCTGAGCGGCATCCCAACGAACTACCGGCCCTCCAATCCGATAATCGTCACATCGCCCCGGTGGCCCCGGCCGGAGTATCAGCCCGGCTCGGAAAATGTCACCATCTTTCTCCAGGACTTGCCCGTGAAGAGCATTTGACAAGGCGCATGCAAGCGAGCCCATGAGGAACTCCCTGCGGCGCATTAAGAGATTGTCAGGCATCAACAACTACTCGTGGCTTCGTAAATCTGATCGAGCAGGTGCAGGCCAGGCAAAGCCATCGCGAGAGAAATTGGGAACTCCTTTCCCTCCAAAAGCATCTGACTTGCCTCTTGAATTACGCACAAATGTCCAGGGCCGAATGTCAGAGCCTCATCGCGTACCCCGCATTCTGGTGGTGGCGCGCATCCCTCAAACAGGACAATTTCATGACCATCCAGTTTCAGCCTTGAGCCGTCCGCTTCAATGCAGGTGCTGATCGGTCCTCGCCCGCTTGAATTGATGGAGGTGAGATGTATACAGGCCTGGCATCCGTTCTTAAACGTAGCTAACAGAGAGACATTGTTTTCAACAGGACGACCGGCTTTTGTCGCTGCCAACCAGACGGGAATGCCGAGCCACCAGACCAGCAAATCAACGAAATGTATGCCTACCGAGCGTAACAATCCGCCACCGCTTTTCTCCGGGTCGCTCATCCAGCCTTGCAATCGCGGGATGCCACCGGTCATGGTTATTGCCTGGGGGTCTATATGTCCTTCGTTTATCTGCTCGTGAATCCACCTGTTGTGGACGCATGCACGCTGATTAAGGACCACGCCGACCGGGACATTTTGTTGGAGTGACAGCTTATAGAGTTGCTCCGCCTCCTGACCATTTCGGCCAACGGGCTTTTCACAGAGTACCGGCAATTTCGCATTTAGTGCCTCGGAGGCCAGAGCGAGATGTGTATTCGTTGGTGTCGCGATAACTACCGCATCTGCTTCGATGGCATCAAGCGCGGCCTCAAGAGTAGCGAATACCGGATAATCGGTCCGGCCAGGATCGTCCACAGTGACGAGCCCGGCAATGCAGGCAGCCGGAGTACGCTCTATGGCGGCGATATGGCAATTTCCGGCGTTACCGGTTCCGATGACGATCCACCGAATCATGGACAAACGTCCAGGCCACCATCAATAGTCAGGATTGAACCCGTAACCCAGCTGGCCTGTGAAGACGCCAGCCACACGATGCCCGGGACTATATCTCCGGTGTCGCCGATTCTTCCCATTGGGATCCGCGCTCTTGTACTCTCCCGGATCTCGGGAGCGGCTTCCCACACCGCGTTCGTTGCAGGCGTTTCCACCGGGCCAGGGACGACGCCGTTTACCCGGATGTGATAGCGAGCGAGCTCCTGGGCCAAACAGCGCAACATTGCCACGCTAGCTGCTTTTGCTGCCGCGAAATGCGAAAGTTGAGGCGCCGGGCCCCTGTAAAGACTTGAAGCAACGTGGACGACCGCGAGCGGCCTGTTCTCGCTGATGGCCCTGCGTGCCGCCTCCTGGGTACACCGCCAGAATCCGCCCAGATTAAGCTGCATTGTGTCGAAAAGAAGCGCATCGTCAACATCGAGCGCCTGGCAACGTTGCGCGCCACCTGCGGCTGTTACAAGAATACCTGGTGACGTCTCCAATGAATCGAAAAGGCGGACCACATCCTGTCGACTCGTCACGTCCAGGGGGTACGCGCGTGCGGAGATTGATTCCGCGACCTTCTCGGCATCTTTTAAGTTGATATCTCCGATGGTAACCGTTGCCCCCATTCGGGCAAACTCGCGCGCCGCGGCGGCGCCTATTCCACTTGCAGCGCCGGTAACAACGACCGACTGACCCTGGAAGTCCGATGATGTCATCGGCCGATTACTGTCGGTTAAAGGGGCGTGCACGGTGCCCTATCGCGGTGGTAGCGGCCGAGGCTCGCCGGAGACCTCGCGCGCCATGCCGCCGATCAGTTTCCATTCGCCGTCATATACGCCCCATACGTGAAGAATATCGAAATGCTGATCAACCGCTTCTCCACCACCCAATCGCGTCCGATGGGTACCGTAGTACGCAAGCGCGATGTCTCCGGTGACAATAATCTGCTTCTTAAACAGCTCAACCTTTTCACCCCTTAGCGATTCCGCGGCATCGTTTTGCGCTTGCATAGAATTGTAGTCACTGGGCGTCGACCACTGTGGCGGCCAGCCGGCAAAATCATCGTGAGCTACCCGCAGATAGTTCTCAAGGCTGCCTTCTCCACGACCTTCGTAAATGGCAATTTCATGCGACCAGATAATGTCTTCGACAGTTCTCGAATCCGTCAATGCCACACCCTCAGCGCAGCTTGCGCTGGCTGCCAACAGAAAGTTTATTGCCAAAAATAAATAGCAGGATATCTAGTTGCCTGGTGAGATTCAGTCGAGCATTCACATTCCCTGGCCAGGTCCTCGACCATGTGCTCTTGAAGGCTTACATCAACCCCGGCCCGTGACAAATCACAAAATCTAATGAAGGCTATCAGCCTCCGTACGCCTACTTTTTCCGCCGATGCATTATTCTTAATAAAGAGTGTTAGCGCACCAGGCCGGCCGCTCTTGGCTAGCGACTCCCCAAGCCGGGGTTCCTGTTGGCACACAAAAAAGGACCCTCCCCATGCCGGATCAACAGTCAATCTCCGAACCAACGAGCGGACCAGCGATTCCGCTCAGCGTGCGACTTGGATGGGGGTCGGGCAGCGTGGCCATGGCGCTTATGTTTCAGTCGATCAGCATTCTGTTGCTGGTATATCTGACAGACCATGCCGGCATCTCCGCCGGTCTCGCTGGCGCGCTGATCGGTTTATCGAAGATCTATGATGCCGTTACCGATCCGTTAATGGGAGTCGTTAGTGACCGCACCCGATCCCGCTGGGGACGACGACGACCGTACCTCCTCGCAGGGGGTGTCGTCTCGGCACTTGCATTCGTGATGCTATTCAGCGTGGGGCAAATTCAGGATGAGACATTACGTATTTGGGTTACTGGCCTCTCTCTGATCCTGTATGCAACCGGGTACACAATCTTTAATGTTCCTTATCTTACTATGCCGGCGGAGATGACGGACGACAACCAGGCTCGCTCAGTTCTCATGTCATTTCGTATCGCGGGAGTTGCGAGCGGACAGATCATTTCGACCGTTATTGGTCCGCTCATTATCTTCTACTTTGGTGGCGGTATTGTGGGTCACGCGGTCATGTCGTATCTCGTCGCAGGATTGATCCTGACGTTGTCCGTAATTACTTTCGTAATGACTGGCAAAGCACCAGTGGCAGCGCGTCTGCAATCTTCTGCAAACGTAGGACTGATAGGACAAGTAAAACTTATCTGGAGCAATCGACCATTCATCGTATTGCTTGCGGTTAAGCTTTTTCAACTCATGGGACTGGCTGTCCAGTTGTCAATACTTCCCTATATTGTTGTGCGCGTTATGGGCGCGGACTACAAGCTCTTGTCACAGTTTTTTCTCATCTATGCACTGGTTATATTGGTTGCTCAGCCGATATGGGTACGAATTGTGGTCGGTATAGGAAAGCGGGCCAGTTTTATCTTGTCAGCATCCATACTCGCGATAGCCGGCATGTCCTGGCTACTGGTTACAGCCACGGAACCGATGAGTCTTTTCCTCTTGCGCAGTTTAGTCCTCGGCTTCGGTGCAGCAGGAATTCTATTGGCGGGGCAAGCAATGTTACCCGATGTAATGGAATATGATTACCTGAAAAATGGCCTACGAAGAGAGGGCATCTTCGCCGGGCTTTATACAATGTTCGAAAAATTTGCCTTCGCTTTTGGACCGGTACTTGTAGGCCTCTTTCTCAGTTATTCTGGCTATGACGGGAATTTGCCGTCCGGACAGAGTCAAGGAGAGAGTGCTATCAATGCGATCTACCTTTGCGCGTCGGTTATACCATTCGTATTGGTAGCTATTGCCATCGGCTTTATGATGAATTACACCTTGACGGAAGAGCGCCTTCGGTCAATGCACCGGTGACCTTTTCGGGCCACCTGACTCGTGTGAAGATCCGGTGGCGTCAAACATCGCATTGCGTGAGTTTTGGGCTGATAAGGCTGAGACGTTGACTGTAAAGTCAAGCAACGCGATTGTGTCATGAAGGAATACCGCGACGTGGTAGATCGTTGTTCTGGACTCTGTTTCATCAGGAGCGAGGGGTCATTTGAAAGCTCGGAGAAAGCGGCGGTTATCCTTCCAGGCGCCCAGTGTGAAGCGCATCGGTATCGGTGGTTGCTCCGTGGATTGGTGGAAAATGGTATAGCCGGCTTGATCATCGACCCTCCACTCCTGCAACGACAGGAAGTGACGCATGCGGCACCAAGCCGTATGGTTACTATTCCCGAGCTGGCCCTGGGCCTGAACGTCCTGGGAGAAGCCGGAGCCAGGGATATTTTCGTTATCGGTCACTCATATGGGGGAACCGTCCTCCTCGACGCATTGGATGCTGAGGAGGCAAAACGTAACCCGATGCATCAGATTGACGATTCGTTCGCCGGCCTTACGGGGATTGCTGGCGGCATAACGATGGGAACATCGTTGCAACCGGGGATCCTTGGACTGGACCGGCCTTGGCGCCATGCGACACGTCCGCTCTACCGGCCAGCTGATGTCAGCCTGCTGATGATTGCCGCTTCGTGCGATGGGCTCGTCCCCCCTCCGGCAGTCAAGGCAACGGCGGTGCGCTACTCGCCCCCACCCAGGTACCAGGTGCTGGAGGGCGGAACTCACTTTGGCTGGACCGAGCTTCATGGGCCGCATGATCAGATCGATCGTGATGGCAAGGCCAGGGTAACCCGCTTTGAGCAGCAGGCAAAGACAGTGGAACTGTGTCGCGATTTTATTTGCGAAGCACGCTGTCCGCATTGACTGCCGTCCTCAGCGGATTTCTCCGGCAGCCGTTTCCGGCACACCGAATTCGCGGATTTCGTGCCGCCGGAAACGACTGCCGAAGCGGTGATTCTTGCCGGCGACACTGGCGTGGGCGTGGATGGTGTGCGCCAGGCGGCGCGTCATCTTCCCGTTCGGCCACTACTCCGCTGGCTGTCGATTTCGGTTTATCTCGTGCGACCATTCAATAAGGAGCAGAGCTCGTCCAGCGATACTTGCTGGCACGACTCTACCCTGCGACCACTGACCGTACTAATGTATCGATTTTATAGTCTTACCATTTTCGAATTAAGGAGATTGCCATGGCAAAAGAATCAGGCACCGTTCGATTACACCGCGTACTGCGAGCGCCAGCGGAGCGGGTTTACAAGGCGTTCACGGATAAAAGTGCCCTGGAACGCTGGCTCCCTCCCTACGGGTTTACGGGGACGATTCACGAAATCGATGTCCGCGTTGGTGGTGGCTACAATATGTCGTTTACGAACTTCGGTACGGGAAGCAGTCATTCGTTTACGGTCAAATATACTGAGCTTGCGAAGAATGAACGCATTCGGCACACCGATCGTTTCGATGACGAAAACCTGCCCGGTGAAATGCTGGTTACAATCGATCTTAAAACCGTGCTCTGCGGAACGGACATCAGTATTGTCCAGGAACGGATTCCGTCAGTCATTCCTGTCGAAATGTGCTACCTGGGGTGGCAAGAGTCACTTGACCAGCTTGCCAGGCTCGTGGAACCGGAAATTCCTGACAACGGGTAAGAGAATAAAAATCAGAAAAAGAGTACCGGCACGAACGGCCCGGATGATTAACTTTCTATTCGCTCGTGATTCAGCGAGACTCGCAGCGACCTACAATCGCGCTTCGGTTTCCTGCACCAGCATCCAGGCCGGACAATCCAGGGCGCCGGCGAGCTTCAATATCGTGTCCAGGCTGGGATTGCGCTTGCCGCGTTCGACCAGGCTGATGTAGGTAGGGTGGCACATCGCTTCCGCTGC
>CAZLNH010000276.1:0-16146 GCA_964560775.1 uncultured Woeseiaceae bacterium | reverse complement strand
TCCCGGACCGTCCGCGTCGGTGTAGCCAAGCGTCACGTTCGCGGTCGTGTCCTGATCGAGGGTCACGCTTTGCGCCTGTGCGGTCGGTGCGGTGTTAACCGCGTCGACCGTCAGACTGACTGTTGCGGTGGTCGAGTCATCGAGACCGTCGTTGACGCTGAACGTGAAACTGTCCGGACCCGAATAACCGCTGGCCGTTGTGTAGGTCACCGACGCATCGCCGTCGTTGCTGCTGAGCGTGCCGTTGGCCGGACCCTGGACAATCGTGAAGGTATATGGTCCCGGACCGTCCGCATCAGTGTAGCCGAGCGTCACGTCGGCGGTCGTGTCCTGATCCAGCGTGACGCTTTGCGACTGGGCGGTCGGTGAGGTGTTGGTCGCCTCGACTGCGATGCTGACAGTAGCTGTAACCGAGTCATCAAGACCATCATTGACGCGGAACGTGAAGCTGTCCGGGCCGGAATATCCGCTGGTCGGCGTATATGTCACCAATGCATCGCCGAAATCGCCGCCGAAGATGTCGTCGGCCGGGGCCTGTACGAGCGTGCCGTTGGCCGGGCCCTGGACGATCGTGAACGTGTACGGTCCCGGGCCGTCCGGGTCGGTGACGCCGAGCGTCAAGTTCGCTGTCGTGTCCTGATCGAGGATGACGCTTTGGTCCTCTGCCGTCGGTGCCGTGTTGACTGCTACTGCCTCGACTGTGAAGTTAACCGTGGCCGTGTCCGAGTCGTCGAGACCGTCGTTGACGCGAAAGGTAAAGCTGTCCGGGCCCGAATAGCCGGCGGCCGGTATATAAGTTACTGAGGCATCCCCGTCGTTGCTGCCTAGCGTACCGTTGGCGGGGCCTTGGACAACCGTGAAGGTGTAAGGACCCGGGCCGTCCGCATCGGTGTAACCGAGCGTGACGTTGGCGGTCGTGTCCTGATTGAGGGTGACGCTCTGGGATTGCGCCGTCGGCGCGGTATTGGTTACCACAGCCTCGACTGTGAAATTAACCGTGGCCGTGTCCGAATCGTCGAGACCGTCATTGACGCGGAACGTGAAGCTGTCGGGGCCGGAATAGCCGCTGGTCGGTGTGTAGCTGACTCCGGCATTGCCGTCATCGCTGCCGAGCGCGCCATTGGCCGGTCCCTGGACGACCGTGAACGTGTACGGTCCCGGACCGTCGTCCGCATCGGTGTAGCCGAGCGCCACATTGGCCGTCGTGTCCTGGTCCAACGTCACGCTTTGTGCCAGCGCGGTCGGAATCGTATTGGCCGGCGCACCGCCGGCGGTGGTGATTGCCACCGTATCGAACGCCATCCCCGAGAAGTGCGGCGCTTTTACGCTGTCGGTAAAGAATCGTACGGTATCAAACCCTGTTGCCTGGTCGAACGGCAATGCCGCGGCTGCCAACACACCGTCGATCAGCACGTCGTAGGTACCCTGCGAGGCATTGACCAGCACTTGCAGTTTCGTCGGGCCGCTGATCTGCGTCAGTCCCGTCACGCCGCCGTCGGTGCGGTAGCCGAGCTGTTCGTGCGAGCCGACCGAGCTCCACATCAGGTTGACCGCGACGCCCGCATCCCAGTAGTCCTCGCGCATTTGCACGCTGTCACCGAGCTGCATGAAGAGACGGTAGTTGTAATCCCTACCGGTGCGAGCCCAGTCGAACTCGAACTCCCAGGCGACCGCGCCCGAGGTAACACGTGGAAACGTGCGCGATACAATTGGCCGGTTTGTCGTATCCTGGGTCGAGAGCACCAGCCGGTTGCCGCTGCGGGCCACCGTACCTTTATCCACCTCCAGTTCGACCCAGCCGTTGCCGACTGTGTCGCTGTCCGGACCGTCGAACGTTTCCATCAACAGCGTGGTCTGCGTACCCACACTCAGCGACACCGTGGCCGTACTGGAGTCATCGAGGCCGTCGTTGACGCGGAACGTGAAGCTGTCCGTACCGGAGTAGCCGGCGGCCGGTGTATAGGTGACCGCGGCATCGCCGTCATTGCTGCCAAGTGTACCGTTGGTCGGGCCCTGAACGACCGTGAACGTGTACGGTCCCGGGCCGTCCGGGTCGGTGTAGCCAAGTGTTACGTTGGCGGTCGTATCCGGGTCGACGGCGACGGTCTGTGCCTGGGCGCTCGGTGCCGAATTACCCGGCGCACTGCCGTCGGTGGTGATCTTCACCGTATCGAAAGCCATGCCCGAGAAGTGAGGCGCTTTTACGCTGTCGGTAAAGAAACGCACGGTGTCAAACGCCGTCGCCTGGTCGAATGGCAACGCGGTGGCCACCGGCACGCCATCGATCAGCACGTCGTAAGTTGCCTGCGCGGTATTGACCACCACTTGCAGTTTCGTCGGGCCGCTGATCTGCGCCAGTTCCGTCACGCCGCCGCCGGTGCGGTAGCCGAGCTGTTCGTGCGAGCCGACCGAGCTCCACATAAGGTTGACCGCGACACCCGCATCCCAGTAGTCCTCGCGCATTTGCGCGCCGTCACCGAGTTGCATGAACAGGCGGTAGTTGTAATCCCTGCCGGTACGTGCCCAGTCGAACTCGAACTCCCAGACGACCGTGTCCGAGCTAACGCGCGGAAACGTGCGCGATACCATTGGCCGGTTTTTCGTATCCTGGGTCGAGAAGACCAGACGGTTGCCGCTGCGGGCAACCGTACCTTTATCCACCTCCAGTTCGAGCCAGCCGTTGCCGACTGTGTCGCTGTCCGGACCGTCGAACGTTTCCAGCAACAGCGTCGTTTGTGTAGCGGTCGTGTCCTGATCGAGGGTGACGCTTACGTCCTGCACCGCCGGATCGGCGTTGGTCAGGATCGTCTCGTCAGCGATGGTTGGTGATGCGTGCCATGCCAGCACCAACGTTAGTCCAACCAGCGCCTTGTACATTTCAAGTCCTCTTACAGCTCTCCCCACTCAGCGCTGTGGCAACGTGGCAATTCACCACTTGCCAACACAGTCGCTGATTAACTTGAACAGTTCCGTTCGTTGGCACACGTGCGATGACCGGTAAGAGAAAGTCGGAGAGTTATGTTCGCTGGCACACGTGTGTGTTGCATGACCAGCAAGATAAAGTTCGAGAGTTATGATTTCTGGCACACGTGCCTTTCGCATGGTCGTACGTTGACCAGGGTGCGTGCAGGACTTTCTTGAGAAGCCGTCGAGATTGTTGACACCGTGCAATGACTTTTCGGGAGGGACTTAGCGCGAGTAATCAGTTGACGTCGATCACTTATGTCGATGCTAAATCTGTTGTCATCGCGAGGAGCATAGAACTCCTGTCATTCGCGAGGAGCGTAGAACTCCTGTCATCGCGAGGAGCGTAGCGACGTGGCGATCTCGCGACGTTTTACCGCTCTGCCAGCCTTACGAGATTGCCACGCCCTGACGGGCTCGCAATGACCGTCTGGCGACTAACACCCCAAGGCCCAAAAATGCCCACCATTGTATTGCGCCCGACCCCGACGATTCTTCTGGCGGATCGGCGGGTGGGTCATCGGTCGCCGGTGGGTCGTCGGCTGCGGCAACCGTGACGATTACCGTTCGGCTGATGTTGCCACCTGCGCCGGCGCAGTCCAGCGTGTAAGTTGCATCGCTGTCCAGCGTGCCTGTTGACTCGCTACCGGATAGCGGTTTGTCGCCGCTCCATGCGTTACCTGCCGTGCAGGTTTCTGCATTCGTGCTGGTCCAGTTGAGGATTGCTTGTCCCTGGTAATCGATAGCGCCTGGGTCGGCGTTGAACGCAAGGGTCGGACCCGGCGCGGAACTGTCTTTGAAGCCGGCGGTGATTGTCCAGCCCGGGTTCGTCGCGCCCATCCACGCGTACGCGCCGGCATCGATACCGTTGGTTCGCGGCGTGCCGTTGAAATCATCGGCCGTGACGTGGTCCGGATGACCAGCCGCGAGCAGCGCCGAGTCCGACGTCGGATAAAGGTTGCGTGCCGCGTAATCGACGAAATCCTGCGTTTCGGAGCGTCCTTCGGTGTTTTCGCCGGTTGAGATCGACAACGGCAGCGGTTCGAATACGTTTCCGCGCACAGTCACACCCGATAAACCCTGGAACGAGTAGTTCCCGCTCGCGCAGTAAACGGCGTTGTTCGCAAATACCATGCCGGACTTGTCGGACCAGCCGCTTGCGTAAATGCAGGGACTGCCGCCGACAATCGTATTGTGGACGATTTCGAGGTTGTTCGGGCTTACGCCGTTATGAAATTGTGAGGCGAGGCCGCGGTGGGTGCCGGCGATAAAAATGTTGTTGCGTACGACTGTATCGGCCGCAACCTGAATCGCGGCATCGCCGCAGTTCCAGACGACGTTGCGCTCGACGATATTGCGTGGGTTGCCGTCGGTGCCGTACAGCAATATGCATGGGTAATTCGTATCGTGTATGACGTTGTCGCGAATGATATTCGAGTGCGAGCCGCGCTTGATCTCGATGCCGTCGCCCTGGTCGGCGTTCGTCGTGTCATGAACCCAGTTGAACTCGATGATTGAGTCGCTGACGGCGCAGCTGCCATCATGGCAGCCGACATACATGCCTTCGCCGGTGTCGTTCGTATTGTAGATGTGATTACGGCGTGCCGTGATGTTCGAAATCGAACTGCGGAAGTTGATACCGACGGAGACGTTGTGGATCGTCAGCCCTTCCAGGGTGATGTGTGAGGGTGATCCGTGCATGTTGACGCCGTCGGCGCCGCCGAAGCCGTTGCCGGTGATCTCGAGATTGCGCAGTGTCAGCCAGTGCGCGCCATCGATGTTGACGACGTTTTGGCCGGAGGCAGTGAGGGAGATGACGGGTTTTGCTTCGCCGTCTGCGCCGGTGATGACGGCGGGTTGTTGTTCGGTGGCGTCGACGGTAATTGCAAGGCGGCTTGAGTGTTCGTAGGTGCCGGGATGGACGATCAGCGTGTCGCCGGGTTGCAGGGATTCGGCGGCGGATTCGAAGTTATCGCCTGGGTTTATGTGTATTTCTTCGGACGCCGCTGGTGTGCAGAGGGCTGCGAGGGTGAGGAGTGTAAAGGGCCATTGCCGCATGTGGGGCGTCCGAATACCGTCATCGCGGGCCCGAAGGGCGTGGCGACCTTGTGGTTTTGGGAGAGAGGTTAACTGAACGAGATCGCCACGTCGCTGCGCTCCTCGCGACGACGGGGGGGTGCGAGGTCGCCACGTCGCTGCGCTCCTCGCGATGACGGGGGTGACGAGTTAGTTGACCACCTTTGTCGCGACGTTCGAATAATTGCTTTCCACACCGCTCGAGTTGACCGCTGTCGAGACGAAATAGTACGTGTCTGCCGGCAGGTTCTCGACCACGTAGGTCGTAATGCCCGGGTTGCTGATACTGATCTGGTTCGGGTAGTTGCCGGTCGACGTTCCGTAGTAGATCTTGTAGGCGGACAAGTCCGTCAGCGCCGTGCCGTCCGTGTTTTGCGTTGGCGCGCTCCACGACAGCGTGGCTGAGCCCATGCTCACCTGCTGGACTGCGACCGCGAACTGTGCCGTCGAGGCGCTGGCGCTGCCGTCGCTGACGGTGATGCGGATGCTGCTGTACGTGCCTTCGTCGCCGGCGGCCGGGGTGCCGATCAGTCGGCCGTTGCCCGTATTGAAATCAGCCCACGACGGCTTGTTGGTAATCGAGAATGTCAGTGAATCGCCGTCCGGGTCGGATGCATTCGGTGTGAACGAATACTGCTGGCCAATGCGCGCCTCTGCCCCGGGCGAGCCGGAAATCGTCGGTGCCGAGTTGCTGCCTGTGCCATCTCCGTCACCCGGATCCGCCACGTCATCGGCGGTACCACTCAAACAACCGCCGAGAAACGGCAGTGCGAACAGCATGGCAATCCAAACAGTGAGGTTAGTGCGATTCTTCATTCTCGATCCCTGCCATTTCTGGCGTAGTCCAGGTTGTCGCCGCGAGCCGACTAACGGCCAGCGCGTTTCGGTTGCGGGGATCGAATTTGGACAGCAACTGCTTGGGGAATACCGGCGGACGGCGCGAAACGCGCTGTCTTTATTGGCAACCCCGCTGTCGTAGGAAGATCCCTTAGACCGGAAGCTTTGCGTCCCCGCCTTTCGGAGGGTTTGCCTTTGTCAGTTTCCGTGCCCGGAAAACATGTCGCATCGCCCGGGTACGGCACTGATCTTAAGGCGTATGTCTCATAGCGTACCGTCGAATCCGTCACAGATTCCTTCAACCGGACTGGGTCCCCCCGGAAATCTGCGATTCGCATCGCGTTTAGCTGGTCTGTGTCAGTAACGACGGCAGTAGCACCTTTCGCCAGTACCTCATTTACATAGCAAGTCGGGTGCCACGTGAGGAATTATTGTTAAGAATCGGGAAGTTAACAACTGGCGCTGCGCGGGCAGGTACGGGATGCGCCGGTGCGTCGTCTGAAAAGCGTCGCGCTTCGGCGACAGCAAGTTTGGAAAGTGGTTGCGAAGCATTTCGCAGGCGATTGATTGTATGGGGGTCTGCGTTGCTACGGATAATGTAGCCATTGGGCGACACCCGTTGGCAAAAATTTGTCGGGAATCGGGGTTTGGGGTTGGAGGGTGGGGGAATTTGCGCGGAATTGCGCGAAGGGGGCCCCGGTCATCGCGAGCGCAGCGTGGCGATCTCGTTCAGATTGGCAGAGTCATAGGTACGACGAGATCGCCACGTCGCTGCGCTCCTCGCGATGACGAGGGGTCGCTCCTCGCGAAGGCGCCAACGCGCTCTGATAGAATGCCGCCCTTTTCCAATAGGCTCGCCTTTCGTGACAGTTCGTACCCGCTTCGCCCCCAGTCCCACCGGTGTGCTGCATATTGGCAGTGTGCGCACGGCCTTGTTCTGCTGGTTGTATGCCAGGCATCACGGCGGGCAGTACGTGTTGCGTATTGAGGATACGGATCGTGAGCGGTCCACGGCGGAGAATGTTGAGGCAATACTCGACGGGCTTGCGTGGCTTGGCATTGATGCTGACGAAGGGCCGTTCTATCAGTCGCAGCGGTTTGACCGGTATCGCGAAGTTGTCGACGACTGGCTGGCCTCAGGTCGTGCATACCACTGCTACTGCAGCCGTGAGCGGTTGACGGAGGTGCGTGAGCGGCAGATGGAGGCGGGTGAGAAGACCCGCTATGACGGGCATTGCCGTGACGGTGCCGAACCGGTTCCCGGAGTTTCCCCGGTGGTGCGCTTTCGCAACCCTGCCGATGGCGAAGTTGTCATCGACGACCTCGTGCGCGGCCGCGTCGTCTTCAGCAACACTGAACTCGATGATCTTATAATTGCCCGTTCCGACGGCGCGCCTACCTACAATTTCACCGTCATCGTCGACGACCACGACATGCGCATTACGCACGTTATCCGTGGCGATGATCACCTGAACAACACGCCGCGGCAGATGAACATGCTGGCCGCGCTCGGTGTCGAGCCGCCGCGTTATGCGCATTTACCGATGATACTGGGACCTGACGGCGCCAAGCTGTCGAAGCGGCACGGCGCGGTTGATGTGCGTGACTACCGGGAGCAGGGCTACCTGCCCGAGGCACTATTGAATTATCTCGTGCGGCTCGGATGGTCGCACGGCGACCAGGAAGTGTTTTCCGTGGACGAAATGATCGCTCTGTTCGATATCGCCGACGTCAACCAGTCCGCGTCGGCGTTCAACCCGGAGAAGCTCCTGTGGCTGAACCAGCAGTACATTATTGCCGCGCCGGCCGAGCGGCTGGGGCGGGCGCTCGTGCCATATCTGGAAAAGTCCGGCCTCGACCCTGCAAGCGGCCCGGCACCGGCAGAGCTTGCCGAGGGTTTTCGGGAACGTGCGGAGACGCTGGTGCAAATGGCCGAGAGCAGCCGCTACTGTTACGAGGACTTTGACGAAATTGACGCCAAGGCGGCGAAGAAGCAGTTGCGGCCGGTGATTATTGAGCCGTTACGGGCCGTACGTCACGCACTGGCGGCACTCGAGCCGTGGCAGCGCGATGGCATCGCCCGGGTTATTGACGAGACAGCCGCTGTCCACGATATCAACATGGGCAAGCTGGGCCAGCCGATCCGTGTCGCCGTGACCGGCGGCCCGGTTTCGCCGCCGATAGATGTAACGCTGGAACTCGTCGGGCAGCAGCGCACGGTCGAGCGGCTGGACCGCGCAATTACGCTGATCGAAGCGCGCCGCGACAGCGCCGGAGAATGAGGCATGGCGGGCCCGGGAGGTACCCGCCGCGTTGCTTGACACCCGCATGACCGCCACTTAAAGTGCCCCGCTCCGTGGGGGCCATAGCTCAGCTGGGAGAGCGCTTGCATGGCATGCAAGAGGTCGGCGGTTCGATCCCGCCTGGCTCCACCACGTACCGACCGGACGGCCCTTCAATGGCCGTCCACACCGCTCCGGGTCCCCATCGTCTAGAGGCCCAGGACACCGCCCTTTCACGGCGGTAACAGGGGTTCGAATCCCCTTGGGGACGCCATTTTTTGGTGCCGGCCTTGCTATTTGCGCCAAGTGCCGGCCTTGCTATTTTCCGACGATTCTGCGCAGTAATGTAGCAATGCAGTTGCTCCACATCGAGGTAGCCTGAACGCAGCTTACGGCTGGAGAGGCACGGATGCCCAGACCTCCTCGACTGCATGTCGCCGGCGGTTTCTACCACGTTACCTTGCGCGGTAACCATCGCGAGGCGTTGTTCGGCTCACCTGGAGATCGAAAGGTACTCAATATCATCGTTGCCGAGGTCATTGATCGTTGCGACGCCCGTGTTCACGCCTTTTGCTGGATGACGAATCATTTGCACGCAATTGTGCAGGTCTCGGACAAACCGCTTGGCAACGTCGTGCAGCGCATTGCTCAGCGATACTCGCGCTATCGCCACAAGAAGCTGAAGACCGGCGGGCATCTCTTTGAGCGTCGTTACGGGGCGAAACTCGTCGATGTCGACGCCTACTTTCTTACGCTGTTGCGGTACATCCACCTCAATCCCGTGAAGGCTCGTATCGTCGATGACCTCGCGGATTATCCATGGTGCTCGCACAGTGCGTTTATCGGCACGGAGACGATTCCGTGGCTCAGTACGGATTTTGGGCTGTCACTTTTCTCGAATGACCTGGCCCGGGCGCGGGCGGCCTATGCGCGGTTCATGCTCGAGCAAGTCGATGACGGCGACCAGGAGCTGGCTGACGAATCGCATCCGGACGATTCGCGTGTGATCGGTACGGACTCATTCGTTGCCAGAATACCGCTTGCGCAAGATGTTTCGCGGAGCATGCTGACGTTGGAGCAGCTTGCCGGGGATGTGTGCCTTGAATATCGCACAACAGTCGATTTACTGTGTTCACCGCTCAGGACTCGAACAATCAGCTCTGCACGCGCTGAATTCGCGCGGCTTGCCATCGCGGGCCACGTCGCTACATTAAGCGAAGTCGCCCGATTTCTGCGTCGTAATCCCTCATCGCTGACCAGGCTACTTGACAGGCATGGTGACGCGGGCAAATGGCAAAAATAGCAAGGCCGGCACCCACACTCCAGAGGCAGACCGATGGACTTGAATGAACGACAAACCGCACTTTGCGACCAGAACGACACCGATTTTTCGGATCTCAGTGCCGTATTCTTCAATTGCACCCTGAAGCATCCCGACCAGTCGTCGCACACGGCGCTGCTGATGGGCGCATCCGCCGAGATCATGCGCCGGAACGGCGTTACCGTCGACGACATCCGCGGCACCGCCCATCGCATCGCATTCGGCGTACAACCCGACATGCGCGAGCATGGCTGGGGACACGACGACTGGCCCGACCTGTGGCGGCGTATCGAGGCCGCCGACATCCTGGTGATCGGCACGCCGATCTGGCTGGGTGAGCAATCTTCGGTCTGCCGGCTGCTGATTGAACGCCTGTACGCCATGTCGGGACTTCTGAATGACAAAGGACAGTCCATTTTTTACGGCAAGACCGGAGGTGTCGTGGTTACCGGCAACGAGGATGGGATAAAGCATGTTGCGATGAATGTGCTCTATTCGCTCTCGCATCTGGGCTACCTGATCCCGCCGCAAGCCGACTGCGGCTGGATAGGCGAAGCCGGTCCTGGCCCGAGCTATGGCGACGATGGCGCGGGCCTCGACAATGAATTCACGCAGCGTAATACGACGATCATGACCTGGAATTTGCTGCATGTGGCGCGCATGCTGAAGGACGTAGGTGGCCTCCCCAATCACGGTAACGATCGCAAAGCGTGGTCGGCCGGGTGCCGGTTCGATTATGAAAATCCCGAACACCGAAGCTGACCGGTGCTGACCGGTGCCGGCCTTGCTTTTTTGCTTTTTTCATTGGCACCGCCAGTGCGGGCCTTACTCGGGTTCGATGGCAGCGCACTCCCATTTTGGGAGAATTCCACGTGCTCCCGCAGTGGGAGCATGCTAGCGTACACCAATGGGGGTGATAGCCAAGTCCAGACTCAGGAGGTTTTGGGAAAGTAGTCCGAAATACAAGGACGCAAAGAAGCAGATGACGGAGTGGTACAACTTCTCCACGGGGGCGGAATGGAATTCGCCTCATGAGCTCAAGGCGGACCTGCGCAATGCGAGCATTTTAAAGAATAATCGAGTCGTTTTTAACGTTTGCGGAAATAAATACCGGATAGTGGTCCTTACTGACTACGCGAGAAATGGGATGTTGATTCGCTTTGTAGGGACACACAAGCAGTATGACGAGATTGAAGATATTGAGAACATTTGAGTGAGCGATGAAACTGAAACCAATCAAAAATGACCGTGAATTGAATCGTGCGCTACAGCGCATCGAGGAACTATGGGGTACGAAACCAGGCACGCCGAAGGGCGACGAGTTGGATATCTTGATGCTATTGGTTGAAAAATATGAAGAGGAACAATTTGCGATCCCTGCGTCAGATCCGGTTGAAGCGATCAAGTTTCTAATGGAGCAAAACGATCTGTCCCGCAAAGATTTGGAGCCTTTCATCGGGACGAGTGGGCGCGTGTCCGAGGTATTGAACAAAAAGCGAAGTCTGACGCTACCAATGATCAAGCGGTTGCACAATGGTTTGAAGATTCCTTATGCGAGCCTGATTCATTAGGTCACCGGGTCAGCGGGTCACCGGTCACCGGTGCCGGCCTTGCTGTTTCTGCCGCGTGCCAGCCTTGCTATTTTAGATGTCATTGATCGTTGCGAAACCCGTGTTCACGCCTTTTGCTGGATGACGAATCATTGGCACGCAATTGTGCAGGTCTCGGACAAACCGCTTGCCAACGTCGTGCAGCGCATTACGCAGCGGTACTCGCGCTATCGCCACAAGAAACAGTAGGCCGGCGGGCATCTCTTTGAGCGTCGCTACGTCGCGAAGCACGCTGACACTGGAGCAGCTTGCCGAGCAAGTATGCTTTGAATATCGCACGACAGTCGATCTACTGCGTTCACCGTTTAGGAACCGAACAATCAGCTCTGCACGCGCTGAATTCGCGCGGCTTGCCGTCGCGGGCCACGTCGCTACATTAAGCGAAGTCGCCCGATTCCTGCGTCGTAATCCCTCATCGCTGACCAGGCTACTTGACAGGCATGGTGACGCGGGCAAATGGCAAAAATAGCAAGGCCGGCACTCAAAAATAGCAAATGGCAAAATAGCAAGGCCGGCACTCAATTACGGCTTGCCATCGCGGGCCAAGTCGCTACATTAAGCGAAGTCGCCCGATTCCTGTGTCGTAATCCCTTGTCGCTGACCCGGCTACTTGACAGACATGGTGACGCGGGCAAATGGCAAAAATAGCAAGGCCGGCACTCACACTCTTGGATAATCAAGCGAGATCTGAAAACCGCGCGTTCTGGGTTACTTGCAGCCGGGGAGTTGGTGGTGCGCTGATCTTCTCGGTCCCTCTGCTGATGACCATGGAGATGTGGCACCTGGGTTTCTACATCGACAACAAGAAGCTCCTGTTATTCATTGTCTTGCTGCTGCCGACGTTGTTTGGTCTTTCCCGCTACTCGGGGTTCGAGCAAACGTCTGGCTGGAAGGACGATGTGGTCGACGGGCTCGTGGCATTCGCCATCGGAGCCAGCGTCTCTGCGCTCTCATTGACGATTATCGCAGTACTCACGATCGCGATGTCCGTCGATGAACTGGTGGGGAAGATAGCGCTGATGACCATTCCAGGGGCCATAGGCGCCATCCTGGCCAGCAAACAATTAGGCGAGCAAGGGGAACAGAACAGCAGGGCGATCCGTTCCGCGGGATATCCGGGGTTGCTCTTCATTATGGGTGCCGGCGCGCTTTTCCTATGCTTCAGCGTCGCACCGACGGAAGAGATAATGTTGCTCGCCTACATGATGACACCATGGCACGCGCTGGCACTTGCGTCGGTGTCCCTGATTGTCATGCACGCCATCGTTTTCAACTTGGGATTCAGGGGCCAGGCGGAACAGCCGGAGGGTATGTCGTCTTTGCAGACATTCCTTCACTTTACTGTCGTCGGATACTCGCTTGCGTTGCTCATCAGCGCCTATGTGTTGTGGACCTTCGGCAGATTCGACGGGCTCTCTCTGTTGCCAATGGTGATGAGCACTGTTGTGCTCGGATTTCCGGCGGCCCTTGGCGCCGCAATATCGAGATTGATCATCTGACATGTCAAAAGAAAAGAACGCCCCCCGGAAGCCACCGTTTTCCCAGCAATTGGTAGCCCTGCTGGGTGGCTTATTGGTCGCAGCCACGCTGGTTTATCTGGGTCGTGCAGCGCTGGTCAATGACGGCGCGCCTCCAGACGTCTACCTCGAAGTCAAACGCATCGAAAGGAACGGCAGCGACTATCTCGTGAACTTCGTCGCCCGCAACTCGGGGTCAAAGGCGGCTGCGGCCGTCCATGCTGAGGCGCGGCTCGTCCGAAATGGCGAATTGGTGGAGCAGGCCAGAGCAACGCTGGATTATGTGCCTGCCACATCGCAGAAGGAGGGAGGCTTCTGGTTTGAAAATGATCCGCGCCTGGGCGAGCTCTCCCTACGCGTGTCGGGTTACGAGGCACCTTGACCGGGAAACCTGGAGTTTTTCGCACTTGTGTTGCCCGTCACAGGGCGAAACTCGTCGATGTCGATGCGCTGAACTCGCGCGGCTTGCCATCGCGGGCCACGTCGCTAAATTAAGCGAAGTCGCCGGATTCCTGCGTCGTAGTCCCTCATCGCTGACCAGGCTACTTGACAGGCATGGTGACGCGGGCAAATGGCAAAAATAGCAAGGCCGGCACTCTGTGATGCCCGTCACTGCTTTTTTTGCCGGTTCCGGTAATTTTGTCCCAAACGACGTCGCCATCCAGGGGGTCCGCCGACACCGGGGCCGAAATTCGCTATGCGATCCGCTATCTTCAATCATCCGGGGAGTGGCAGCCGTCCGTTGCTGCTTCTTGTCGGCTTTGTCTTGAGTTTCTCGGTTAGGGCGTCAACGTTCAGCGAATCGGTGATCGTTTTCGGCGGTGAAGCGTCGTACCCGCCATTTGAGTGGTTGGATGAACGGACACCCAGCGGCTTCAACATAGACCTGGGGAACGCACTGGCCGAGTCCGGCGGCTTGCGCGCGGAGCATCGGCTCGGAGACTGGCCAGAGGCGATCCGCGGCCTCAAGTCCGGCGCTGTCGATGTCGTTGCCATGTTTCATTCGGAGGGCCGCGAGCAGCACTTCCGCTTCTCGAAGCCGTTCGCCTTTGTCAATCATGCAATTTTCGGCCTGCCGGATGCGCCGAGAGTTACCTCCATTGACGACCTGGGGCCTACTTCCAGGTTAGCCGTCGAGCAACTCTCGTACGCGCATTTGCGCCTGGCCGAGACGGACCATCCGGCGCAGCTTCAAACGGTGCCAAGCACGGTGGAAGCACTGGAAGCCGTTCTGGAACGCCGTGCCGACTACGCCATCCTGTCTGCCCCGGCCGCCAGTTACCTGATCGAGTCCCGGGGCTGGCCGCTTATTTCCGTCGGCTCGCCTCTTTGGCCGGCCGAGTATGCCTTTGCCGTGCGCAAGGACCGGGAGGACCTGGTGGCATGGCTGAATGAGCAACTCGAAGCGGTGGTGAGATCGGGCCGGTTTCGCGAGATCCAGACGCACTGGGAAGCTCGGATGATGCCAACCCACCCGTCGAGCCGGTGGCTTACCATTGCCGCACCGCCTCTTGCCGCGGTTGTCCTGCTCGGGGGCTGGTGGCTATGGTCCATGCGCCGGGCAGGGATCAAGCACGCCGCGCTGCTGGACGATGAGTCCCGGCTGCGGATACAGGCAGAATCAAAATTGAGTTGGGCCTCCGACCACAATACCGACACGGGCGTGCCGAACCAGAGCCGCTTCATGCGCATGGCGGCCGATTACCTGGGTAATCATGGCGGCGAAGGACGGAAATTTGTCGTTGCGGCGCTGAAGCTTGCGGAGCTCGAAAAAACCATTCGGACGCATGGACACGATGCGGGACTCGATCTGGTGCGGCGATTTGCAGAACGAATCAGCGCCGCCAACTTCCCCGCATTCGGTCAGATCGGTCGCGACGTATTCGTGATCTTTGGCGAGAGGGCAAGAATAGATGGTGAGTTCCGAGGCCAGATCTCCGGTGCGGATACCGTGATAATGCAGGCGCCATACCCCCGCATTTTTGGCGGTGCCGCGACCTGGCCGCAGCATGGCGAAACAGTACCCGAATTGCTGAGGAGGGCGGAAACGGCGCTCTCTAAAGCGGTACAGCGCCGAACGGGGTGGGTCGACTATCGCCCGGTAATGGAGCCCAAGGCAGCGGATCTGGAACTGGTTTCCCGTTTCCGACGGCAAGGCGCCAATCTCATCTACCCAGTGTTCCAGCCGCAGATTGATCTCGATACCGGCGACGTGATTGGCGCCGAGGCACTTGCGCGATTTGTGCCATCCGGAAACGGGGAGGTTTCACCCGGAGTCTTTATCCCGCTTCTCGAGGATGCCGGCCTGATATCGCAAGTGACGCGGAGAATGGTTTTGGAAGCCGTTCGCGTAGCTGCCAGTCTGCGGGACAAGGGCTATCCATGCCCGATCAGCGTGAACGTAACCGGCAATGACATCCTGGGATGGAAATTGTCGCGCACGATCACCCGTGCGCTGAACGAGTATCAGGGTAATGCGACCGACCTGAAACTGGAGCTCACCGAAACGAGCGTGATCGATCGGCCCGAGCTCCTCCAGTGGAAGATGCGTCGGCTGGTAAAAGAAGGTATCAACTTCTCGGTGGACGACTTTGGAACCGGCTATTCCTCACTGGCATACCTCAGTGACTTTCCCGTGCGGGAGATCAAGATCGATCAATCCTTCATCCGGGACATGATGAAACAGGACAAGATCATGAGTATCGTGACGTCCACGATATCCATGGGCCGCGAGTTGAGAATGCTCGTCGTCGCCGAGGGCGTCGAGACGGAAGAATCACTGAACGTCCTGCGTCAGGCCGGGTGTGATCGCGCCCAGGGATATGTCATCAGCCGGCCCCTGGCGGAGCCCGACTTCGTCGACTTCGTTCTTCGGAGGGCGAGACCTGCCGCTACCCGAAAGATGGATGGGAAGGTAACCAGCTTTCGAAGTCGCAAGGGAAAGCCTCTGTAGTTGCGCGGGGCAGCTGAACCGCGCTGGCACAAGCTAAATCGCTTTGGCGTTTGACACGAGATGCTCCAGGGAATAACGCCTGCGGCTTTCCAGGGCCTTCTTGCGGATTTCCCTGACCTGTTCTTCTTCATGCACGGCGATCAGCTTGCTGAGGATGCGGGCAAAGTGCTCATGCATTGCGGCACGTGCCGCGCGGGCGTCGCGCTTCTTCAGCGCCGCGAGGATTTCCCGGTGTTCATCAACCCTGGCTTTCCAGTCGGTCTCGCATATCGCCTGGTAGGCCTTGTGAATTTCTGACGAGTTATCGCGGACATACCAGAGATCGTCGATGACTTTCGAAAGCATCCTGTTTCTGGTGGCTTTGGAAATGATGTGGTGAAACTTCTGGTCTGCGAGCTCGGAAACGAGCTTGCCATCCTCTGATTCGTCCGCCATCTCGAGCAATGTGACTTCGAGTTCGTCGAGTGCTTCGTCAGTGATCATCGTTGCGGCAAGCGCAGCGGCTTCGCCTTCGATTAATGCGCGTGCCTCCGTCAGTTCGAAGGCACTGATCGTCAAATCTACGCCATTGTGCGTAGCAGGGGGC
>CAZLNH010000275.1:0-3683 GCA_964560775.1 uncultured Woeseiaceae bacterium | reverse complement strand
CAAGGCTATGTTACGGAGCTCGCGTCGCAATGGCTGTCGTCGCGCAGTGAATCCGAGCTTGCACGGACAGAGATTTTTTCCTGCGGACCGACGCCGATGCTCAAGGCAGTTGCTGCCGTGGCACGCGAATACGGCGTGCCGTGCCAGGTATCACTCGAGGAGTACATGGCCTGCGCGGTCGGCGGCTGTGCCGGCTGTACCGTACTGGTACAGGAAGATGAGGGACCGGCCATGAAACGCGTCTGCGTCGATGGCCCGGTGTTCGACGCCGCGCGGGTTTTCACCCATTGAATTCCTAACCGAAGTTGACCTTGGCCTCGAGGTTCGAACGTGAGTCGGCGTGGGACATGGCCTCTTCGAGCGTGACGGTGCCGGCCTTGTAGAGGTTCAGGAGGGCATCGTCGAAGTTCTGCATGCCCTTCTCGCCACTGCTCTTCAATGCTTCCTTCACCTCGGATATATCGCCCTTCATGATCAGGTCCCTGATATGCGGCGTATTGAGCATCAGTTCGACGGCTGCCACACGCTTGCCGGACCGTGACCGGACGAGACGCTGCGAAATGATCGCGCGTAAGTAATGCGCGAGATCCATGAAGATCTGTTTGTGCTGTTCCTGCGGGAACATGTTTATGATGCGTTCGAGGGTTTCGGGTGCATTGTTTGAGTGCAACGTCGCCATCACGAGGTGGCCCGTTCCGGCCATGTCGATAGCGGACTGCATGGACTCGCGATCCCGGATTTCACCGATCTGGATGACGTCGGGCGCGGCACGCATCGCGCTTTTGAGCGCTGCAGCATACGACTTGGTATCAAGTCCGACTTCGCGCTGGTTGACGATGGATTGCTTGTTCGGGTGCAGGAATTCGATCGGGTCCTCGATTGTGATGATGTGTGAGGACGTCTTTTCATTGCGATGATTGATCATTGCAGCGAGGGTGGTCGACTTGCCGTTGCCGCTGGCGCCAACCATCAGGATCAGGCCGCGGCGCAGCATCACCAGTTCCTTGAGCTGGGACGGCATATCCAGGTCATCGAGACGCGGCATTTCAGCCGTGATATAGCGCAGTACCATGGCAACGTTGCCGCGCTGGTGAAAGACGTTGACACGAAACCGTCCGAGCCCCGGCTCCGAGATGGCAAAATCAACCTCGAGGTCGCGGGTGAACTGGTCGAGTAATGATTCGTCCATCAATTCGATCGCTGCCTGCTTGACCATCTTCGGGGTCATTTCAAGCTTGTTGACCGGCATGATCTTGCCGTCAATCTTGATCTTGGCGGGCGCGAACGGCGCGAAGAAAAGGTCCGACGCCTTTTTCTCGACCATCAGTTTGAAAAGCGGCTTGACGTTCATTTATTCAGGCATCCGGCAGTTACGTGTCACGCTCAGAACGTCCGAGCCGTGTCCTCTTCCATGATCTTCAGGCTTTCAGAATGTTGTTCGGCAATCGCATCCTCGCGCTTGCTTTCGAGCTTGATCTTGAGCCGCAACTCGTTCTTTGAGTCGGCATTTCGCATTGCTTCTTCATAGGAAATGATGCCGTCCTCATAAAGTATGAACAGCGCCTGGTCGAACGTTTGCATGCCGAGGCGCGTGGACTTGGCCATGATTTCCTTGATATGCGCAACCTCGCCCTTGAAGATCAGGTCCGCGATCAGCGGTGAATTGAGCATGATCTCCATGGCCGCGATACGACCGACACCGCCTTCGCGCGGAATCAGCCGCTGCGAGACTATGGCCTTGGTGTTCAGCGACAAGTCCATCAGCAACTGCATGCGCCGCTCGTCGGGGAAAAAGTTGATGATACGGTCCAATGCCTGGTTGGCACTGTTCGCGTGCAGCGTTGCAAGGCAAAGGTGGCCTGTCTCGGCAAACTGTATGCCGTACTCCATCGTTTCCTTGTCGCGAATCTCGCCAATCAGGATTACGTCGGGCGCCTGGCGCAACGTATTCTTCAGTGCCGCGTGCCACGTTTCTGTGTCCACACCAACTTCTCGCTGCGTAATGACGCAGCCCCTGTGTGGGTGCACGTATTCGACCGGGTCCTCGATCGAGATAATATGACCTTTAGAGTTTTCATTGCGGTGACCGATCATGGCCGCCAGCGTTGTCGACTTACCCGATCCGGTGCCGCCCACAACAATGACGAGACCACGCTTGTTCATTACCACATCCTTCAGGATGGGCGGCAGGTCGAGTTCGCCCAGCGTCGGAATCTCGGTCGTGATTGTGCGCAATACCGCACCGACCATGCCCTGCTGGATGAATGCGCTGACACGAAATCGTCCGATGCCCTGCGGGCTGATGGCGAAGTTGCATTCCTTGGTCGCGTCGAATTCCTTGATCTGCTTGTCGTTCATGATCGAACGGACCATCATCGCGGATTGTTCCGGCGACAGCGGCGTATCAGTCGCTTTATGTATGGAGCCGTCGACCTTGATTGCCGGCGGAAAGCCGTTCGTTATGAACAGATCGGAACCGTCCTTTTCGACCATTTTTCGCAGAAGATTCTGCGTCAACCGCACCGCTTGTTCGCGTTCCATACCTCAACTCTCCTGGACGGCTGTCGTTAACCTGCCATCCAATTCTAGAAATGTTCCTTGCTTACCGCCCTGAACCGGGCTTCTTCCTTCGTGATCAGGCCTTTGGACATCAGCTCCGCCAGGTTCTGATCGAGCGTCTGCATCCCCGACCCCTGCCCTGTCTGGATGGCTGAATACATCTGGGCAATCTTGCCTTCGCGAATCAGGTTTCGTATTGCGGGAGTGCCGATCATGATCTCGTGCGCCGCTATTCGACCACCACCAATTTTTTTCAACAGTGTTTGCGAGATAACAGCGCGTAACGATTCCGACAGCATTGCCCGAACCATCTCTTTTTCGGCGGCCGGGAAGACGTCAACTATACGGTCGATGGTCTTTGCCGCGGAACTCGTGTGCAACGTGCCGAATACGAGGTGGCCTGTCTCCGCGGCCGTCAGCGCCAGCCGGATTGTCTCGAGGTCACGCAGCTCACCCACCAGCACGACGTCCGGATCTTCGCGCAATGCCGAGCGCAGCGCCTCGTTGAACCCGAGCGTATCACGATGCACTTCGCGCTGATTGATCAGCGACTTCTTGCTTTCATGCACGAATTCGATCGGGTCTTCAATGGTCAGGATATGGTCCGGCTTGTTGTCATTGATGTAGTCGACCATGGCCGCGAGCGTCGTGGATTTACCGGAGCCGGTCGGCCCGGTGACCAGCACGATGCCGCGCGGAAGCATCGACAGGTCCTTGAATATTGACGGTGCGCCGAGATCATCAAGACTTAATATCTCTGACGGAATTGTCCGGAATACGGCGGCGGAACCGCGATTCTGGTTGAATGCATTGACCCGAAACCGGGCCAGTTTCGGAATCTCGAAGGAGAAGTCAGTCTCCAGGAATTCTTCGTAGTCCTTGCGCTGCTTGTCATTCATGATGTCGTACACCATGCTATTGACATCCTTGTGGGTCAGCGCGGGCATATTGATGCGTTTGATATCGCCGTCGACCCGGATCAGGGGCGGAACGCCACCCGACAGGTGCAAGTCCGACGCGTTATTCTTTACTGAAAACGACAATAGCTGGGCGACATCTACAGCCATGTTTTTACCTCTGGGTATGAACCGCCGGACTTACCATAACCCGGTCGTGTGAGCTGC
>CAZLNH010000274.1:0-29246 GCA_964560775.1 uncultured Woeseiaceae bacterium | reverse complement strand
CGGCATCCTGCACCAGGTGGGTATCAAGGTTGTGCTGGTGCACGGTGGCGGGCCGCAGTCGACGGAACTGTCCAAAGCGCTCGGCCATGACACGCAATTTGTTGACGGGCGCCGAGTTACGGACGGCGCTTCGCTAGAAGTCGCAACGATGGTGCTCAACGGGCAGATCAACACACGCATACTCGCGATTTGCCGCGACCTCGATATTCCGGCCGTCGGCATCAGCGGCGTCGACGCCGGACTGATACGCGCTCACCGGCGCCCGCCGGTGGAGCGGAAAGGCAGCACGCCGGTCGACTACGGCTTTGTCGGCGATATCGATGCAGTGGACGCCAACGTGTTGCGCAAGCAGCTGGATGTCGGGTTCATGCCCGTCGTAAGCCCCTTGTCCTGTGATGCGGCGGGCACGCTGCTGAACATCAACGCTGACACGGTGGCCGCCGCAATCGCCGCCGAATTGCGTGCCGAGAAACTGATCCTCGCCACCGGCGCGCCCGGCATCCTGGCGAATGTCAGCGATCCGCAGTCCCTGATTTCCTACATCGACCGCGCCGGTTTGAGGAAACTGCGCGACGACGGCACGCTGGCCGAAGGCATGTTGCCCAAAGCGGCCGCGATCGATGCCGCCATTGCCAATGGTGTCAGCCGCGTGCACATCATCTCGAGCAAAATGCCGGACAGCCTGCTGCTCGAAGTGTTTACGAATGAAGGCACCGGCACGCTGGTCGTCGACGACATAGCCGCGCTGTCGCCCGCGGAGCAAAAAGCGGCCGGAGACTCTGCGTGACCCGCCTTTGGGAAAAGGGACTGCCGCTCGACGAGCGCGTCCTGCGCTATACAGCGGGTGAGGATCACCAACTCGACGCAAGGCTGGTCGATTCCGATATCCGCGCGTCAATTGCCCACGCCGAAATGCTCGCGGACCGGAAGCTGTTGAGCGAAGACGATTGCCGGGCAATCTGCGACGGCCTGCGCGAACTCGGCAAATGTTATGCCGCGGGGGAATGGCAGATCAACCTGGCCGATGAAGACGTGCACACAGCACTGGAGTCGCGGCTGACCGAACGCATCGGCGAAGCCGGCGGCCGGCTGCACCTCGGCCGCTCGCGAAACGACCAGGTACTGACTGCATTGCGGCTCTATCTTCGCGATGCCGTGGATGAAATCGTCAGAAGTGTCACGGAGCTGACCGGCTCGCTCAATGAGCTTGCCGGGCGCCAGGGTGATATTGCCCTGCCCGGTTATACGCACATGCAGCAAGCCATGCCGTCATCGGTCCGGCTCTGGAGCACGGGCTTTGTCGAGGCCTTCGATGATGCGATCGATGGGCTGCACGCCTCAAGGCGGCGCATGCTGAAAAACCCGCTCGGCAGCGCGGCGGGTTACGGCACGCCCGGGCTCGAACTCGACCGCGATGCGACGACCCGCAAACTGGCGTTCGCGGAAACCCAGGAACCGGTGACTGCAGTGCAACTGTCGCGCGGCAAGGCCGAGGCTGGTTTACTGTTCGAGCTGACGCTGCTGATACAGGATCTCGGCCGGCTGGCGTCCGACCTGCTGCTGTTTTACACGCAGGAATTCAGTTATGTGGCGCTCGCCGATGATGTGACGACCGGTTCATCCATCATGCCGCAAAAGCGCAATCCCGACGTACTGGAACTCGTGCGCGCGGCCGGAGCTACGGTGCAGGCCTGCCTGAATGAATGCCTGATGATCGTTGCAAAACTGCCATCCGGGTTCCAGCGCGATGCGCAACGCATCAAGGCGCCGCTGTTTCGCGGCATCGACCTGGCGATCGAAAGCGTTGATATCATGGCCTACCTGATTACACGGACGCGCTTTTGTCCGGAGAATATCCGGCTGGATGACGGCCTGGACGCGGCCGCCGAAGCCTACGCCCTGGTCACGCGCGAGGGCATACCGTTCCGCGAAGCGTATCGGCGGGTTGCGGCGCGAATCGCGCAAGCCAGGTCATCCTGAAAGGACACACACAGGCGGCGGGCACAAGTTGGTATAACATCCGTCACTGGCCACTTCTGACTCGACGCTGAGCGAATCCGGAACTAATGACGATGTTCAACCCATTCCCTGTCCTCACGGCATGTCTTTTACTGGTGGCCGGCTGCGGCCAGAAGGGCCCGCTGTACTTGCCGGGCGATCCGAGTGAGATTCAGACGGAAATCCCGGAGATTGAGCCTGGCTCGTTGCCGGGCGCCGACGAAGCCGATGACGAGTCTGATGACCAGGCCGATGATGAGGCCAATGACAACCAACCTGACGAATGAGAACGACTGACGGCAATTCCGGATGAGCAATAAAAAACTGGTCCTCGTCGACGGCTCATCCTACCTGTACCGCGCTTTCCACGCATTGCCGGCGCTGACCACATCACGGGGCGAACCGACAGGGGCGTTGCATGGCGTGCTCAGCATGCTGCACAAGCTGATGCGTGAACAGGAGACGCCGCATTTCGTCGTCGTATTCGATGCGCCGGGCAAAACCTTCCGCGACGACCTGTACAAGGAGTACAAGGCAACCCGCGACAAAATGCCTGACGACCTGCTCGCCCAGGTCGACCCGCTGCTCGAAGCGGTGCCGGCGCTGGGCCTGCCGATGCTCCGCATCAACGGCGTCGAAGCCGACGATGTCATCGGGACGCTTTGCCGCGAGGCGGCAGGCAACGGCATGGATGTGCTGGTTTCGACCGGCGACAAGGATATGGCCCAACTCGTCGACGACCGCGTGACGCTCGTCAATACAATGACCGAAACCGTCATGGACCGCGAAGGCGTCAAGCGGAAGTTTGATGTCTGGCCCGAGCAGATCATCGACTACCTGGCCCTGGTCGGCGACACCTCCGACAACATCCCCGGCGTACCGAAAGTAGGCCCAAAGACCGCGGCCAAGTGGCTGAACGAATACGACACCGTCGACAAGCTGGTCGAGCATGCCGACGAGATCAAGGGTAAGGTCGGCGAGAGCCTGCGCGACAATATCGAACAGCTCAGGCTGTCCCGTAAGCTCGCGACGATCCGGCATGATGTCGAACTAAAGGATAAAGCAACTGACCTGGTACGTGGCGAAGCCGATACCAGCGCATTGAGAGCCTTTTACGAGCGCTGGGAGCTGCGGTCGTTGTCACGCGCGCTGCAAACCGATGCGGCGACCACCGCGGAGGAACCGCCGGATGCACCTGAGGCGCCGCCGGCCGTCGGAAACTACGACACCGTCCTGACGCAGTCTGCATTCGACCGCTGGTTTGCGCGCATGCAAAAAGCCGGGCTCGTGGCCATCGACACCGAGACGACGAGCCTCAACTACATGGAGGCTGAACTCGTCGGCATTTCGGTCGCTATCAAGCCGGGCGAGGCGGCTTATATTCCGCTCGCACACGACTACCCGGGTGCGCCGGACCAGCTCTCGCGCGATGCCGTACTCAGGACACTCAAGCCCTACCTCGAAGATCCCGCGCACCACAAGGTAGGCCACCACCTGAAATACGACGCACATATCTTTGCCCGCTACGGCATTCGTCTTGCCGGCATGCAGTTCGACTCGATGCTGGAGTCCTACGTACTGAACAGCGTTGCATCGAGGCACGACATGGACTCTGTCGCGCGTTTCTACCTCGATGTCGGCACGATTCACTACGAGGACGTCGCCGGCCGTGGCGCAAAGCAATTGACGTTCAACCAGATTGCGCTGGAACAGGCGGCGCCTTACGCGGCAGAAGATGCCGACATTACGTTGCGCCTGCACGAACACCTGTGGAGGGAACTCGGCAAGATAAAGCCGCTCAAGGAACTCTATGAAACCGTCGAACAGCCGCTGGTGCCGGTGCTGTTCGAGATGGAAGAGAACGGCGTCCTGGTCGATCGCAAGATGCTGAAGATCCAGAGTGGCGAACTTGCGAAGACTATGGCCGAACTCGAGAAGCAGGCGCACGAGGCCGCCGGCGGACCGTTCAACCTGGGATCACCCAACCAGCTGCAAAAAATCCTGTTCGAGGACCAGGGCCTGCCGGTCGTCCGCAAGACACCGAAAGGCCAGCCATCGACGGCCGAAGATGTATTGCAGGAACTCGCCGCCGAATACGACCTGCCGCGCATCATTCTCGAGTACCGCGGCGTCAGCAAGTTGAAGAGCACCTATACGGACAAGCTGCCGCTGCAGATCAACCCCGCCACCGGGCGTATCCATACGTCGTACCACCAGGCCGTAGCCGCCACCGGCCGGCTGTCGTCGACTGACCCGAACCTGCAGAACATCCCGATCCGGAGCCCCGAGGGCCGGCGCATACGCAAGGCGTTCGTCGCACCGGCGGGCAAGCTGCTGCTCGCGGCCGACTACTCGCAAATTGAGCTCCGCATCATGGCGCACCTGTCTGATGATGCCGGTTTACTCGATGCCTTCGCGAAGGGCCTCGACGTGCATCGCGCAACGGCCGCCGAAGTTTTCGGCATGGCCATCGACGATGTCACGAACGACCAGCGCCGTTCGGCCAAGGCCATCAATTTCGGGTTGATGTACGGCATGTCGGCATTCGGGCTCGGCAAGCAGCTCGGCATCGGGCGCGGCCAGGCGCAGGACTATATTGACCTGTATTTCGAGCGCTACCCGGGCGTCAGGACATACATGGACGATATTCGCGCACAGGCCCGCGAGGCCGGCTATGTCGAAACGCTGTTCGGCCGGCGCCTGTACCTGCCGCAAATCAATGACCGCAACGCGCAGCGCCGCCAGTATGCCGAGCGCACTGCCATCAATGCGCCGATGCAGGGCACGGCGGCCGACATCATCAAGAAAGCGATGATCGACGTGCACCGATGGCTGCGTGACAGCGACGTGCCGGCCCGCATGATCATGCAGGTCCACGACGAGCTGGTGTTCGAGGTTGACGAGGATGCCGGCGAGGCACTCTGCAAGGCCATCCGCGAACGCATGAGCGGCGCGGCCTCGCTCAAGGTGCCGCTGCTGGTCGAAACCGGTCTCGGCGCGACCTGGGATGAGGCGCACTAGCCCGATCCTGCCCCGGCAGCACCATCCCGGGGAACTCTCCGGGCAATCTCCGTTCAAACCCATTGAGTGCGTAAGTCACTTGCCTGGCCACCTCCCTGGTCAGGTTTGCAGCGCGGTTCCCCCAAACCGCCTGTCCCCATTGCCCCGGTTGTCCGATTCGTCGTGACTACCGGGGTTTTTTTATGGCTTTTTTATTTGCGGCCCAGGAATGCCGCGAGCTGCTGCCGCGCCTCGTCGAGGCCGTCGCGATTCAACGCGGAGAAAAGCTGGGCGCTGGCGTCATCGCCCAGCGCTTTCCGGGCCGCCAGCAGTGCCGTCGCCGCCTGCCCGCGCTTCAGCTTGTCGGCCTTGGTCAGCAGCACGTGGACCGGCACGGCCACCGACTGCGCGAGGGCCAGCAGCTGCCGGTCAAAGTCGCCGGGTCCGCGCCGGATATCGACAACCAGCAACAGGCCCTTCAGGCTGCCGCGTTGTTCGAAATAGCGCTGCAACAGGTCACCCCAGTGCGCACGCGTACCGGCGCTGACACGGGCAAAACCGTATCCCGGCAGGTCGACCAGCCGCCGGCCTTCGCCAAGTTCGAAGAAATTGATGAGCTGGGTCCTGCCGGGCGTCTTGCTCGTGCGGGCAAACTGGCGGCGATTGACGATGACGTTGATTGCGCTGGACTTACCGGCATTGGAGCGGCCGGCTACGGCCACCTCGCTGCCCTCATCGGGCACGAACTGGCGGGGTTCGTTGGCGCTCAGGATGAATTTTGCATCGGGGTACTGCGACATGGGATACGGCCCGGATATGTGTATAATTTGGGGCCTTCTGAGATCAGTGGACCGCAAGCTCATAGTGACGGCTTGCCAGCCGCACGGCAAGGCCCGGCGGCGCGAACGACAGGCGGAACGGCACCACGTTCATTGGAAGTATTTACTTGAAAAGCAATTGCCAACGGCAACGGTCTGTTTGCCGGGCGCAGGTTACGGTTTTTAAATTATGAAATTGATGTTCGCTGGATTTGCCTTCTGCTCCCTGTTTTTCACCGGCCTTGCCAGCGCCGACACCCTGGTCGACGGCAGCGTCGATGCCGGCAAGGCGAAATCGACCACCTGCAGTGCCTGCCATGGCCCCGATGGCAACAGCGTCAATCCCGTGTGGCCGTCGCTCGCCGGCCAGCACGCTACCTACATTGTCGACCAGCTGAAAGCGTTCCGGGACGGCACGCGCAAGGATCCGCTGATGACGGCGCAGGCCATGTCACTGTCGGACCAGGACATCCGCGACCTGGCCGTCTTTTACGCCTCGCAACGCATGGCCGCACGGGCGGTGGCCAACGCATCAACTGTCGACAAAGGCCGGGCGCTGTTTCGTGGTGGCGACGCCGAAGCCGGCGCTGCCGCCTGCATCGCGTGCCATGGCCCTGTCGGCCGCGGCAACCCCGCCGCTTTGTACCCGTTGCTGCGCGGGCAACACGCCGCCTATACCGCCAAGCAACTGCGTGACTACAAGAGCGGCGCGCGCGTGACCGATGGTACGACGCGGATGATGCGCAGTATCGCTTCGTCGCTCAGCGAGGAGGATATCAACGCGGTCGCCTCCTACATCCAGGGCCTGCACGGCACCGTTACCGCCGCCGACTAGCGGTACGCGGTATGGCACAAGCGGGTAAACAAGCGCCCGCCAAACTTTTTGCCTGCATGCCAGTCTGAATCTCGAGTATCCGTCGGAGTGTCTGTATGAAGAATTTATTTATTCCCGGCCTGGTGTCAGTGTTTCTGCTGGCGGGGTGCGATCCCGGACAGGAGCCGCCGGCTGATGACATGGCTGTAGAGGAACCGGCAGCTGCCGACGCGGCGCCGGCCGATGACGCCGTACCGCCGGCTGACGCCGCCGAAACCGAGGTCCTGGAAGTGGTCGAGGAATCCGCGGCCGAACCCGAGGAGATGGATGCCGGCGATGTGCCGCTGATGCTGGCACAGGCCGACACGCCGGCTGACCGCACGGACTGGCAATTCAACGAGGGCCAGCATTTCCAGCGGCTGGTCCCGACGCAGCCGACCGTGGGCGGCGCCGACAAGATCGAGGTTGCGGAGTTTTTCTGGTACGGCTGCAATCACTGCAATGATTTTGAGCCGTTAATCAATCGATGGGCCGCGAACAAGCCGGCGAATGCGCGCTTCGTGCGCGTGCCGGCCATGTGGAATCCTATCGTCAAGCTGCATGCACAGCTTTATTACACCGGGGATGTGCTCGGCAGGAACGGCACGCTGGCGAATCCGGAAGAGTTTCATGCAGCGGTGTTCAACGAGTTCCACCAGCGCGGCAATCGCCTGGCATCGGAATCCGTCATCCAGTCGCTGTTCGAGCGCTTCGGTGTCAGCGCCGACGATTTCCGGAAGGCCTGGGGTTCGTTCGAGGTCGCGCAAAAAATGCGCATCGCCGAGGACCTCGCCCGGCGCTACGGTATTACCGGCGTGCCGGCCATCGTCGTCAACGGCAAATACCGCACCGGTGCCGCCGAAGCCGGCGGCTACCCGACGCTGCTGGAAGTTATCGACGAGCTGATCGAACGAGAATCTTTGCGGTAGCGGTTACTGTCCTCGAGGCTCAGCCTGCCTCCGCAGCGCGTACCGCAGCACGCCACCGGCGCTGATCAATAGCCAGGCGGCTTCGATCAGGAATGCCGACAGGTTGAATTCCTGTATCAGGGAAATCAGGATCAGCAGCGCGCCAATGCCGTTCGCCAGCGAAAACCGCAGGCCCTCCGGCCGGACGCGGCCGAGTTGCAGCAGCAGGTAGCTGAGCAGTATCAGCAGTACACCGAGGTTGCCGATCAGGTCGTGCCAGCCGTAAGTCATCGAGTGTCTCCGGTGTCGTTGGACGGCAGGGCGCAGCAATCCGGGTTGCCATGCCCTGTCAATCGGGGCATTGTCCGACGCTTGAGTGGCCCGGAACAAGCAGAGGACCAATCCGATGAATCCAATTGCCAGGATCCTGCGCGGGAGGCTGCTCGCCGTTGTCGCGATAGCCTGTCTCGGCGCCAGCGGATTGCATGCCGATACCCGATTCCAGCGCCCGGCCGGCGTCGCGAGCGATGACGAGCCGTTGATCATCGCCGGCATGCGTGCGCTGTTCACGTGCTCGGCGCATTTTTTTGCCGGCCGGCCGCTGGACGACATACTCAGGATCGAACTCGTCGATACGATCGCCTTCGGCTTCCCGGATCCCGTTATCGACAATCGCCGGCAATGGGTGACTGCAGCCACCCCCGATGGCCACCCACAAACTGCCGTGTTTCGGGACTCGATGGGCTGCACGCTGCTGCCACCGCACTGGCGGCAGGCGGACGCGGCCCGGCTTCCCTACGTGCCGTACCCGCCTGTCCCGGACACCTCCGACCGTCCGTTCCCGGCCGGCGACGGGGTGGACCTTGACCCGAACGGACTGCACCGCGACTACACGGTGCTCGCGGATACGGTAGACAAGGCCTTCGACGGCGCCAGTTACGGCGACGGCTCGGTAACGGTCGGCCTGATCATCGCGCACAACGGCCGCATCGTCGCCGAGCGATACCGGCCGGGCTTCGGCGTGTACACGGGCTATCGCACCTGGTCGACGGCCAAGAGCATCTCGGCGGCAGTCATCGGTATTGCCGCTCACCAGAAACTGCTGAACCTGAATGCGCCCGCGGCGATACCCGAATGGAGCTACCCGGGTGATCCGCGCGCCGCGATCACCTACAAGGACCTGCTGTGGATGTCGAGCGGACTCTACAGCGGTGGCAACAATACGAACGCGGTTTATTTCGGCGGCCAGGATGTGACCAGCGCAATCACAACAACGCCGCTCGAGGCCGAGCCGGGCAAGCGGTGGCAATACTCGAATAACGACACATTGTTGCTGCTGCGCGCCCTGCGTCACGTGCTCGATGACGATCACAGGTACCTGCGATTCCCATATGACGAGTTGTTGCACAAGCTCGGCATGTTCAACACCCGCATGGAAACCGACCACCTCGGCAACTTCGTCGGCTCGAGCCAGGTGTACACGACGGCGCGGGACCTGGCCCGCTTCGGCCTGTTCCTTGACGCGGACGGCGTCTGGAACGGCGAACGCCTGGTCCCCGAGGGCTGGGTGGACTTTTCCCGCACACCGGCACCCGGCCGGCCGCCCGAATCCGGCGAATACGGCTACGGTGCGCAATTCTGGCTGCTCGATACGATGCCGGGCATCCCGGACAACACCTACACCACGGCGGGCAACAAGGGCCAGTACGTTACCGTTGTGCCCGGCCATGACCTCGTCATCGTGCGCACCGGCGTCAACCCGAATGGCGTCAGCTACCGCCACGAGGCACTGGTCGCCGATATCGTCGGGGTATTGGACGCGCTGCGGGAATAATCCGCACAGGGACGGGGCGATCCGGGGACGGTACTATTGGCGCCATGGCAGCCAGGTCCATCCCGGTCGGTAAATCCAGTGGTGCAGTCGCGTGAGAGCCGCCGCCAGCGGCCTGCTGCGCGACGCGCTGAACAGCCTTCGCGACCTTTTGCCGATAGTGGCCGTCATAGGCGTATTCCAGATCCTCGTTGTCGGCAACCCGGTATCCGTGCTGGCGCCGCTTGCCGCCGGCGGACTGCTGGTCCTCGCCGGACTGACGTTGTTTGTCTACGGTCTCAAGCTTGCACTGTTTCCGGTCGGCGAAGGCCTTGCGCATTCGCTGGCCGCCAAAGGCAGCGCGTTCTGGCTGCTGGCGTTTGCGTTCCTGCTGGGATTTGGCACAACGATCGCGGAGCCGGCGCTGCTCGCCGTTGCCGATGAAGCCGCTCGCATTGCGGCGGACGCGGGCGCCATCGATAAGACGGATGAGGCTCGCAATGGCTACGCCCTTGCATTGCGAATGACGGTCGCGTTCGCTGTCGGCGTCGCAATCGTACTGGGCGTCTTGCGGATTCTTGCGGCCTGGTCGTTGCCAATGATGATCATCGGCGGCTATTTGCTGGCGGTACTGATTACGGCCGTCGCGCCACGGGAAATCGTCGGCATTGCCTTTGATTCGGGGGCTGTTACGACATCGACGGTGACCGTGCCGCTGGTGACCGCGCTGGGCGTCGGCCTGGCAAGCTCGGTCCGCGGGCGCAGTCCGATGCTCGACGGATTCGGTCTCGTTGCATTCGCGACGCTGATGCCTATCCTGTTTGTGCTCGGCTTCGGGATTATCGTGCAATGGAGCTGATCGCCAGCAGCCTTGGCGTACTCGGCGGCACGGCGCTGGACGTCCTTCCCATCGCGGTATTTCTGTTCGGTTTCCAGCGCGTTGTTATCGGTGGTCCGATGCCGAACAGCGGTCGTATTGTTGCGGGCTTTTCGTTTGTCATCGTTGGCCTCGGCTGCCTGCTGATCGGGCTTGAGAAATCGCTGTTTCCGCTCGGACGTATGATGGCCGAGCAATTGACGGATCCCGCGTTTCTTGGTACTGGCGACGGACTACTGGCGTGGCACGACTACTACTGGGTCTACCTCTTCGCCTTGACGCTCGGCATCAGCACCGCGCTTGCGGAGCCCGGTTTGCTCGCGGTCGCGATCAAGGCAAACCAGGTATCGGGCGGCGCCATTCACGTTTGGGGTCTGCGCGTGGCTGTTGCCATCGGCATCGGAACCGGTGTCGCGCTCGGCTGTTTTCGCATCGTCTACGGGCTGCCGCTCCACTACCTGATTGCGGCGGGGTACCTCGTCGTTGTCGTACAGACGCTGCTTGCACCGAAACTCATCGTGCCCCTTGCATACGATTCCGGTCCTGTTGCAACCTCTACCGTCACTGTTCCGCTGATAACGGCCCTGGGACTCGGCCTGTCGGAAGCGGTGCCGGGCCGCACGCCGATGCACGACGGTTTCGGGCTGGTCGCACTTGCCTGCCTGTTCGGCGTCATTTCCGTACTCGCTTATGCACAACTTTCCATACTGCGCGGAGGCCGGCCGGCCGCATCCCGCACTCACTGATACTCGTATACAGGAATCCAGGCCATGCATTTCAAACTGATCATTGCATTTGTTGAGGACAGCAAGACCAATGCTGTCATGGACGCCGCCCGTAATTCCGGCGCGACCGGCTGCACTATCATCAGCAATGCACGGGGCGAGGGGCTGCAGCAGAACAAGACATTCTTCGGTCTGACGCTGTCATCGCAGCGCGATGTCGTGTTATTGCTGGTCGAGGAGCACTTGAGCCGGCGAATACTCGAACACATCGGCGAGGTCGGCAAATTCGATGAGGCACCGGGTACCGGCATTGCGGTCCAGATCGACGTCGAAGATGCAATCGGCGTCGTCGCCCAGGCCAAACAACTGACAGAGATCGTGGAGGACAAACTATGAGTAGCCGCAGCTGGGTGCCGGTACGGGCTGTCATGCGTACCGATGTCACGAAAGTGGATGGCAAGATCGACGTGTTGTCTGCGCTCAAGATCATGAAAAAGGTTGGCGCGACCTGCCTGATCGTCGAGCGGCGCGATGAGCAGGACGAGTACGGCATGCTGCTGTTTTCAGACGTTGCCAAGCAGGTAATCGCCAAGGACCGCGCACCGGAGCGCACGAATGTCTACGAGATCATGGCGAAGCCCGTGATCTCGGTGCAGCCGGACATGAATATCCGCTACTGTGCGCGACTGTTCGAGCGATTCGGTATCAGTCACGCACCGGTACTGGAAGGCGACGAGGTAGTTGGTATCGTCAGCTACTATTTGCTGGTGCTCGAGGGCCTGCCCGACCTCGGCTGACGACGGACCGCGCCGGCTGCCTACTTGCGCCCGGCAGCCACGTCGATTTCCGCGAGCGTCTCCTCGATCGCCTGCCGGTACGCCGTCGTAACTTCCGCCTGCCGGAGCGCACGCATCGCCTCGTCCCGAGCCTCGTCCAAGCGGTTCATTTTGAGTAGCGCGGCAGCAAGGTTGTTGCGCACCATGACGAGCCCGGGTTGCGAGGCGAGCAGCGCCCGGTACCCCGCCTCGGCCTCGGCCCAGTTACTTAGCAGGAACTCGCTGTTGGCCAGCCCGAATCGTGCGATCGTCGCATCGGGCCATTGTCTGAGTGCTGCCTGCCAGCCGGCACGTGCATTGCGGATATGACCGGTCTCCTCCAGCGCCGCGAGTGTGTCAAACCAGCGCTTCCGGTCTGCTTTGGCCGGCATCTCGCCCGGGCGGAGTGCTACGAGCGACCAGTACCCTGATCGCCGCCACGTGCGAAGAAACGTTGCTGTGCGGGTGACCCGCCGCCGCTCGGTGCCGGAGCGCAGCACGATCTCGTCCGCCTCGGGATTGACGCCTACGACCACCGCATAGTGCCAGCGTGGCAGCCAGCTGACGCCGAGATTCTGCAGTACGAGTACGGGACGACCGGCCGCCAGCTCGGCAGTAAGGGATGATAGCCGCGGTGCCAACTGGTACGGAATACGGCCTTCCGCCCGCGTTGCGGCGACCAGTTCGGCCTGCAGGCTCCCTTGCCGCGCCGGCAGGTATACACGCCGGATCAGTGTATCCATGTCCGTCGCGGCACCGCTGGCCTCGAGTATTGTCATCAGTGCGGCCGGACCGCACTGGTAACGTTCCTGCGGGTGAAACGGCGTGCCGGTCAGTTCCGCTGGTGCCGTTGCCGGGCCGTAGTTACTGACGCTCTCCGGAATTGTGCTGCACGCTGCAAGGCAGCTGCATAAAAAAAGGGCCAGCGCGTGGCTGGCCCCCGGTCGATCATCATGTGTTCGACGGTCGCCGTTCACAGACTCTTGAAGATGTCCGTCACGCCAACCAGCTCGAGGATCAGCAGGACGAGAAAGACCGTGCCTATGACCCCGATGGCGTCACCGCCGGCGACCTGTGCCCCGATGCGCCCGTCGAGTTCTGCCAGCTCGGCATTCGTCATGTTGCCGATGCGTGCCTTGACGAAATTGGTGTCTGCTCCCAGTTCCGTCAACTGCCTTGCCACGTCTTCCCGATCAATCAGCTGCTCGATTCTCGCGATGCGGCCGTCCCGAGCCTGCTCTTCAATCAGGGCATCGGTTCCGATCATGCCTGCCGTCGATACCTGGGTCATGCCCATGCTGATCAGTGCCGCCGCCACCAGCCGGAGAACAAACAGGCGAGTCTTTGAATTGTTCATTTCGCATCCTTCGATTGCCCAGTATCACGCGTATTCTAGCATCAGCTGCTTCCAACACCAGTCGCAACGCGCTGTCAGGCGCATGGGGACCGTCGCTTTACAGTGAAGTCGGATCGCCATGCACCGGCTCGCCGTCCAGCAGCGTCAGCAACACTTTCGTTTCGGAGATTTCTTCCGGCGCGATCGCAAACAGATTGCGATCCAGAATGATCAGGTCGGCCGCCTTGCCGGCTTCGATTGAGCCGGTCAACTCCTCATGATGGTTGACCCAGGCGCCATTGATCGTGAACGCCGCCAGCGCTTCCGGAAGGTTGATGCGCTCATCCGGCAGGAAGACGTCATCTGTCGCATCGTCCGGATCCTTGCGTGTTACCGCGACTTCAATCTGGTAAAACGGATTGGCCGTGGATACTGACCAGTCGCTGCCGAATGCGATCATGCCGCCGCTTTCATAGACACTCCGGATCGGATACAGTCCCTGGCCCCGTTCCTCGCCGATGTACGGCAATGTCAGTTCAGTAATGTACTCGTCGGCAAATGCCCACAACGGCTGGAAGTTCGCAACAACATCCAGTTCGCGGAATCGCGGAATATCGGCGGGGTCGATCAGTTCGATGTGCGAAATGTGGTGCCGCAAACCGCGCGCCCCGTTCTGTTCACGCGCCTCCTCTATCGCATCAAGCGACTGGCGGATCGCTGCATCACCAATCGCGTGGAAATGCACCTGGAATCCTTCCGCGTCGAGGTCCGCGACAACCTGGCGCAATGCGTCGGGTTCGACCATCGGAATACCGCGCGTGTCGCCCTGCTGCAGGTAAGGCTCGAGCATCGCGGCGGTAAAGTTCTCCATGACGCCGTCCTGCATGATCTTGACGGTCGACACCTTCAGGCGGTCGCTCAAGTATTCGTCACGCAGCCGTTTGAACTCCGGAATCTGCTCTGTGCCGCGTTCCCGGTCCCACCACTGCGAGCCGACGACGCGCAGCTCGAGCTCGCCGCGCGACTCCAGTGCACGATAGGCCTTGAGGTCGTCCTCGCTGACAGCGGCATCCTGAATCGACGTAATACCGTAGCCGTTCAGCATGTCGATCGCATAACGCAGCCCGTCGGTGCGCACTTCCTGCGTCACCGGCGGCGTGTGCGTCGACACCAGCCGCATCGCGCCTTCCTGCAGGCTGCCGATCGGCTCGCCCGTCTCGGGATCGCGGTCGATTCGCCCGTCGCGCGGGTCCGGCGTGTCGCTGTCGATCCCTGCGATTTCCAGCGCCTTGCTGTTAGCCCAGCCCGTGTGGCCGTCGGACGACGTCAGGTACACGGGACGGTCCGGCACCAGCTCGTCGAGTACACGGCGGCTCGGCATGCCGCCCGGCCCGAAGACCGACATCAGCCACCCGCCGCCGAGGATCCAGTCGTCGTCGCCAGCACGCTCTGCGCACCCGGCGATTGTCTCCCGGTAGTCATCGAGCGACTCAAGGCCGTTCAGGTCGCAGGACGCGGCCTCGATGCCGCCGCTGATCGGGTGTATGTGAATGTCGTGAAAGGCCGGAAGCATCATACGGCCGTGAAGGTCGACGCGCTGCGTATCCGGACCGGCAACATCGGCAAGTCCCTCATCCGTGCCGACATAGACGATCCTGCCATCACGGATGGCCACCGCCTGTGCCCACGACCGGCTGCCATCCATTGTGTAAATGCGGCCATTCGTGAAAGCCAGGTCAGCCAGTGGTTCAGCCGCAGGCGTCTCCACAGGCGCGGGCTCTTCTGCGCAGCCCGCCGCGAGCATAAGTCCGAAAAATAACACGCCTGCATGCAGGCGAATTGGTGTTGTAGTGCTCATGCTGCCCCCCGTTTACACAGTATCTGGCGCTGAGCAAATCAGATTTTGCGGGTTGGCGTCAATCAGAAAGGCGCGGACCCCGGGCTTTGCGGCTGTCGCGTGATCACGCATACTGCCCGTCCTGCTCTTGCCACAACGTTTTTCCATTGATCTCAGCAGACCCCTCCAGCCGCAAAGCACGTTTCGACGCCGTCATCGAACTGGTCGAATCCGGCGCCTATGAACCCGCGGAAATGCGTTGCCGCCAGATGCTCGAGCGGCATCCACGCGACGTCAACATCCACGGCTTGCTCGGCGCAGTACTGATCAAGCTCAATCGTTACGACGAGGCGGAAACGATCCTGCGCCGGACGATCGAACTCGCGCCGACGTTTGCCAAGCCGCACGAGGATCTCGGCTATGTGTTGCTCGAAAAACGCCGTGCGGGTGAGGCTGTCGACGAATTGCGCACTGCCGTGCGGCTCGACCCGAACCTTGAGTGGGCGCACTACAACCTCGGCCGAGCCCTTGCGGCAACCGGCAAGGGCGAGGAAGCCGACGCCGCGTTCGAGGCGTCATTCGCACTGAATCCGGAACGTCACAAGGTCGCTCTCGCCGCGGAACATCACCGGGAGGGCCGGCTCGAGGAAGCGGAGCGGCTTTACCGCGAAGTCATCCGCGACAACCCGGAGAACATCGACGCGATGCGCATGCTCGGCCGTGTTGCCGTGTCGGCTGGCCGCCAGGTGGACGCAGAAAGGCTGTTCCGCCGCGTCGTCACGCTTGCCCCGGACTTTGTCGGTGCACTCGTTGACCTCGGACGGGTGCTCAAGGACCAGAATTACTTTGAAGAGGCCATTGAGTGTTTCGAACGCGTCATCGCGCTGGAACCCGACAGCCCGCAGGGCCACTTCCTGCTGGCAGGGACACTCGCGCCATCAGCACGCACGCACGAAGCGATCGCCGCGTACCGCCGCGCGCTGGAACTGACCCCGGGGTTCCCGGGCGCCTGGCTCGGACTCGGCCATGTGCTGAAGACAGTCGGCGAGCAGAAAGAGGCAATCGCCGCGTACCGGAAATGCATCGAGGTCCGGCCGGACAATGGCGAAAGTTACTGGAGCCTTGCCAACCTGAAGACGTACCGGCTCGATGATCGGGATATCGAGTCAATGACCAGGAGCCTCGAGCGCGAGGACCTGAACGACCAGTCCGCCGTGAATTTCATGTTTGCGCTGGCCAAGGCGTGGGAGGACCGCGGCGACTACGACAAGGCCTGGCAGTACTACCGCGACGGCAACGGCCGGCAGCGCATGCTCGAAAAGTACGATCCGGTGCAACTCGAAGACATGAACGAGTCGATTCGCAACGTGTTTACGCGGGAACTGATGCAGGAGAAATCCGGCGGCGGCTCAACGAGCGATGCGCCGATATTCATCGTCGGCCTGCCGCGCTCCGGGTCAACACTGCTCGAGCAGATACTGGCCAGCCACAGCCGTGTCGAAGGCACATCGGAACTGCCGTACCTTGGCCGCGTCGCGACATCGCTGAACCGCAACCGGGCGGACGGCATCAATTATCCGCAGGCAGTACGTGAATTATCGGCGGAACACTTCACCGCGCTTGGCGAGGACTATTTGCGGCTCGCCTCGCTGCACCGGCAGGAAGGATGCGCGCATTTCATCGACAAGATGCCGAACAACTATCCCAATATCGGGCTGCTGCACCTGATACTGCCGAACGCAAAAATTATCGATGCGCGCCGGCACCCACTGGACAGCTGCCTGAGCTGTTTCCGGCAGCTGTTCGCGAAAGGCCAGACGTTCACTTACGACCTGGCCGACATCGGCGAATACTTTCTCGAGTACCAGCGCATGATGGACCATTGGCACGACGTGCTGCCCGGCAAGGTGCTGACAGTTCAGTATGAGGCGCTTGTCGGCGACTTCGAACCGCAGCTCAGGCGGCTGCTCGAGCATTGCGGGTTGCCGTGGGAAGATGCGTGCCTGAACTATCATGAGACAGAGCGACCGGTCAGGACCGCGAGTTCGGAACAGGTGCGTAAGCCTATCTACACTGGCTCAATTGGTTTCTGGCGCAATTACGAAGCGGAACTCGGTGAACTGATCGACGTACTCGAACCGGTTCTGGAACGCTACGAGACGTACGCAGCGCCGCCTGCCTGACGCGTTTTCAGTACGGCCAGACTTCAAGGCCGTGTATGGCGTTGCGCACGTCCATCGACAGCGTCACCGTCAGCGTGGACTTCCGTGCGTCCAGGTCGTACAGCGTGATTGTCGATGGCGATGAACCGCCGGCGATGCGGCCGTCCCCGAGCACGCACAGACCGCGCGCGAATGCCTGCCGCGCAATACGGGAATCATCCAGATCGGTGTGGGTCAGCGCTGCCTCATCGTAGCGGGGCACGGGAAACGCAACGCTAGCTTCCGGCGCGGCAAACCGCAAAACGTCCTTCTGGCTGTCATTGAACAGCACGCCGTCTTTCCACGGCCGCGCATTATGCGTGCCGTGTGGCAGCGAGCAAAAAGGTGCGATGCGGCGGCCGTCGAACTTCAGCAATGCACCGGTATGCAGTCCGGAGATATACATACCGCCGGTATTGCAGCAAACATTGTTCAGATGCAGTGTGTTACCGGGAATGGGCCCGGCATTGCCCGCCGGGTCGAACGGCTGCGCGCGAATTTCGTCGCCGGTGCGGGTCACATGCAATCCGTAACTGAAGCGATGCTGGTCGAGGTCGAAGCCCAGGATTGAATCAAAACCGGTCGACGTCAGGTACAGGCGCCGCTCGAATCGGCTTATTTCGTGACAATGTTTCAGGTACGGTGAGCGCCACGAGCCGATACAACGAAAGTCCGCGTCGTACATGAACAACTCGTCGCTCGCGGCAATAAAAATTCCGTCGTCGTCGAACTCGATGCCCCGGAGGCCGCGATCCCAGCCACGGCCTTGCCAGTCGATGTCGGCGGTATTCCAGTCGATCGGCTGTACGACGCGTTCTCGTTCGAGATCGACCAGATAGACACCGCCGTGACTTTCTCCCTGGCGGCTGCCGCGCACCACGGATGTCGCAATCAGGGTTGTCATGCAGTTTGCATGCGGATGAATGTCAAGTCGAACAGCATGATATGAAATCCGGCTGGCAATGGTCCGTTGACACGGCTTAGTATGAGAAAGCTGGCGCCCGCGGCATCATAGTGGAGCGTTTCTGCGAATAACAGCGTGCGGCCGGATGGCCACAAGGGGGAGTTACATGGCGGATCCGAATACGACATCACCGGTTTTCACGAAGAGTGCGCTTGCAGTCGCAGTATCGGCGGCGTGCGGCGGCGTGCAGCAGGTGCAGGCACAGGCGGCACTCGAGGAAATCGTCGTTACGGCCACCAAGCGCACGGTCAACATGCAGGACGTGCCACTCGCGATCACGGCGTTCACGGACCAGGACATCGTCCGTCAGGGCTTCAAGCAACTGGACGACTACGTCGGCCAGATTCCCGGTTTGACATTCAGCCGGCGGGAACCGGGCGGCACTACCATACTGATGCGCGGCTGCGCCATGTCGGGACTGTCATTCAGTGATTCCACGACAACGTCCGTCTACCTCGATGAACAGCCAATTACCACGGCCGGCCGCAACCCGGACCCGCGCCTGATCGATATTGAGCGTGTCGAAGCATTGAGCGGCCCGCAGGGCACGCTGTTCGGCGACGCATCACAGTGTGGCTCATTACGCGTCATTACCAACAAACCGGATTCGACGGCCTTCAGCAGTTGGGTCGATCTCGGCGTAGCATCGGTATCCGAGGGCGACACAGGCTACAACGTCGCCGCGATGGCCAATATTCCGCTGGTCGAAGGGAAGGTTGCGCTGCGGCTCGTGGGCTTTGTCGAAGAAGAAGCCGGCTATATCGACAACGTTCTGTCGGCAAGCCCGGGCGGCACCTTTGACAATTCCGAGTTTGTCGAGGAGGACATCAATTCGTCGACAAATTCCGGTGCACGTGCGGCCCTGCGGTTCACACCGGGCGACAACTGGATTATCGACACAGCCGCCATCTACCAGAAGCGCGAACTGGACGGATACGGCGATACGGATATCAACGACCGTTTCTACGCGGGACGCGATATCGGTGACCTCGAGCAGGTACGCTTCAACGAAGACCGCTGGACAGACGAGTGGTACCAGCTTGCCGTAACGGCGGAGGGCAGTCTGGGCTTTGCGGACCTGATGGTGACGGGTTCTTTCTTTAATCGTGAAACGATCTACGAAGCTGACGCAACGTCGTACCATTTCGCGTTCAATCAGTTGTCGGACTATTACGGCCCCAACTACACGATTTATGACTTCGGCGGCGATCCACAGGGATTTGCGTTTAACGGCGCCGAGGCGGACCGCTGGACCGTCGAAGCGCGCCTCAGCACGCCCTCAGAATCCACCAGCCGCTGGAATGGCATCGTAGGGCTGTTCTACAACCGTATTGAGCGCCATACGCTTTTCTACGCTGGCAATAAGGATTTTGATACGTCGCCTGCATTCTCCTACCTGAACTACCTGGCATATTACTACGACCCGAGCTTCCCGCTGCCCGCGCCACCGTCGGGCGGCAACTGGTTCACGGGGGTCTACGATTCAACCCTGCAGCAGTCAGCCCTGTTCGGAGAAGTCGGTTTCGAACTTACGGAGAATTTCAACCTGACCGCCGGCGGCCGGTTTTTTGATATCGACACGGATAGAACACTGAAGCAGGGCGCGTTGTTCCCGCTTGGCACCGAACCGGATTGTTCGGTTGATTTCTGTTTCGCGGATGCAGTTGGATCGTCGTCCGAAACCGGTTTCGTTCCAAAGCTTACGCTCGACTACCACTTCGATGACGACAGGATGATATACGCGACCTACTCGGAGGGCTTCCGGCGTGGCGGTGCGAATGCCGCGCGCCAGTCTTCGGTATTCGGGCCCGGTAATGAGTACCACGAGTACCAGTCGGACACGATACTGAATTACGAAGTCGGTATGAAAACGACCTGGGCCGATGGACGGGTCCGGCTGAACGCCACCTACTATCACATGATATGGGAAGACATTCAGTTGCAGGCCAATGATCCGGAGATCTTCACGCTCGGTGTCGTCAATTTCCCCGAAGCAGAACTGAACGGGCTCGAAGCCAGTGTTGAATGGCTGCCCGGAGAAGGCTGGGACATCAGTGGCACGGTCGGCTGGAACGACTCCGAGATTTCCAAATCATCGATCCTGTTCGAAGGTTCGACTAACGAGACGACAGTAACCAAGGGCACACGCCTGCCGATCATGCCCGACTGGAAGTCAAGCGCGTCGCTCCAGTACACGTTCAACAACACGGAACTGTGGGGCGGTGTCCCGTACGTGCGGGTGGATCATACCTACCAGGGCGAGGGCAACAGCTCGCTGGAGGGTATCCAGTCGATCATATTTACCAACCCGGTACGTACGCTGCCCAGTTACAGCATTACCGATCTGCGCTTCGGGCTCGATGCCGACACATGGAGTGCCGCATTGTTTGTCGACAACGTCAGCGACGAACGTGCAACGCAGTTCTTCAACGACCGGTGGGCACAGACGCGGCGCTCGATCAACCGGCCACTGACGGTCGGCGTGACGTTCCGCAAGCACTTCGACTAGGAAGAACCGCGGCCAAAAGGTTCGCGTCACGGAGTCCAACCTGGATATTGACACGCCATTGCGGGAACTGGGCGCCGTCGATATCGACGCGCTGCGTGACGCTATCCTGGGCCAGGACGACGCCGCGTGGCACGAGCAGCGCGAGCGCCAGGATTCCTACGAAGTCCACCGCCAGACGGAATCCATCGTGCTGGTGTTCACGGACGGCAGCGGCTGGCCGGACATCGAGATCCGCAAGGAATCCGGTTGGGACCGTCTCGCTGAATACGCTGTCCCGGTAATGCACGGCATCATCGAGAGCCATTACGAGCCCGGCGGGACTGTGATCAGGGCAATGGCCGCGAAGCTATTGGCCGGCGGCAAAATCAATCCGCACCGCGATACGCATCCTTCGTTTCACCAGGGACACCGCATCCATGTGCCGATCACGACGAATCCGCGCGTGCGGCTGCACCTCGACGGCCGCCCCTACCGCCTGCAGGTGGGCCAGGCCTACGAAATCAACAACCAGCTGAATCACAGTGTCTATAACAAGGGCGGCGAGGACCGCATCACCTTTATCTTCGACTACCTGCCGGCTGCCGCCGTCGGCCGGCGCATGAGCGCCTGACCGCTTTAAACAACCGCGCTAACCCAGCCGTATCCAGGCAGACTTCATCTGCGTGTAACTGAGAATGCTGTCCATGCACTTGTCGCGCGCGTTGCCGGACTGCTTGTAGCCGCCGAACGGCTGGGTCATGTCGCCCTCGTCAAAACAGTTGACCCAGATAACGCCCGCCTCTATTTCCCGTATCAACCGGTGCGCGGTCGCCAGGTCCCGCGTCCATACGCCCGCCGCCAGGCCATAGATCGAATCATTGGCGATCGTGACTGCCTCGTCGAGGCCGTCGAACGGCAGCACGGCCGCCACCGGGCCGAAAATCTCCTCCTGGGCGATGCGCATCGGACTGCTGACACCGGTGAACAGCGTCGGATTGACGTAGGCGCCATCGATAGACGGCGCATCACCGCCGAACGCAAGGGTTGCTCCTTCGGACTTGCCGGACTCGATCATGCCCAGTACGCGCTCCTGTGCCTCCCGGGTCACCAGCGGTCCGAGGTTCGTGGCCGGATCGAGCGGATCACCCGCCTTGTAGGCATCGCGCCCGATATCGACAAAGCGTTCGACGAAGGCATCGTGAATGGCCCGGTCGACGAGCAGACGCGAACCGGCGTTACAGACTTCACCCATGTTCGCAAATATGCCGTTGCAGGCCGCTGTCACCGCTTTATCGAGATCCGCGGTGTCCGCCATGAAGACCTGCGGTGACTTGCCGCCGCACTCGAGCGCGACCTTCTTCATATTGGACTGGCCTGAATACTGCAGGATCAGCTTGCCGACCGCCGCCGACCCGGTAAAAGTAATCTTGTCGACATCCTCGTGCAGTGCCAGTGCCTTGCCGGCGACGTCACCGATACCATTCAGGACATTGAAAACGCCTGGCGGACCACCGGCCTCGACAAACAGTTCCGCGAGCCGCAGGCATGACAGCGGCGCCTGTTCGGCCGGTTTCAGGATCACGGTATTGCCGGCGGCCAGCGCCGGCGCAATTTTCCAGACAGCCATCAGTAGCGGGTAATTCCACGGCGATATCGCACCGACGACGCCGATCGGCTCACGCAACACATAGTGCATGACATCGTGCTCGGTGTTCGTGACGCTTCCTTCGATCTTGTCGATGCACTCCGCCATGAAGCGGATCGTCTCGATGACCGACGGCAGGTCGACGTTCACCATGTCGCTGATCGGCTTGCCCATGTCCAGCGTGTCGAGCACGGCCAGGCGCTCTGCATCCGCATCGATCAGCTCAGTGAACCGGTAAAGCACGCCCATGCGTTCGCGCGGTGCCATGCGCGACCATACGCCGGAACGAAATGCCTTGCGTGCAACCTTGACGGCCTGGTCGATGTCGTTTGCACCTGCTGCTGAAACGGATGCAAGCGTCTCGCCGGTCGCCGGATTGATTGTGTCGAAGCGGCCGCCGTCGATGGCATCGACGTAGCGGCCATCGATGTACAGCCGCGTATCCGTTACGTCCATGGCACGTTTTGCCGCGGACCGCCAGTCCGCCATGGTGTGATTGGCTATTGTCTCTATCGTCATGATTCCTGCCTCCGGTCATCGCGACCGATAATCAATGCATCCACCGCCGTGCAACCGTGTTCGCCAGCCAGTAGCGGATTGACATCCGCCTCACTGATGACGTCCGCGAGCGCGGCAACCATCACGGAAAAGCTCGCCGCCGCCTCGCACCATGCCTCCATATCGGCCGGCGGATGGCCGCGCACGCCGTTGAAAAGCGGCCGCAGTTTCAACCTTCCGAGGCAACGCTTTGCCCACGCGGCACTGAATGGCGGCAACGCGAACGCCACATCCTTGAGCAACTCGGCATGGATGCCGCCGAACCCGAATACAACGACCGGGCCGAACTGCGGATCGCGGCGGACACCGAGCAGGGTTTCGATTCCGCCGGTCACCATAGGCGCCACAAGTACCCGCGGTCCGCAGCGGGACGCCAGATCGTCATACGCCCGATCCAGTTCATGATCATCGTCAAGTGCAAGGTGTACGGCATTCTGCTCCGTCTTGTGCAGCATGCCGGGCATCGCAGTCTTCGCCACCAGCGGAAACCCGAGTTCCGTCGCAGCTGCGCTTAGCTCAGTCCTGTCGTTGACGATCCGCGACGGGTTGGCGTTGACGCCAAAGTCTGCCAGCAGTTGCAGCGACTCGTGCTCATCGAGCGTCGCGCCGCTTTTCAGGCGCTGATGCCATCGCTCGACCGCCGGGCGCGGTGCCGCTGCCACTGGTGCCGTATCCTTCCATGCCTGGTAGTCACGGTAGTCAAACAGCAGGCGCACGCCGCGCAAAAAGGCCGGAAGTCCGTCGAGCACCGGGAAGCCGCGATGTGTAGCCTCGACCGCCTGCCGGTCAAAACCGCTGCCCTGTCGTGCCGCAACCAGGGCAACGGGCTTGCCCGCATCACGATGCGCTGATTCCATGTACTGAATATAACTCGCATAAACCTTGCCGTCGGGTGCGCGGTCGTGCGACACGACGCCGAGCGCGGCGCCTGGATCCTGCATCATCAGTGTCAGGCTCTGCGTCATCTGCGCCGCCGCCGTGCCGCCTCCGCGGCTCCAGGCATCGAGCGGATTGACGGCCGGCAGCTCCGGGTCGATGACTTTCTCAAGCTGGCTGACGGTCTTGGGCGTCAGTTTTGTCATTGGCACGCCGGCGTCCGCCGCGAGATCGATCATCAGCTGCCGCTCGCCGCCTGAGTCATGCAGCGAAACGAGACCACCGGGGCCGACCGGGTGCAATTCAGAAAACAGGATCAGTGCCGTCGCCAGTTCGTCCATATCACGAACCTGCTGCACGCCATAGTAATCAAACAATGCGTCGTAGGTTGCTGTGTCACCCGCGATGGCGCCCGAATGGGAGACAGTGAGCCGTGCAGCCTCGGCGGTGCGCCCGACCTTCAGCGCGATGACCGGCACGCCGCAGTCGCGCGCTTTCGCGAGAGCATCGCGGAATCCCTGCGGGTTGCGTGCCGTTTCTATGAACAGGCCGACCGCACGCGTTTCCGGGAGGTCCAGCACGAAGTCGAGATAGCGGTCCATTGTCACGCCGAGCTCGTTGCCCGTCGACACCGCGACGTTGATGCGCAGGCGCTCGTCGCTGTCGATTAATCCGGACATGCCGGAACCCGAATGGCTGATCAGGCTGACGGTGCCTGGGCCATCATGATACCGGCTGTCGAAACCGCAGGCCCAGACGTTGTCGCGAATATTGTAGAAGCCCATGCCGTTCGTGCCACACAACAACATGCCGGCGTCATGCACTTTCCGCCGCAGCCGTTCGCGGAGCGGCGGTGTCGTGTCCTCATCGAGCGTCGTCGCGGACATGATGACGGCAGCCGGCACGCCGGCGGCGATGGCTTCGTCGAGCGACGCCTCGATGCGATGATCACCGACGGCAAATATCGCGAGGTCCGGTGTTGCCGGCAGCGCCGCAAAACTCGCGTAGCAGCGCAGCCCGGCGACCTGGTCGTGCCGCGGATTGATCGGGTAAATCGGCCCCTTGAACCGGCCGCGCCTTAAGTTTTCGAGCGCCCACTCGCCCATCGAATCCTCGCGCATCGATGCGCCGACGACGGCAACGGCGCGCGGCCTGAGCAGCGGATCGAGCGGATGCGAGGCATTTGCTGCCATGCGTGCGGAGCCTGTTTCCGGCGTCAGAAATCCCCCGGCGGTGTCGCGCGGCGCCGCGGCGGATCCCAGAACGGCTTGTCGACGACGGTTGCCTTAGCCATGACGCGCGACCAGTGCATTTCACGCTGGTAGTAGATTTCCACCCACAACGAGCTGCCGACTTCGCCGTGCGGCACACGGACCGTGCCTATGGCGATATTCTGCTTGCAAACCGGCGACCACGTCGCCGACGTGATAAAGCCCGCCTGCTTCAGCCGCCCGCGCTTCTTTGCGTAAATATAGGAATGGTGTGCCGGCTTGTTACCCTCGATATCGAGCTTGACGAGTCGCCATTCGGAGCCGCGCCGCTGTTCTTCGGCCAGCGCCCGCCGGCCATTGAAATTCGGTTTCTTGAAATCGACCAGCCAGCCCAGGCCCAGCTCGAACGGCGAGCGCGAGCGGCCGGGACGGACGGTCTCCTCGGCCGGCAGGAAGTCAACGCCCGCGGTCAGGAATCCCGCCTCGATGCGCGACAGGTCGAGCGCATGTGTGCCGATCGGTGTAATGCCGTGCAACTTCCCGGCTTCGAACAGGGCGTCCCACAGCGCCTCGGCAAGTCGGGCATCGATCCATAGCTCGTAGCCGAGATCGCCGGTAAAACCGGTCCGTGACACCATCAGCTCGGTACCCTGGAAATCGAAATGCGCGAGGCCGAACGGCTTCAGGTCCTCAATGCCGTCGAGCCCGAGCTTCTTCAGCACGCTGAATGATGTTGGTCCCTGCACGGCCAGCGCGGCTATGTCGGCCGTTTCCTCGACGATAGTGACATCCAGGCCGAGCGCCGCGGCCTGCAGCCACGCGAGGTGGCGTTCCTGCGAGCACAGGCGGTATTCACCGTCGCGCAAATGGAACAGCGTGCCGTCATCGATGACCTGTCCCTGGTCATTGCACCAGACGGCATACGCCACGCGCCCGACGCGTATCTTGTGCATGTCGCGTGTCACCAGCCGGTCGACGTACGCCAGCGCGTCGGGACCGGAAATCCGGTACTTCGACATCGGCGTCAGGTCGAACACCGCGGTGCTGTTCCGAATCGCAAAGTACTCGAGTTCGTGATCGTAGAACGCGTCGGCGGACGTATAGCCCTTCCAGCTGTGCCACTCGTTGAGGCGGTCGACCTCGGCGAGCCGTGAATAGAACGGCGACTGCAGGCGCCGCTGGTTCACTTCCTGGATCGTCATGCTCCTTTCTCCGTTCTTAGGATCGCACGCGCCGCGTTTCGTCCCGCCGCGCCGGACACGTTGCCACCCGGATGCGCACCAGCACCGCAAAGGTACAGACCGTCCAGCGGCATGGCGTACTGGGCAGCGCCGGCAACCGGCCTGACAAACAGGAACTGGTCGAGCGTCAGCTCACCATGGTGCCAGTGACCACCGCCCATGCCGAAGCGCTGCTCGAAGTCGGGCGGCGTCAGCAACTCGCACGCTACCACCCGCCCTTTAAGGTCCGGTGCGTAACGGGCAATCGTGTCCATGATGGCACCTTCGAAGCTGGCGCGTGCCGCGTCGTCCCAGCCCGCTTTAAGCTCGTACGGCGCGTATTGAACAACAGCAGACATGACGTGCTTGCCGGCCGGCGCGAGCGATGTGTCGCGCAGGCTCGGGAACGTCATCTCAACGACGGGATTGGGTGATGTCTCGCCGTACTTCGCCGGATTGAATGCACGCTCGACGTAGTCGGCATCCGGCGCAATGACAAGGCGCTCCGCAAAATCCTTCTTGTCGAGACCTTTAATCGCCGGCAGCCCATCCAGTGCGAGGTGCAGCTTCGCCGCATTACCCCGCATGCGCAGGTGATGTATGCGGCGCGCGAAACCGGTTTCGACATGACGGGTCCCGACCAGGTCCATGATCGTGCGTTTCGGGTCAGCATTGGAGACGACCGTCATGCTCATGAATACGTCATCATCCTCGGTCCGGACACCGGTCGCGCGTCCGTTGTCGACGATGATCTGCTTTACTCGCTTGCTCGTGCGGATGTCGACGCCGTGCTTCTGTGCGCTGTCGGCCAGTGCTTTTGTAACCGCACCCATGCCGCCTGCCGGACTGGCTATACGCCCGCCCGTCGCCGCCAGCCGGTACAACAGCGTCAGGATCGTGTTTGGCGAGCGCGGGCCGAGGTGCGTTCCCAGTACCGCGTCGAGGCTGATCGCACCCTTTAACAACGGATTGCTGAACCGTTCCTCGACCTCGTCGTAGATGTTCATGCCAATCAGCCGCAGGAACTCACGCATGTCCGCTTTGCCCAGCAGCCGCACTTTCATGCCGAGTTGCGCCAGCGTCATCAGGTCATCGCGGCCTCCGGCACCCAGCCGGGGGGGCGTCTTGTTCAGGAACGGGCGCAGCAGCGAGGAAAACTTCACCATCTGCTTGTGGAATTCGCGCATTTCAGCCTGGTCGTCGTCGGCAACACCCTGCGCCGACGCTCCCTTGATGCGAACGTGGTGGCCGCCGTCGGACAACGCGATCGTACTCATGTTGTCAGCAGCGAGGCGGACCTTCAGGCCGAGGTCCCGCTCGACTTGCGGTTGCAGGCCATAGAGCAGGTGGGCGCCGCTCGATACCGAGTAGCCGTCGGCAAAAGACTGCGTAACGGCTGCACCGCCAGCCTCTTCGTTGGCTTCCAGTACCAGTACGCTCTTGCCGGATTTTGCCAGCAGGTTGGCGCATACCAGTCCGTTGTGGCCGCCGCCGACCACGATTACATCAAATTGCTCAGTCATCGCCGAAATTCTCCGGTACGGTGTTCTGGCGCTTCAAGTCCAGCAGAATCTCCCGGGCCGCGTTTGCGCCCGGTGCCGCCATGACGCCGCCGCCGGGGTGTGTACTCGAACCACACATGTACAACCCGCTGACGGGCGCTCGATACTGCGCATAGCCCGGTACCGGACGGTTGAACAGCAACTGGTCCATCGTCAGTTCGCCGTGAAAAATATTTCCTTCGGTCAGCCCGGCTTCGTTCTCGATTTCCTTCGGCGTGCGAATCTCGACGTGCAGGATCAAATCCTTGAAATCCGGGCTGAAGTTGCCGATCTGGTCAATGACAGTCTTGCCAAACTCGTCGCGCTCCGCATCGGTCCATTCCCGGCCCTCGACTTTCGGCGGACAGTACTGCACAAAACAGCTCATGAAGTGTTTGCCCGGCGGCGCCATCGTCGGGTCGGTGATGGTAGGAATGACCATGTCCACGTACGGGTCTTTGGACCAGGTGCCTTCCTTCCAGTCATCGTAGGCCCGTTCCATGCGCTCCATTGAATCGATGAAATGCATGTCGCCGTCCAGCAAAGGACTGCCTTTTGGCAGGGCAGGAAACGTCGGCAATCCATCCAGCGCAATGTTCAGCTTGCCGGAGGACCCGCGAATCTTGAAATTCTTGACGCGCCGGTAGAACGCTTTCGGCAAATCGGATTCGTCCATGCATTTGAGGAACGTGCGTTTGACGTCCATGCCGGACACGACAATTTTGGCATCGATTTCCTCGCCATTGGTCAGGGCCACTCCTTTGACCTTGCCGTCGCGGGTAACAATTTTCTCAACGCCGGCATCGGTGCGCAGCTCTCCGCCATAAGCCTGGAATGCGCCGGCAATTGCCTTCGAGACCGCACCCATGCCCCCGCGCGCGTAGCCCCAGGAACCGACGTTGCCGTCAACTTCGCCCATGTAGTGATGCAGCAGCACGTAGGCGGTGCCGGGTGAATGAATACCAAGCGCCGTGCCGATGATGCCGCTGCCGGACATCGATGCCTTGATGACATCGGTTTCGAAATATTCGTCAAGATACTCGGCAACGCTCATGGTCCAGAACCGGATCGTTTCGTACATCCGGTCTTCGCCCATCTCGTAGAACTGCTTGCCGAGATGCATCAGTTCGGCCAGGTCTTTCGGCTTGAATGATGTGGGGTCCGGCGGCGTGCGCAACAAGGAATCCCTGATGAACCGGCACTGGCGCATGACGTCCGCCGAGTAGCGCACGTACGCGTCCGCATCGTGCTTCGAAAAGCGCGCGTACTCGCGATGCGCCACCTCGGAATCCCAGTAGGAACCGAAGTAATCGCCGTTCTCCATGAACGTGACGCCACCGCCATAAGGAGTAACCTGCAGGCCGTGACGATGCAATTCGAGTGCCCGGAAAATTTCCGGCCGCAGCAGGGAGCATACATAGGAACAATTGGAGTAGATCCAGTCCTTGTACAGATTCCGGCTTACGGTCGCACCGCCGATGTAGTCGTTCTTTTCGACGCACAGCACGTCGAGCCCCGCCTTGGCGAGGAACGCGGCATTGGTGAGTCCATTGTGGCCCGCACCG
>CAZLNH010000273.1:0-11583 GCA_964560775.1 uncultured Woeseiaceae bacterium | reverse complement strand
TATAGACGATCCGCGCCTCAATCGCCGCGTGGGGCTCCTGGCGCTCGCGCGGTGCATTGATCACGGCGCGGCGGAGAAACCAGGACTCGAGCCAATCGGGTACTTCGCCACCCGCTATGGGCTTGCCAGCGAAATAGCCCTGGATGCGATCGCATCCGTAGTCCATCAGGCACAGCCATTCGTAGATGGTTTCGACGCCTTCGGCGCACACCTGCAGCGACAGGTTGTGGGCAAGATCAATCAGCGTCTTGACGATGACCTTGGCGTCGTCCCGGTCGTCGATACCGGAAACGAACGACCGGTCAATCTTCAGCTCGGAGAACGGCAGATTATAGAGTTGCACCAGTGACGAGTGGCCGGTGCCAAAATCATCGATCGACAGCTTGAAGCCCTTGAGCCGCAAGCGAGTCAGAATTTCCATGGTCTTGGTCGGGTCAGCCATCGCGCCACTTTCGGTGATTTCCAGCGTCAATTGGGCAGGATCGACGCCCGACTCAATAACCTTGCGGTGTATGCGGTCCGCGAGCGTCCGGTCATCCAGCATCAGTGGCGAGATATTGATGGCGAGCGAATAGGTTTCGCCCGCGTCGGCCCACTCGCGCAGTTGCGCAATGCCTAAGTCCATAACGATGTCCGTCAGGTCCGCGATCTTGCCGGTCGCTTCGGCGAGCGGAATAAAGTGGTTCGGCGCAATCAATCCGCGTTGCGGATGCAGCCAGCGCGCGAGTGCCTCGAAGCCGACAACGGTACCGAAATCATCGTTCTGGAAGCTGACTTTCGGCTGGTAAAAAATCGTGATCGCGCGTTTATCGATGGCGGCCTGCAGCTCTTCCTCGGGCGCACCAGTGGCGCGTGCCGCCGCGGCTTCCAACAGTTCCCGGATTGCGGCAACCTGAACCGGCTTTTGCAGCGTGTCGATAATCGTCAGGCCCACGGAGCGGCCGAACGCTTCCGCGGTTTGCAATACCCGCGGATCGAAGCCACTCAGGATGGCCACCGGCACATCGTAGTCCCCGTTTGCGAGCACACGCATGCATTCAATGCCGTCGCAGTCCGGCATCTGCAGGTCGGTCATCACCAGGAAAAAGGTGTGACTGCGCAGCGCTTCCTCGAAATCAGCAAAGCCGCTTGCGATGACGGCCTCGTAGCCGGCGTCCTTGCAAACCCGCGCAATGTACCGACAGATGGAGATATCGTCGTCAACTATGAGTACTTTACGCTCGCGCATGGATTCTGCTTATACCAGCTTGTTCAAGCCGCGCGGTCGGCGCCCGTGTCCGTGAATGCACGGCGCATTGCGGCAGCAAGGGACTCGCGAGTGTAGGGCTTGGAGAGAAAATCATAATTGTCGACGCCACTCAATAACCTGCCATGTGGCCCGGATGGCGTGTAGCCAGACGTCACCAACACCTTCAAACGCGGCCGCTGTTTCCGGGCCGCTGCAACCAGGCCGGCGCCGTCACAATCGCCGGGTAGTACCAGGTCCGTGACCAGCATGTCCAGATCCGATCCGCCCTTCAGGTAGTCTAGTGCGCAATTGCTTCCGGCAACCGTGCGTACGTCACATCCTAAATCCGAGAGAATTCGGGAAGTTACATCTCGAATGTCGGGCTGGTCCTCGACCAGCAGGATTTTCCTGCCAGCCAGCTCGCCGTTTCGCGGGGCAATGCGGTTATTTACCACGGCGCGGTCCTGTGCATTGGCAGTGGGCAAATAAAGCTTGACGCAAGTGCCTACGCCGACCTCGCTGTAAATTGACACATGGCCACCACATTGCCTGACGAAGTTGTAGACGGTGCTAAGGCCGAGCCCGGTGCCTCTTGCATCCTTTGTCGTATAGAACGGCTCGAAGGCGCGCTCGCGTATTTCCGCCGTCATGCCTTTGCCGGTATCGGTTACAGCGACCAGCGTGTACGCGCCCGGGACAAGGTCCGGATTCTCGGAGGTGTATTCATTGTCGAGCCAGACACTGGTTGTTTCTATCGTCAACGTATCGCCGGGGCTCATTGCATCGCGTGCGTTCAGTGTCAGATTGACGAGGACGTCCTCGAAACCGGCGCGGTGCATCTCTGCCTGCGGTAAGTCTGCGTTCAGGATTACAGACAGGCCGGCCGACTCACCCAAGCATTTCTCGAGCAGCGTTTCCATGCGGTTGATGGCCGAATTGATGTCTGTCACTGTCCGCTCGCCCGTCTGGGGACTGGACACACCGAGCAGGCGTTTTGCCAGTTCGGTACTGTTTTCCGCGGCATGACGCGCATCGGCAAGCAATTGCGCCGCATCGCTGCCGGCGTCGATTTCTTCCGCGAGCAACTCGAGGTTGCCGAGGATTACGGTCAGGCGATTATTGAAATCATGCGCAACACTTCCGGCGAGCTGGCCTATGGCTTCCATCTTCGCGGCCTGCTGCATCATCTGCTGCGAGCGCCGCAACATGGTTACGTCAGTCGCGTAGACGTTTACGTAATCGTGCTCGGGCAGCGGAACCAGGTTGACCTGGTACACCCGATCAGCAATTTCGATATCGCTGACCCGATTACGTCCCGATAACTGTACCCTCGACACGAGCGCCATGAAGTCACGGGCCGTCTCACTGGCCGGATGGACACACAAACCTTCCATCAGCCGCGTACTCGCCTGGTTACCCTCACGAATCGTACCGTCCTTCATCACACGGAAAACCGGCTGCGGATTTTCCTCATGCATGCGGCCCAGCAATTCAATGCGATCCGCGGCACTGCGGGCATCGGTTTCATCCCAGCAAACGCCGACCAGCCGTTCCGGCGTGCCATCACCAGCACATATCGTAAGGCCGCGCACTGTCAGCCAGCGCACCTCGCCGTCGTTGCGGACTATCCGGTGTTCGACATGCAGGCTGCCGCAAGCCGCGCGCGACGCGTCAGCCGCTGCAATGGCCATCTCGGCATCATCGGGATGAAAACGGCGCGTAAGGTCATCAAGACTGCCCGAACACACGCCTTCGCCGAAGCCAAAAAGCTGGCGAAAACCGTCATCCCAGACCATTTCATTTGTGCTGAGGTCCCATGCAAACGTCGCCGCGCGGGTTTCACGCAGGACGAGATCAAGAATGCTTTCGCGGTCATACGGCATGTTGCCGGTACTCGACTGCGTAACAGATTCCCCAGCCTTGACTGGTCGGTTCTTGGTTTTGATTTCATTCTCCGAGTTACGAGGCACAGGGCTGCCGCCGCCGCTCTGCGTCCCCGTAAGGCGCGTCGGCCGTTGCCAGCGCTGCCGGCAATTGTTCAAAATCCGTGACCTTGTCCAGTACCCGCGCGGCACACGCAGCAAGGTCGGCAGGCAGGTACTGTTGATTGAAATTGAACGCCAGCACAACGACGTGGGGTCGCTTGCCGGACTCTCTGATGTATCGCAGTACATCCAGCCCGTTGCCGCCGTCGTCCAGGCGTATATCGAGCGTCACAAGATCCGGATCGATACTGTCGATCAGGCTGATTGCGGTATCCACATCGGAGGCTTCGCCGGCAATGACGATATCGTTCTGCGACTCCAGGGTCTTGCGTATGCGCTGGCGCACTTGTTCTGAATCCTCAACAATCAGGAGCGTTCGCTTGGCCATTTCAATTTTCTCTTCGAGTTCACGGGCGGGGCGTCAGGCGTTCGTACCGGTGCCGTGCCACCGCGTACGCTTTCGGACACAACGTGTCTTCAGGAAGGGTCGCTACATTAGAGGCAGTGAGGTCGCTGTACCAGCGGACAAACGCGTATTCTGGTGTGCGCTTCGGGGACTGGCTGAGTCGGCTGTGGTCTTGCGGGCTGTAGTACCTCGTATTACGTGCCAGGGACGCCCGTCAGTCGATCAGGTTGTTTTTTACCGCGTACCGGACGATATCGGCATCATTTTTCAAGCCCGTTTTCTCGAAGATCCGGGCGCGGTAGGTGTGGACGGTTTTCGGGCTCAGTGACAGCTTTTCGCCGGTTTCCTTTGCCGTCAGGCCCTGGCCGAGGCACGTAAACACCTGGAACTCCCTGTTTGACAGCGATTCGTGCGGCTGCCCCGTACTGCGACTCGTCAGCTCGGCCGCGAGATGCTCGGCGAGCTCGGGCGATACGTACTTGCGCCCGGCCGCTACATGCCGCACCGCCACAGCCAGCGCTTCGCCGGAATGCTCCTTGGTCAGGTAGCCGTCAGCGCCGGCCTGTAATGCGCGAATCGCATACTGGTCTTCCGGATGGGAACTCAAGATAAGGATTTTCAGCGGCGCGTGCGCCGAGCGCAGTAGCTGCAGCATGCGCAGCAGGCCGGGGCCCGGCATCGAGATATCCAGGACAATAACGTCGGGCTGTTTGTCGCGGACCATGTCGACCGCCGCTGGTCCATCCGCAACATCCCCGACCACATCAATATCGTCACACCGGTCGAGCAAACTGATCAGGCCGTGGCGCAGCACGGCGTGATCGTCGGCGATGATAATTCGGATCATATATTCAACCCTGGGATCCCCGGATGTCTGGCCCCGGACTATTCGCGTGTAGTCCTGGCCAGCGGTATGTCGGCGCGAACAGCAGTGCCGCCACCCTCGCGCTCTGCCACGAAGCAGGTTCCGCCGACCGCAGCGGCGCGCTCGCGCATGCCGACCAGGCCGACCTGGCTCTCAGACCGGTACCCCGAGGGTCCCGGGCCGGTGCCGTCGTCGTCAATCATCATCGTAATATTGCCGTTGTCAATAAACAGCCGAATCTGCACGTCCGTGACGGCCCCGGCATGCTTCAGGATGTTGGTCAGCGATTCCTGGCAAATCCGGTAGAGCGCCATATCGCGGCTCTCGTCCCGGACAATCTCGCCGATATCAATGCTCAGCACCGTGTGGCAACCGGCACGACCGCGAAAATCATCAACAAGCGACTCGATACCCGCGACCAGGCCGAAATCATCCAATATGGCGGGACGCAGCTTTGCGGCGAGATCGCGCACGCTTTGGTAAATGGAGTCGACCAATTCCAGCGTGGCGTCGATGCTTGCGACAACACCGGAACCGGCGTCACCGAGCTGGTCCCTGATGGACACCAGGTCGAGTTTCAGGCCCGTGATATCCGAGCCCATCTGGTCGTGGAGTTCCCGCGACAGGTTCTTGCGCTCCGTATCACGCATGACATCAAGGCGTCGGGCGAGCATGCGCAGTTGAGTATAGGATTCAAGCAACTCCTTGGTGCGTTCCTGTACATGGCTTTCCAGCGACCGCTGTTCGTCCAGCACCCGCTGGTGCATCGCTCGCAGGCGTTTACGCGCGCGGCTTAACAGGAAAAAGATCAGTACAGCGATCAGGCCGATATAGACGATGCCCTTGACCGTCTGCAGTCCGGATGCAAGTTCCGGGTCACTGACAAATTGCTGTACAAGCCAGTCCGTGCCAAGTATCCATACCAGGCTTACGGCAACAAAGATCACGACCAGCGGAATGGGACTCCACAGCAATTCCCGCTTTGTCTCATCGCCAATCTTCGACAGCATGCGTGATCGAACCATTGCTTGTTACTCTCTCAAGTACCTGGCCGCAAACGACCGGTACCGAAGTCCGCAAAGCACCTGACGATATCGCTACCCGCCTGCCGCAGGGACCGTTACCGTAATACGGGTGCCGCCGTTCGCGCGTCCGGTAATGGTCATCTTCGCGCCGACGGAGCGAGCGCGCTCCTGCATACCGATTATTCCCAACCGCTGGCTGCTGCGCAGAAAAGTCTCATCTATCCCCTTGCCATTGTCTTCTACGACTAATTGAATGTTGCCACCGACCGTCTGTAGTGACACGCTCACATGATCCGCCCTCGCATGCCGCAGCACGTTGGTCAGAGACTCCTGGCAGATGCGGAACAGTGCGATAGTCTGCCGCTCATCGAGTCCAGGGTCCTTGTCGTCAATCTCGATTCGCATCGTGCATTGGCTGCGTTTCTCGAAATCCCGCGCCAGCCACTCGATACCGGCCGGCAGGCCGTAGACATCGAGAATTGCGGGCCGGAGCCGCGTTGCCAGGTCTCGCAGGTTTCCGGCCATCGACGCAACGACGCGCTCCGCGGAATCGAGGTAACTGACGGCAATCTCGTTGGCAGCCGCGGTCTGCTCGCGAAGAAACTGGAGATCGAATTTCAGGCTGGTCAGGTCGGAGCCCATCTGGTCGTGCAACTCGCGGGCAATTGCCTTGCGCTCGTCTTCCCGCAACTGATCGATGCGCCTTGCAAGATTTCTCAGCATTTCTCTCGACTTGCGAAGCTCGCTCTCCCGCCGGCGCAGTTCTGTTTCGGATGACAAACGCTCGATCAGCGCGGCCAGCGGCACGGACGCGGCAGCGACCGCTTCAAGCCAGTAGCCGCTGTTTTCGTGCATGTTGTCCATCAGGAAGGTCAGCACGATATTGACGTTGCCGCCGATGACGAGCGGAATGGCACATTCGGCGCGGTAGCCATCGTCGCCTGACCCAGGACCGCTCGCCTGCGCGACACTCCGGTTCGTGCCCTCTCTCGCGGTCAGGATGGTTCTTTTTGATTTGTGCGCCTCAGCGACGATGCTGCCACCAGCGCTGGCCAGCGCCGGTCCGGCAGTGGCGCCGATATAGTGCTGTGCCTGTGCGTCTCCGGCATACGCCGCCACGCGCCGGTATTGGCCATCGGCTTTATCGCGGACCCAGGCTTCGCCGACACTCCAGTGTGACTTCAGTGCGATTGACCGCAGAACCGGAACGAGGGCATCTTCAATGCGCTCGCAACCCGCGGTTTCCTGCACGACATCATGAATCATCGCCACCGCGTCTTCGGCGTTCCGGCGTGCCGAGACGTCGGCAATAATGCTGACGTAGCCGCGCCCGCTTTCGCCCGGGGCGGCGATTGGCACGGTATTGATCTCCGCCTCGATGCGGTGCCCGTTTCGGTGCCGTAGCGGATACTCTCCCTGAAATACGCCGTGCGACTGGATTCGTTCAGCACTGGTGCGGCCGAAGGCGCGAAAGCTTTCCTCGTCGAGATGAATAGCCCGGGTGCTCTTACCGATCAGTTCTGCGGGCGTGTATCCGAGCACGGACTCGGTCGCCGCGCTGCAGCGGACAACCGTTCGCTCGGTTGGATGCACTATTATGATGGCATTGCCGGAAAACCTGAAAATGCGATCCAGCAGTTCCGCCGACAGATCGAATTCGGAGATGGAACGCGCAACATAGAGCAGGCACGAGCCGCCAATATCGGCGCGCGAAACGGTGGCCAGCACGTCGATCTCGTTGCCATCTTTGGCAACGAGGCGCGTCGGCACATTGCTGACGCGGGCACCTGGTTCCGGCGGCAAGTGCTCGGCGGGGTCCTGCGTGAACAGGCTGCCTGCCTTGCCGAGACTTTGTACCTCGCCGGCTGCATAGCCGGTTGCGCGTATAAAATAGGGGGAGGCGTATCGGATGCCACCGCGATCGTCCGCGACGATGATAGCGTCGTCCATCGCCTCGACTATCTGTCTGAACGCATCGCGCGATACGCTGATGTCGTGTTCCGCGGACATACCGTCGCCGTTGCTGGCAGCTCTTTCCTGTTCACTCATTGCGGTTCTACCTTCTCCGCAACTGTGGCGGCCGACCCGTCGAGTACCTCCTGGCACCTGTGCCGTAAAATCGTGTCCGCATACCCCCTGCTTGCTGATAGGTTTACTGCGTGATTACCGCATGTTACATCGGATTGTTGCCAGAAGTGGTAATTTATTGCCGATAATCCGCGCCGGGATAGTCGGCGTCAGCCCGAGCGCAGCGTGGCAATCTCGTCAATATGGCAGAGTGGTCGTTACGAGATCGCCACGCCGCTTCGCGGCTCGCGATGACAGGGGTACGCGACAGCCACGCCGCTTCGCGGCTCGCGATGACAGGGGTACGCGACAGCCACGCCGTTCGGCGGCTCGCGGTGACAGGGGGTACGCGACAGCCACGCCGTTCGGCGGCTCGCGGTGACAGGGGTACGCGACAGCCACGCCGTTCGGCGGCTCGCGATGCCGGGGTCAGTCGCTGTCAGTGACGACATTGACCGGCGTGCGCATGATGACTTCGCGGTGCGGGAACGGGATGCTGATACCGTGCTCCTTGAACGCATCCCACAACGCGAGCAGCACCTTGCCGCGGATGTTTGTCATGCCATTTTGCGGGTCGCGAATCCAGAATCGCAGCAGGAAGTCGAGCGACGAGTCGCCGAACCCGGTCAGCCAGCAGACTGGTGAGTTGCGCGTCGAGTTGACCCGCTCGACGCCCGAAGCCGCTTCGATAGCAAGGCGGGCGACCTCATGCGGGTCGGAATCGTACGAGACACCGAACGGCACATCGAGGCGCACATATTCATCGGAAAACGACCAGTTGATGACCTCATGCGTGATGAAATCCTCGTTCGGGATCAGGTATTCACGGCCATCGCGGGTTACGACCGAGACGAATCGCGCTCTCAACTCGCGTATCCAGCCGAACGTTTCCCCAAGCGAAATTGTGTCGCCCGGCTTGATGGACTGGTCCATCAGGATGATGATCCCGGAGATAAAGTTCGAGACCACTTTCTGCAGGCCGAAGCCGATGCCGACACCGATGGCACCGGACAGTACCGCGAGTGCCGTCAGGTCGATACCGATGTTGGATATGCCGATCAGGACGGCGAAGATCAGCAGTGCAATACGAAGTATTTTACCGATCAGCACCCGGAGCGACGGCGTCAGTTCCTCGACATCCTGAATTCGCCGGTCAAACACATTGCCGGTACCGATCGCGGCCCACAGCAAAAAGGCGAAAATGAGCGCTCCCTGTATAACATCGAGTACCGACACGCTTTTCGTGCCGATTGGCAATGCCGCGCCCGACAGGATTGCAGCGATGTCACCGGTGATGCCGAGTATTGTCGCAGCGACGTAGGTCCACGCGATAACGGCAAATGCCTTGCCCAGCGCGCGGCTGCGAATCACATGCGATACGACTGAGATCACGAGCCAGGCAGCCGCAAGCAACATGGCGCTGTAGAGCAGGTAGTTGGTAGACGGCCAGGCGGCGATGCTGGTCGCTAGATAGGTTAGCGCCAGCAACAGTGCAAAGAACAACCACTCGAGCCGGCGGAGAAACGCCACGATGACGCGCAGCAGGCCCGGCATGCCCTTGATCGTGCGGGCTCGGCTTTCGAGCTGCGGCTCGATGCGCCGCGCGAGCAACCAGGCGGGAATAAAAAGGAGAGCGATCAGGCCGAGTTGAATACCGATCGCGGGCTGACTCAGATAGTCATACGCGAGCTGGCCGTATTGCGTGGCGATCGACCTGATTTGTTCCAATGCAGCGGTTCCTCATGTGGCAGGCTGCGGGCGCATGAAACTATAACATCGCAGGCACGCCGGAGGTCAGGCTCGCCGGCTTACTGGTCGAACAACGACCCGAAAACGAGTCCGACACCTTTAAGGTCCCCGTCAGAGCTCATGCGCCAGGCGATGCCAACGCGGTCAAACTGCAAGCGCCAGAACCCGACCGTCGTATCCCGCCGGCTGACGGCGATGCCTACTTCCCATTGATCACTGACCGGATCGGATGCGGCGTCTTGCTGTAACACGTCGAGGTCATTCTGGAACCAGGTATAAGCGGCGTGCCAGTTGAGCTCGAGCACGTCCCCGGACTTCTCGAGCGTGGCAACGGGATGCTTGAGTTCGAGAGCAGTCATGACCGGCCAGAAACCCGAAGACGGTCCATTGCTCGGCGAATAGCCAACAAAAGCGGCCGAATTAAGCAGTGCAATCTCCGGGCCGCCCTCGCGCATGACCAGGCGGCTCTTGATGCCGGTCCAGTAGGTCCAGGCTGATTCGCTGCCATTGAGCACCGTGCCCCAGCCGATCGCACCGAATGGCCTGAGTGACCACCGGTCGGTGACCGGGATCTCGGCGTAGATGCCGGGTGTGATACTCAAGTTGGCGAGATTGCCGAGATCGGCGGTGCCGGCAATATCGTCGAGCGGGAACTGGTCGAGACCGGCAGTAACGGGCAGACGGTATTCGAGGCCCACGACCCTCGTGCCGTCGTCATGCAACGACGCCTCCCGCACGGTTTTGCGCGGCGCATAACGAATGGCGAACGCATCCCGATCGTCCCCGATCTGGTACCAGCCGGTGCCGAAGTACGTCGAATAGGCCCAGTGGATCGAAGTCGCGTCCTCCGCCTGGCACCAGCCGCGCGCGGCACACAGGATCAGGAGCAAAGGCAGCAGGCGACTAAAATGACGCATCGAAGGCATGGCGCGCAGGATGTGCGATTGCTTTATTCATCGCTGTCATGATCGTCGGCGCGGGAACAAACTACAAGGCGGTGATCACCTCGTTCATGTTGTCGTTACATGCCTGGCACATGCCGTGGGTCAATGCCGGAAGTTGAGCTTGCTGGAACAACCCCAGTGCCTCAATCGCATCCTCGACGTCGACCCACCGTCCTTCAACGCGGACTTTTTCGCACCAGCTGCAGACGGTGATCAGGTCTCCCGTGCGCGGAAAGCGCCTGTCCAGAAGGCTAAGTGCCTGCCGCGGCTCCTCCGAGAGGACCCGACTGGTGAATTCGATGGAGCCACCGTTGGCCGCCCGGACATCCATTTGCAGCAAGCGTCGGCGATCCGGCGCATCGCAGCGCAACGGATAACCGACGGCATTGCCGGCCCGCGAGCGCTTTACTATCTGACGGTAGATCTGCTGCGTCGTCAATCCGTCGATGAAATCCCACAGCGAACGCCCCAGCACCTCGGACGACAGCACGCCGTTGCCTTCATTGCCGCCGGCGAACCTGTCCCACTGGTCATTGACGAAGACAATCCTGTCGTCTTTGTCAATTCGATAAAAAACGTCCTGCTGGCCAGCCATTCTGCATCCTTGTTGCCGTCCCGCGGCACCTGGCCGCCCGGCAGGTGTACTGACAGGATTGAAGCACCGGAGTTTCGCACAAGCACCACGAAACTTCCGGTGGCTGCCGCACGATGCAAAAAAAACCACCAACCGTGCATAATCCGGGTCGATGGACCAACTGCCGCCAATGACCGCCGATATCGCTATCGTCATAGCAATCGTGGTGTTCGCAATGTTCCTGTTCGTGACCGGACTGTTGCGGGTCGACGTCGTGGCCATTCTCGTCATGACCTTGCTGGGACTACTGGTATACATCCCGGGATTCGACACGCTGCTCGACGTGGACATCCTGTTCTCCGGGCTCAGCAGTAACGCGGTCGTGTCGATAATCGCCGTCATGATCCTCGGTGCAGGGCTCGAGAAGACGGGTGTCATGGAACAGGTCGCGTGGGCGATCATGCAATATGGCGCGAAGGCCGAGCGGCCGGTGGTCGGCATCACGTCAAGCGCGGTCGCGCTGCTGTCGTCGTTCATGCAGAACGTCGGTGCGATGGCGCTGTTCCTGCCGGTTATCTCGCGCATTTCGTCGCGCACGGGCACGCCGATGTCGCGGCTGGTCATGCCGGCCGGTTTCTGCGCCATACTCGGCGGCACGATCACGATGGTCGCTTCGAGCCCGTTGATCATGCTGAATGACCTGCTCGGCAGCTCCAACCGTTCGTTGCCGGCGGACCAGC
>CAZLNH010000272.1:0-2326 GCA_964560775.1 uncultured Woeseiaceae bacterium | reverse complement strand
CTGATGGCAGTGGACGATTTCGATCCGGATGAACTGATTCGCGATTCCGGTCTGGACGCGGAGAACGCAGCCGACGGCGAGGCTGACAAAAGTCCGACGCGTAAGAAGGCCGCGGCTCGCAAGAAATCCCCGTCGCGCAAGAAAATGGCCAGCGGAAAAAAGCCTGACTGACCAACCTGATTAATGAGCCATTATCCCGAACCGGTATATGAGCTCATTCTCGATATCGATCGGGAAGTCATCGATAGTTTCGATGACTGGCTGGCATCGTTCGTGGAAGCATCGCTCCAGCAGCCGGGCCTTACCGATGCGAAAGTCCTGTCTTCCGAAACGGACCACGACGGCCGGGCACGGCGTGTTGTCCACTTCCAGCTGGACAGCCGGCAGGCGCTGACCGACTACCAGTCCGGGCAGGAGGCCAGGATGCTCGCCGACGCTGTGACACGGTTCGGCAGCCGGTTCGAGGTAAATCGTGCCGTTCTGCATCCAGCCACAAGCGGGGCTGCAGAAATGCCGGCTTGCCTCAATTGCGGCACGATCCTGCGAGGCCAGTACTGCCTCGAATGCGGACAGCGGGCCGGAACCCGGCTCATCAGCCTCTGGGAACTGACCCGCGACGCATTCGGCGACCTGTTCGAGCTCGATTCACGCATCTGGCGCACGCTGATTCCCCTGGCATTGCAGCCCGGGAAGCTGACCGAAGAGTACCTGCGCGGGCGTCGCGCGCGTTTCATGCCACCGTTTCGTACCTACCTGGTTTTAAGCCTGCTGTTCTTCGTTATCGCGTTTTTTGATCCGGAGCAGGAATTTGGCATCCTGTTCGAACCACCGTCCGCAGAATCCACGCAAGACACCGAAGCGGTTCCCGCTGACAGTGCCGATAGCGAGCAGGAAACCCGCGGCGCGACGATACAGTGCGATATCGATGGCTCCGAAATGGACGGTGCACCGCCGTGGCTTGCTCGCCGCCTGACCCGGGAACGGCTGACCCGCGTTGGCGATGCAATCGGCCTGGACGGAGCACAGTCGTTCACAGAATACCTGGTCGACAACATCCCGGTCGGCCTGTACCTGTTGCTGCCCTTCATCGCATTGGTACTCAAGGTCCTGTACCCGCTGTCCCGGCGCTACTATGTTGAACACCTGCTGTTCGTACTGCATTTTCACGCCTTTGTTTTCCTGGCGCTGTGCATACAGCTCGTGTTGGCTCCCGCGCGGGCCTTCCTGCCCGATACCGCATCGGTCCTGCTCGGACTGGTCATTCCACTCTACATACCGCTATACCTTTATAAGGGGATACGGCGCGTGTATCGTCAGGGCCATCTGGCGACAATACTGAAGTACATGCTGCTGCTGATCGCCTACGCCTTGAGTTTCAGCCTGATGCTGGCGATTACGGCGCTGGTATTTGTATTTTCTGTGTAAACGCCGCGCGAATCTGCAATTGACGTTATCTATAAGGAGAGCGATATGAAACAGATATTTACCGCAGCAGGATCGTTGCTGCTCATCATGCTGGCCGCCTGCAACGGGAAATCGCCCGCACCGCCAGCCGCTGAAGCACCCGAAACTGCGGCGGAGTCAAAGCCCGCCGGGATGCCGCGTTCAACCGCCGCCGAGTCGGCGCGCGTCTACTTCGTTACACCACAGGACGGTGGTGTTGTCTCGAGCCCGGTTCGTGTCGAATTCGGGATCGAGGAGATGGAAGTCGTACCGGCGGGCACGGAGGCTGCGAACAGCGGTCATCATCACGTGCTGATTGACACCGGCTTGCCGCCGATGGATGCGCCGATCCCGGCGGATGCCCGGCATGTGCATTTCGGGGATGGCAGCACCCGGACGGAGCTTGAGCTCGACCCCGGCGAGCATACGCTGCAGCTCCTGTTCGCCGATCACCTGCACATACCGCATAAGCCACCCGTGTATTCGGAAAGGATAACAATTACAGTAGAATAAGCTGCTTGAGCCGCGTAGCCCGGGCATCTAGAATTCCCGGGCTGCGCGCGCTACCGATTGCAGCCACCAACTGCGTTGCAGGCCGACCATGACCAGAAAACCAATAGGAATCAGCGGACTAGCCGCTTACGTGCCGCCATTCCGTGTCTGGCTCGAAGACTGGTGCGACTGGACCGGCAACCAGTGGCCTAAAATCCGCGAGGTCGTCGGCCGGAGCTTTCGCGTCCGTGGCCCGCACCAGAGTGTCTATACGATGGCAGCAACCGCGGTCCTGCGGCTCATCAACCAGTACCAGATCGATCCGTCCCGGGTGAAATTCTTAGGGCTGGGGACGGAATCCAGCACGGATAATTCTGCCGGCGCGATTATT
>CAZLNH010000271.1:0-7069 GCA_964560775.1 uncultured Woeseiaceae bacterium | reverse complement strand
CGTCGGCTCTTTGGCCCACGGCACCGCCTTGGCCGTCGACATGTCCGCCTTCAGGACAAGGTCGCCTTCGGCCCACTGGTTGTCGATCTCGAGTTCGACGTCGTGGCCGGTGATCGTCTGGTAGAAAATCGACACCGGCAGGCAGGTCTCGTGATCGGGATGGAACTTGTGCGCCGGCATGGTCTTGCCGCGCGACATGCCGGCCATGTCGGGGATGATGCACTCGACCTCATCGATGTCGCGGCCGGCCCGGTAGGCATTGAAGGCCGCGGGGAGCGCCTGGAGCCAGTCGTGCTTCCTTTCCAATTTCTTGCTCCTTCAGCCGGGGGGCCATTTCAAGCCTCGGCGAAGCTTAGCCGAATTGCACCCTGGGTCGCGAGCGCTGCTATTCCTGATCGGCGCCCGGTCCGCATCCAAACCTCGGGGCAACGCTTGCAATAGCAGGATTTTCACTGTCGTGTTGCGCAAGTACGCTGTTTGCAAACCGTTCCAGTCCGCCTGAATACTCCGGCAGAGAGCGATCCCGGAATCGTTTTTCTATTACCGTCCATTCACTTACACGCAATTCCTTGAAGACTGCACAACCTGGCAACAGAATCCAATTGCGTTCAATTTTGCCCAGGCGTAATTTTTGGCTCCTAGACAGAAATAGATCGCGCTATCAAAAGCGCGCCATCAATCACAAAGACTCAGGGGAATGCCATGAAGGCGATTTTTCGAACGGCCGCATGCGCCGTCTTATCTACCGTGCTTTGCCTTACCGTGGGCGCAGCGCCGCCCGATCACGCACGTAACGCCAGGGCCATCGAGCGACTTCAGTCGGACACCGGCGGGGCGGGCGTCAGGGTCAACCCGGCAACCGGCACGGCCAGTTTCGTTCGTGTGCCGCCCGGGCTCGCCAGGAAAGCCGCGGCCTCCACCCCGCAAGCGTTGAATGACGAAGCGACAAGTTTTGTCAGCCAGCATGCGGCAGCCTTTGGTACGGGAAGCGCCAATCTCAGGCTCAGCAAGAGCGAAAGTGACAAGCTTGGCAACAAGCACCTGAAGTATGTGCAGGAGTACGCCGGACTTCCGGTTTTCGGCGCGGTTTTGAAAGTGCACTTCGACAGCGACGACAATCTCACGGCTGTCACGGGTACCCTGGTGCCGGACATCCAGGTATCGGCGGCACCCTCACGCAACATTGCGGAAGCCGGAGATGCGGCGCTCTCGTTCATTGAATCCAGGGCAGACAGCCCGGCACCGTCCGTTCGCAACAGTCGCCTGCTGATCTATCGTGAAGGACTTGCCAAGGGCGTCCCGGGCGATAATCATCTTGCATACGAGGTCGAAGTTGGCAACGGCATGGATGTGCGTGAGTTCGTTTACGTCGACGCGCACACCGGTAAGGTCATCGACCAGATCACGGGTACGCCCGACGCGCTCAACCGGCGCGCATACGATGGCCAGAACCTGCCGTTTATCCCGGCGGAGTATCCCGGGAGCCCGTTCTGGGTGGAGGGCGCCGCGTTTCCTACCGGCGTAACCGAGGCCGACAACATGATCCTGGCCTCCAAGGAGACCTATGATCTGTTCGCAAACGCCTTCGGACGCGATTCTTACGACGGTGCGGGTGCCACGATGGACTCGATCTTCAACCGCGGTTACAGCTGTCCGAATGCGTCGTGGAACGGCGTATTCATCTCCTTCTGCCCCGGCCTGACGACCGACGACGTAACCGGACATGAGTGGGCACATGCCTACACCGAGTACACCGATGGCCTGATCTACGCCTGGCAGCCCGGCGCGCTAAATGAAGCGGCGTCGGATATCTTCGGCGAGATGGTCGATCGCATTAACGGACGTGACGACATCGCAGCCGATGGTCCACGCACGGCCGGTGAGTGCAGTGTCTTCACAACGCTGCCGCCGACAGTGACAATCAATTCGCCGGCCGCCATCGCTGGCGTCAAGCCGGCAGGCACGGCTGCCTTCGGGCCGGAAACCGTCAACCTGACCGGTGATCTTGTCGAAGTGAACGACGGAGTCGTTGCAGTCCCTGGCGGCACCTTGAATGACGGCTGCGAGTCGCCATTCGCCAACGCGGCCGCGGTGGCCGGGAAGATCGCGTTCATGGATCGCGGGGTCTGCGGTTTCGCTGTGAAGGCGAAGAACGCGCAGGATAATGGCGCAGTTGGTGTAATTATCGGCAACAACACAGGCGGTAATGTCATTATCAATATGGGTGGCGCCGACCCGACGGTTACCATCCCGTCACTTTCGGTCGTGCAGAACGATGGCACGGCAATTAAGACCGAACTGGCGACGAACACCGTCAATCTCACCATGTCACGCGGCGCGACCGGCACGGATAATTCCGCGCGCTGGCTGGTCGGAGAGGACGGCACCGCGGCCGGCCTGTCCGGCGCACTGCGCGACATGTCCACGCCAGGCTGTTACGGCGACCCCGCCAAGGTGACCGACACCGGTTACCACTGCGCTGCGTCCGATAATGGCGGCGTACACATCAACTCAGGCGTCGACAACCATGCCTACGCGTTGATGGTGGACGGCGGCAGCTATAACGGTCAGACGGTCGATGCCATCGGGCTCACCAAGGCCGCGCATATCTACTTCCGCGCGAAGCTGCACTACCAGGGACCGGCAACCAGTTTTGCCGAGCACGCCGATGCACTTGAGCAGTCCTGCAGCGACCTCATTGGTACCAACCTCGCGTCGCTGACGGACGGAACGCCGTCCGGTGCGGTCGTGTCGGCGGGCGATTGTGCACAGGTGGCCAGCGCTATCGCGGCGGTCGAAATGCGGACTCCGCCAACCCAGTGCGGCTTCGAGCCACTGCTGGCGCAAAATCCGCCGCCACTCTGCGACAGCCCGACGAAGAAAGCGAAAATCCTGCTGAGTGACAGCTTCGATTATGGCAATTCGTCAATGGATCGCTGGATGCGCAGTAACAGCGGAACGACGCCGGATTTCACGGATCGCGAGTGGTCGGTAGTGTCGGACCTTCCGGGTGATCGCCAAGGCAAAGCGTTCTTCGGGCCGGATCCAATCATCGGTAGCTGCGCGCCGGGCGGTGACGAAACGGCGGTATTGCACCTGGACAGCCCCGAGATATCGGTGCCGGCATCCGCTGACTCGCTTCGCATGGCGTTCGATCACTGGATAGCGACCGAAGCCGGCTGGGATGGCGGCAATCTGAAGATCAGCGTCAACGGCGGTCCGTGGCAACTCGTCGCACCGGGTGATTTCATCTACAACCCGTACAACGCATTGCTGTTTACCGCGGCGCAAGGTAACACCAATCCGATCGCGGGCGAGCCGGCCTTCACGGGTGCCGACGAAGGCAGCGTGTCCGGCAGCTGGGGCCGCTCGATCATCGACCTCGAGCCGTACGCACAGCCGAAAGACAAGATCGTGCTGCGCTTCGATATGGGCAACGACGGCTGCAACGGGGCGTTCGGCTGGTATGTCGACGACGTGTCGGTCTACCAATGCCGCTGAGCAGGAATTGCCGGGCCTGAACCGGCAAAACGGAGAAGGGGCGTCCAGTCGGGCGCCCCTTTTTTTTAGTACCGGCTGATTGCCTCACCGCCGGCACTGCCGGCCGTAACAATGAGCGTCACAATGTAGTCGGATGGTGAAATCGTTCGGCCGCTGACCGGGATCGGATTCAGGCCTTTGAGGCTGATGCCATGACCGTTGAACGTCACGCTGCCCGGGCCTTTGGACGCCGTATGCAATTCAATGGTTTCCCGTTTGCCGCCGCGGCGTTCCAGCCAGAGGCGCACGATCGCATTTCCCTCCCAGACACAGGTATCGCCCTTCGCGCAACGAGAGTCGGTACTGACGGCTTCGAAGCCCACTTCGAGCGCTGCTGCATCGACAGTTGCGGATCGCCCGACATGAAGTTCGAAGGTTTCCCCAATGCCGGCACGAATCGTCTGTGCAGAGCTCGAAGCGCAGCCGGCACCGAAGACGATTCCCACGGCCAACCACGCTGCAGACTTCGCTAATCCCTGTATTCCGAACATGTTCGCCAATTCCACGACAAGGGTAGCAATCGTAGCACCGGCAGGCTCACCTCAGGCGGTCCTCGCTCTAACGATTACGCGCCAGCGACACCAGGAAGCGGCCGCCGTTTTTGAGCTGCTCGCGCAGCTTGCTCCAGTCCTGCTCCGAGCGCCGGACCCGCTGGCAGCGCAACAGCCGCACACGGTTGGCCTCGGGAAACTCGAACAACATGGCGGCCCAGAGCGCATCGTCCACGTTGTAGACCCGCTCGGGCGCGGCGCACACCGGGATCACCGCGGACACGTCCACGCCCAGGTCTTCGGACGCGGCGACGACTGCCTCCGCGATCTCCTTCGCTTTCCGGCCGACTGGCGGATCAAGGTCGTAAGGAGGTTCCCACTCGCGCAGCGGGCGCAGTCGATCGATGTGGGTCAGGGCGACGAGCACGGGCGACGCGCGGCGCGCCGGGTCCGCCAGGCGCTGCCGCAGCCTTTCCAGTCGCGCCCGCTCTTCGGCCCGGTCCGGGCGGTCCGCGGCCGACACCCAGATGACGAGATCCGCGCCAAGGCTTGCCTCGTCCAGCGGCGAGAGGTCAACGCGCCCGGAGTCGAAGCCGGGCGTGTCGTACACCAGCGCCCGCACCTCGTCGTCGCGCTCGAGCCGGTAAGGCACGATCCCCGTGGTCGAGTCGGGCACCACGTCGGTGGCTGCGACCAGCTCACCGAACAACGCGTTGACCAGGCTGGACTTGCCGGCATTGACGCGGCCGAGCATCACAATCCTGAGGGGCTCACGGCGCACATCCTCTGCATCCGCGGCGCGCGCCAGGTCTTCGCGTGTGCCGCGCGTAATCGCCTCCAGCTGACGGTCGTCGTCGAGCACCACGAGCCCGCCGTAAAGCTCGATGGCGTGAAAACCGATCTTGCGGATGTATTCCTGCAGCAGCCAGCGCTGCACGTTCTTCGAGCCCGCCTGGAAGACCGAGCCAAGCAGCAAGTCGCCGAGCACCTGCCGGAGCATGACCTGCGGCATGACATACGCTCCCAGCAATTTGACCACGGGCGAAAGCCGGTCGTAGTGGCCCTTAAGCTTCCGCGCCCCGGCGACCTGCGCGAGCGTAATGCGATGGCTGCCCGGTATTTGCTGCAGGACTTCCAGCCGCAGCTCACGGGCCGCGCGCTCGATCACCATAAGGGTGTCCGGCACGGTCATCTCCGTCAGCGGCCGCGCCGACCGCGGGTGGAAATGCCCGGCCACCAGGCGGAGTACCTCCTCGGCGAGGCGGCCCAGCCCGGCCGGCTCATCGAGCGGCCACGCCTCAAGCGTTACGTCGTCCGCCATCTGCTGCACCTTCACCCAGCACTCATCCGCCTGCCGCGGCCAGTTGCCGCCAGGCTGCGTCCTGACGTCCGCCAGCGCAGCCGCCTCGCGCCGCCCGGCCAGCCACTGGAACAGCATGGCGAAGACCAGTGCACAGAGGCCTGCCGCCAGCCACCACAGGCCGACCGACGACTGCAGCAGCCAGATGACGCCCAGCACCGGCAGGCCAACCAGCGGCAGCAACGCGAATGCCGCGGCCACCACCCGGAGCCGGCCGAAGCGGTCGAGCACGGTCTTCACCGGCCGGATCCCTTGCCGGATGCGGCGAGTTGCTCGCGTACCAGCGCCCGGCCCTCGTGCAGCGCTTCGCGGTAGACTTCGCGCAGTTGTTCCGCCGACACCGCCTGTCCGGCACGCTTGCGCGCCAGGTAGTGGCACGCGGCCTTGCCCAGGCCGAACGTGATCGCACCGCCGGCCGCGGCACCCCACGCGATGCCGGCCGTCTGGCCCCACACCGGCACCAGCTTCGCGAGGCTCCGGCCGAGCGACCGCCCGCCGTAAGCGACGAGGAAGCCGGCACCCAGCAGCCCCAGGAATTCCTTGCTGTTGCGTGCCGTCCACTGCACGCCGTAGGTTTCCGCGAGCGCATAGATCATGGCCGCTTGCACGCTTGGCAACAGCGCCAGGTCCGCGACCGGCACCCCGCCCGCCACGGCCGCGGTCAGGCTGTAGCCGACCACCTTCGGGTGCGCGTCCCGCCAGAAGACATCCGCCACGCCATCGTCCGCGATAACGCGTGCGCGGAGATCCATGAACATCGCGCGGTCGATGGCGTTCCAGAGCGCGTCCGCACCGTAGTCGGCCGGCTCGAAGCCGTCTTCGGCAAGCGTGAAGTCCACCGGCACCCAAATAACATCGCCGGCACCCGGTAATTTCGCGAACGCGTCGCGTTGCGCCAGCAGCAACCGCCGCAGGTCCGCCGGCACGCGCTCCTGCCAGTCCGGCGACGAGAACGGATAAGGGAGCACGTGTTCCACGCCCTCGGGATAGGCGGTATGCAGGCAGGTCTGCGCAACGATGACCGGCCAGTCCGGGTGCCGCTTGCGGATGCCGCGCAGCACCTCTTGCACCGCGCGCGGCCGCGTCTCCGTGACCCGCACCACCGTGATCACGAGATGCGCGCGCGTCTCACAGAGCGCGATGTCCTCCGCCGGATCGTAGGCCACCTCGCCGAGCCCGCGTGTATCAAGGAAGCTCAGCACCGGCGCTCCCGCCGGGAACTCGTAAAGGTCCGAGCGCCGCGTGCACGGCCGGAAGCCGTTGCCGATTTCCACCGCTGTATTTCCGGTCAGCGTACGGATGATCGACGTTTTGCCGGCCTGGGTCGCGCCCAGCAACCACATGACCGGCGGCGGCTGCTGCGCCGTCGCGGCCTCGAGCGCCGCCTCGACCCGGCCCGGGTCGGTCGCCGCCGCGCCGAGCGCTTGTTTGAGCTTGTTCCATGCACCCATGCGTGGCCGCACCCTGGAGTCTGGTTGCCGGCAGTTTCTCACAAGTGTGTGGGGATGGCGGGCGTCAGGCCGGTGCCGGCCACCACGCAGCGACCAGCGCTCAGGCTGCGGGCCTGTTCTCCGCTTGCAGCCGGGCGGCAATCTTCGGCCACCAGCCCTCTATCGGGTAGGCCTTCTCGAAGAATTTGCCGAACGCCCGCACCTTGGCGGGGAGATAGCGGTTGCAG
>CAZLNH010000270.1:0-2173 GCA_964560775.1 uncultured Woeseiaceae bacterium | reverse complement strand
CGCCAGTTCCTGTTCGAAAATTATTACGTACTGCAACTCGACGCGCTGGCACACTGCGACGACACACACCTGGCCGCAATAGCTGCGCGAGCGTTGACCGAGGTGCGTTATCACCTGCGGCACGTGTCGCAATGGATTGTGCGGCTCGGCGACGGTACCGAAGAGAGCCATCGTCGTGTTGGCGAATCGCTCGAAAGCCTGTGGCGTTACACCGGCGAGGCGTTTGCAAGCGATGAAGTCGACGAAATCGTGCGCGACCAGTTGCACGGACCCGATCCCGAAGCATTGCTCCGCACCTGGCGGAAAAACGTCAGGGATGTACTGCATGAAGCGACACTGGCGACGCCGGAGGATGGCTGGATGGCCGGCGGCGGACGGCAGGGGCATCACACGGAGCATTTCGGCTACCTGCTGGCCGAGATGCAGCACCTGCAGCGCGCGCACCCGGGGGCGGAATGGTGAACGCGGATTCCATCATGCCGGCTGCCCCGTCCTGTAACGAAGAGCCGGCGTTGTGGCTGCTGCTCGCCAATGTCGCCGATCCTGAAATCCCGGTCCTGAGTGTGCTGGATCTCGGCGTCGTACGTGCGATTGCGGTTGACGGCGGGCGCGTGACTGTCGACGTAGCGCCGACGTATTCGGGCTGCCCGGCGATGGAAATGATTGAAACCGGGATCGCCGAGGAGCTCAAGCGTAACGGCTACAAGGATGTATGCGTGCGCCGAGTGCTGTCGCCGCCGTGGACGACCGACTGGATCAGCGATGCGGGCCGCGACAAGCTGAAGCGTTACGGAATCGCACCACCGGCCGGTGCGGGGCGCCGCGGCATAACCGGCAATTCCCGACCGCTGGCCTGCCCTCGTTGCGACTCGGTCGACACGGAACGTTTGAGCGAATTCGGCTCGACGGCCTGCAAAGCTGCCTATCGCTGCAGGGCGTGTCTCGAGCCGTTCGAGTATTTCAAATGCATCTGACCGCAAACCGCTGCTGACACAATGCGCCGCTACGTCAATCTGACCGTCGAGCGCGTTGATGAGGAAACGGCGGACTCCCGCCGAGTCGCACTCAGCGTGCCAGAGGACCTGCAGGACACATTCCGGTTTGTGCCCGGGCAGCATTTGCCGGTGCAGATTACGGTCGACGGCAAGCCGGTGCGCCGCACCTACAGCATCTGTTCGCCGCCCGGGCGATTGCCGCTCGAGATCGGTGTGCGCGTGCAACCCGATGGCCAGTTCTCGAATTTCGTCGCGGATCAGTTGAAGCCGGGCGACACGCTGGCGGTAATGCCGCCGTTCGGCCGCTTTCACGCGAGTGCCGAGCCCGGCGACGGCCGGACCTGCCTGATGTTTGCAGCCGGCAGTGGCATCACGCCGATCCTGTCGATCATGGCGGCAATGCTGGAGTCTGAACCTGCTACTCGCATTGTGCTGTTCTATGGCAACCGGCGCCAGGGCACGACGATGTTCATCGACGACCTGTACGCGCTGAAAAACCGGTTTCCTTCTCGCCTGCAGCTCAACTTCCTGTTCAGCCAGGAGCAGCAGGAGTTCCCGGTGTTCAGCGGCCGACTGGATGCGGACAAGGTGCGCGAGCTGTACCGGCTGTTCTGCTCTGACATTGCGCCGGTTGAAGCCTTCATCTGCGGTCCGGACACGATGGCGGATGTCGTCAGTGCCACCCTCGCAGAGCTCGGCATGGACCCGGCATCGATTCACACCGAACGCTTCGGCGCGCCGCGGCAGCGCCGGGCTGAGCAGCCTGCCGTAATCCCTGAGGCTGGTGCCGGCGAGTCACAGGTTACCGTCATCATGGACGGGCACCGACGCCATTTCACGATGCCGAGGACTGGCTCCAGTGTCGTCGATGCCGCGGCCGAGCACGGCATCGACCTGCCGTATTCGTGCAAGGGCGGTGTATGTGCCACCTGCCGGACATTGGTCCGGAGCGGGGACGTGCAGATGGACAGCAACTACGCGCTTGAGCCATGGGAAGTCGAAAAAGGCTTTGTGCTGGCGTGCCAGTCCCACCCGACCAGCCGCGAACTGGTGCTTGATTACGACGAGACCTAACTTTAATAAATGGCGCTTTCCAGAATGGACCGCGGCCGCCGCCCCGGTACCCCCTGCCGGTGGCCCTTTGACGGAATGGCTCCCTTCGGTCCGCTTTATTTCCA
>CAZLNH010000269.1:0-4163 GCA_964560775.1 uncultured Woeseiaceae bacterium | reverse complement strand
GAACCAGAAGCTGTCGCAGGAACGCGCCGAATCCGTGCAGCAGTACATGATCAACGCCATGCGCATCCCGAGCTACCGGTTGATCGCCACCGGCTTCGGTGAGACCAACCCGGTTGCGAACAACGAGACGGAATCGGGGCGTGCCAGTAACCGGCGCATTGATATAGTGATCAAGCCGAATCTCGACGAGGAGTAGGCCGCTACTCAGTCCCGCCGTTGGCTTTGCCACCACTTTGCAATTCGTGCTGCCACCTCGCTGTTGGCCAGGTAGCCGTACTCGGCGTGTACGTTGAGGACGCCGTCGATGCGAAACCAGTTGAAGACTTCGATATCGTCGATTGATTGCAGCAGGCCGAGGCGCTGCATTTCGCCGAAGTCGTCGGTGAGTGTCCGGTCCAGCGCCGTCAGCTCGCCAATGGCTGCAACATTGATCCAGTGCCGGATCACGTCCGGGTAACGTTCGGCACCGGCCAGCTTCGCGCCGTGTAAACGTCGCTGGATGAATCGTTGCCCGAGCGGGCTGCCGATCGTCATGAACAGGTCGATGCGCCCGTCATAATCGGCTTCCCGGCTCAACTCCCAAAGCACGTCCCATGCAATCACGGAACCCATGCTGTGTGCGATCAGCAGCACCGGGCGCCCAGCCTTCGCGGCTGCCCGCAACGGCATCTTCAGATGCCGGCGTGCCGTCGCCGCACCATCATCAATGTTGCGGACGTAGCGGCGGATATCGCGCAGGTGCAGTTCCATGTTTTCGTCGGCAAGCTTCGGAATCAGGAACGGCAGGCGATCGCCGATACGGTATATCGCTCGCAGCAGCCGGCGCTGCCAGGCACTCGCTTCCGCAATGTCGCTTAAGTCCGCACGTTTCTTCCCGAGCAGCGCGTCGATACTCTGCCGGTCCAGTTCGATATCCCGGTGCTCGCTGTAAAAATCGTAGGTCCAGCTGACGATCTCGAAACTGCGGGGGTGCGCCTCGACGCGGCCGGCAACTGACGGCTCAGTGTTCCGGAGTCCGGCGAGCAGGCATCGCCACAACTGCTCCCGGTGTACGTCCGGTTGCGGCTTGGGTTTGAGGCCAGGGATGTAGAGGATCAGTGGCGTTTCAGACATGACTGTGACGGGGGGCTGCGCTCCTCGCGACGACGACCGGGGGGGCTAGCGGCCAGCCGGCATCAGTGGCGGCAGGCCGTCGCCTACCGACGGTGCCGGTTCCTGCCGGACCGTCGAGACAGAGCGCAGCGCTTTGGCGAGGGCTTCGCCGTCCCAGGCGTCCCTGCCCTCGCGGCCGTAAGTGCAGGCATTGAGGCGTTCAAGTTCGTCGCTGAGTGGCGCTTCGACGCGGGTCGCGAGACGGCCCAGGCTGCGCGGTGGATCCTGCGGCCATTCCAGCCGGCCCCATTCGAGCAGCGCATCCTTTACGCCGGACGGATCATTGGCACGCGCCGCCGCGCGTGCCTGTTTCAAACACCGTGCCTGCTGCCGGTGCAGCGGCACCGCCGGCGGCTCGGCATTGTGCTCACGCGGCGCGCGGCGCGACCACCACCACCCGCAGGCCGTCAACAGCCACAGCACGGCCAGTCCTTCGGCAATGCGGCGCCAGAAGTTACTCTGGACCACGACGGTCTCGGTTACCGCCGGCTGCTCTTCCGGTGCAGGCTCCGGCGGCAACGCCCCGGCAGCGCCCGGCAGTATCTCGAGCGTTCGTGCGGGCAGCGTCGCGACTTTCCACTCGCCGGCCTCGAGATCCCACCACGGCAGCTCAACAGGCGGCAGCTGGACGGTTCCTGCCCCGGTGCCAATAATGGCGTACTGGTCGCGCCGTTCGGCGAGGATGCCGCCCGTGACAGCGGCAACACTGAGTTCCGGCTTGTCCGGGTAAATCCTGACGCCATCCGGCGGCTCCGGCTCAAGGACCGGCAGCTGCGTCGACAACTGGCCGAGCGCGGTAATGGTCAGGCGGCGGGTAATCGGCTCGCCCGCCGGCAATTCGTCCGGTTCGCGCGACCATTCCTCTGTCAGCTCAACCGAGCGCGCCGGCAGCCACGTGGCATCCGGGTAATCGTCCGGCGGCGGCGGGATTGGCCGGACCGTCAGTTTCCTGGCGTCCGACTGGAACACCTTGCGGCCGGTGATGCGGCCGTCGCGCAGCACGCGTGCCTCAAACACCATCGGCGCAATAGTAAGTTCGCCGCTTTCCTGCGGGAAAAGCGCATACACGCGTTCGACAACGTCGTAGCTTTTGCCGTCAAGCAGCGCGTCGTAACTGCGCTCTTCGCCGGCGACCTCGACCAGTACGTCGACGCCGCTGATGTCGGGCTCCGAAAGCCGCGGCTGGCGCGTCGCTACCGCGCGATACACTTTGACGCGATACAGGAGCTGCGCCTGTACATACGACTCCGTGCTGTCGACCTCGGCCGTGATGAAGATGTCGGCCTCGCCGGGCGCCGCACTCGACGGCGGCCGTACCGTGATCGGTACCGGGTCGCTCTGCTCATTGCCGATCACAACCGGCGGAATGACGAGGTCGCCTTCACGCTTGGCCATCAGCACGTAGTTCCACGTGCGGCTGCGGCTGATCTGGCCATTGACGATCGTCGTATTGCTGAGCTGCGTGCGCGTACTGATATAGAAGTCTTCCTCGACGCGCGACACATCCGGTTCGACATCGATCGACGTATCGACGGTGACCTTCAGCGTGAAGGACTCGTTCAGGTCGACTTCGGCGCGATCAACATTCGCAACGACTGCCGCCCGCGCAGGCATCGCCGGCACCAGCAGCGTCATCATTAATGCGAACGCCAGCGCGTAGCGGCTCGTAATTACCATGGTTGCACCTCGTCATCCGGCCACAGGTTGTTGCCGTCCTGGTCGCGTCCCTGCCGCTGGTACTGGTAGCGGAACTTGCGGCGCAGCAGGCCGCCCGGGTCGTTGGGTATGCGTCGCAGCCACTGTTCCATCGCCTGCTGCTGCTCCTGTTCGCGGCGCATGGCGGCCATCTGCGACGGCGACATGCCATCCTGTGGTTCGGTCTCATCACCCTGCCGGGCGGCCTCTTCCGCCGCGCGCTGCAATTCTTCCTGCATGGCCGCCAGGTCTTCCTCGCTCATGTCCTGCTGGTCGCGGCCGGCATCGCCGTCCTGCGATTCGTTGCCCGGCGTGCCGTCGGCACTCTGCTCGCCTGACTGGTCGGACTGGCTGTCACCTTCCGCCTGCTGCCCGTCGCCGCCGGACTCACCGCTTTCTTCCTGGTTACCCTGCTCCTGGTTCTGCTCGTTCTGCTGGTCAACGAGCTCCTGGACGAGATCGCGGTTGTAGGCCGCATCCTCGTTGTCCGGGTTAATCCCGAGCGCCTGGCTGTAAGACTCGATGGCTTCCTCGAAGCGGCCCATCCGCGCCTGCGCGTTGCCGAGGTTGTACAGCGCGTCGGCGTCCTCGCGAGCCGCGAAATCGCCGGCGCTGCCGCTGTAGTCACCGGCGCGGTAACGCGCAACGGCTCGCCATGCCGGGTCCTCGAACAGCTCGGCCGCGCGCGCGGCCTCGCCCTCCTCGAGCAAAGCCTTTGCTTGCTGGTCCGGCGTGCGCCACAGGTCGCTCCAGCCGGCTGCTTGCACCGGTTGCGGCAGCGGCATGATCGCCACGACCAGCACCAGTACCCAGCCGCGCCGGAACGCAAGCGCGGCGAGCGGTACGAGCAGCAGCACGAGCCACGGCCCCTCTTCCGCCCACTGTTCCGTCGCCTGGTCGCCGCCGCCCGGCGCACTGGCACCAGCCTCCCCGGACAGCAGCCGGCTGATGTCGCTGTCATCCGCCGTGACGGTGGTGTAGCGGCCGCCACCCGCGTCCGCCAGTGCCTCGAGCCCCCGGGATTCGAGGCGCGGCACCGCCATGCGGCCGTTGCGATCGGTCACGAAGCCGCCGTCAGCAAGCGGTATCGGCGCACCGTCCGGCGTGCCGACGCCAAGCACCGACAGCGTGTACCCGGCGTCGCGCAACTCGTTTGCCGCCTGTTCCGCCGCCGGGCTGCTGCCGCCGTCGGTGATCAGCAGCACCTCGCCCCAGGACGCACCTGCCTGCTCCAGCAGTTGCCGGCCTTTTTCGATGGCGGCAACCGGATAGCTGCCGCGGCTCGGCATGATGTCGGTACTCAGGCTGTTGACGAG
>CAZLNH010000268.1:0-4162 GCA_964560775.1 uncultured Woeseiaceae bacterium | reverse complement strand
CTCCTGCGCGTTCTTTAGTCCGCTGCAATACCAAGTCAGGTGTTTGCGAGCGATGCGCGCTCCGGCTTCGTCCCCGTAAAACCGGTACAGGTCGCGAAAGTGGTCGAGCATGATAGCACGCACATCTTTTTTTTCTAGCGGCGGCGGCGCTTTTCCGGTCACAAAAAAATGATTCAGGTCACGAAAGATCCAGGGCCGTCCCTGCGCGCCACGCCCAATCATGACCGCGTCGGCTGAGGTTATACGCAATACCTCAAGCGACTTCTCTGAAGTGCTTATATCTCCATTAGCAATGACAGGAATTCGCACCGCGTTTTTTATTTCGGCGATTGTGTCGTATTCGGCATGACCTTTGAAGCGGCACGCGCGCGTGCGGCCATGCACGGCAAGTGCACTGACGCCGGCCGCTTCAGCAATTTGCGCAATGCGTGCGCCATTCCTGTGCTCTGGCGCCGGGCCGGTACGTATCTTCAATGTCACCGGCACATTTACTGCCGCTGTCACTGCATCCAGAATGCGCCGCACCAGGTCCTCATCGCCTAGCAATGCCGAGCCGGCCAGGCGGCTGCAGACCTTCTTGGCGGGACAACCCATATTGATATCAATGATATCGGCGCCGCGCGCCGCGCACCGGCGGGCGGCTTCAGCCATCTGCAACGGCTCGGACCCGGCAATTTGCACGACGCGCGGTGCGTCGTCGGCATCCATGTCAAGGCGGCGCCTCGATTTCGCCGTGTGCCAAAGCGATACATCGGCCGTTGTCATCTCCGAGGTCGCCATTGCTGCACCAAACCGCCGGCACAGGCGGCGGAACGGCGCGTCGGTGATGCCGGCCATGGGCGCGAGTACGAAACGGCCGGGAAGGTTATGCGGACCGATATGCAATGTCTTGTGACCTGGGGCAGGACGGGGGCCGCATTGTATGCGAGGAGCCTGCGCACTGATAGCCGAACGGGCCGAACGGGCCCAAGGGGCTCGGCAGACGTTCAATCAGTCGCGGAATGCCTCGATTGCGCAACGCAATTGTTCGCCGGCGAACGGGTAGCAGACATTGAGCTTGAAACCGGTCGCTGCCGCGGACGGCGACTCAACGGTAATTACCGCCGTGAACGCGTCGCCCGGTGGTATCGGCCCGTTCGTCCCGGTACTTTCCGGAAGGTAGTCCGTCGGCTCAAGGACGCGGCTGCCGATGATTTCCTCGTAACGATCGGTGAGCGATACGTGTACCAGCGGCAATGGCAACGGTTGCGCGGAGCTATTGGCGATGCGCGACCGGATCGTAAGTATTTCGTCGGCCGCATCGGCACTGCCGCTTGTTGACTCGAACTGCCAGCCGCGGATGTTCCACTCAGGCGTCACGGTTTTGCCGAGTGCGCGGTAGACCGGGCCGATCACCTGGTCAAACGAATCCCAGGTGGCCAGTGTCGTGCGGTTGGCATGCACCAGTTGTCCGCCAAGGAGAAGACCCAGCATGACGACAGCGGCCACTCGCGGCCAGGCGCTGCCGGGCTCCGGTAGCTCATTTGCATCGGCACTTTCCGGCGATGACGGGGAGGCGCGTTCCAATGACTCGACAGCGAAGGTGCCCGCATCCGACGCCTTGTTGTCATCGTCGTCGTCATCCTCTGTATCGCGAATCGAATCACCTTCCATGATGATGGTCTCGAACAGGCTGCTGACGTCGGCATCCGGCTGCCGATGCCGGCCGCTCTGCGACGCACTGCCTTCGGCCACGGCACGCAGCAGATCCTGGTCGATTTGCAAATTGATCGACGCCTGCTCGTCATCGTCGCCGGAATCCTTTTCCGTGGCTGCTTCGGCAAGTGCGGCGTCGAGTTGCTGTTCGGCAGCGGCTTCAAACGATATGTCGTCCTGCTGCGCGGTATCCGGGCCGGCATCCTCGACCAGCATCCAGGTGCCCGTGCGTTGTGCCACTGCTGCCGCGCCATCCGGGTCCGCAGTGCCACTGTCCGTCGCGGCAGCCGCCGTCAGATCGTTCTCAAAGGCTCCGCCGTCGGTTGCCGGGTCATGCCCCTGCGCCAGCCTGTCACCGCCGCCAGCGGAATCGTCAGGGCGGTCTGAGGCGACTTCCTCGAGCAGCGCCTGCCAGTCGTCCGGTTCGCCGAGGGCGAGATCCACCTGCCGGTCGTCCGCCACCGGTGGCGGTTGCCAGTCTTCCGCCCGGCGTCGCGGTGTCGCGTCGCCGCCGCTCTGCTCCGCCTCGTCCGGCAGCGGCGTGTTGTCGTCGTAACGGATTTCCTCAGCGGACTGGTGGGCCCGTTGCTCGCCCGCGTCACTGTCCTGTTCGAGCGCCAGGTGCGCCTGCGCAGCGTCGTCCGCAGGTGCCTGCGCTTCTTCGCCGCCTTCGTCGCGCATGTCGAAATTGCGCGTGTCGCCAGCCTCGTCGTCCGGGTCGCTGGTGTTGTCATCGTCTCCGGCGGCGAAATGCCAGCGCACCGACCCGGTGGCATCAGGGTCGGCCGCAGCGGCGTCATTAGCCGTGCCGTCGTCATCCCCTGGCTCGTCATCCGCATCGAACACTCGCCATTCGACGCCGGTGTCCTCGATGCGTATCTCATCCGGGCCGGCGAGCTCGTCCAAGGATTTCAACAGCTCTTCGCTTTGCTCGACAAATCGCTGCCGCACGCCGGTCGCGCCGATTTCCGGCTCGTCACCGGTGGCCTCGTCGTGCAGATGCTCGATAGCGTCAAATACATGGGAGCAGCCGCCACAGCGCACACGCCCATGGGCCTTGCGCAGCACCGTGACAGTGACGCGAAAAGCAGTACGGCATTCGGGGCACTTTGTATACACGCTCTTTCAGTCCCGCAGTCTTCGGCCGCTTAGCCGGACCCACCCGTCCTTGATTGCCGGCGGCTCAAATTCAATGTGGCGGCGGTAGGCTTCAGCCACGTCGCTCGCCTGCGATGCAAGGATACCGGAAAGCGCGAGCCGACCGTCACAAGTGACGCGTGCACTGAGCCAGTCGGCACTGTCCCTGAGCGGCGCCGCGAGGATATTGGCAAGGACGACATCAAACTGGTCATCAGGGTGGTCGGGACGCGTTGTCAGCTGTGCGGCAACGCCATTGCGCCGCGCATTGCCGGCAGTCGCAGTCAATGCCTGCGGATCTATGTCTATGCCCACGGCCCCGCGGGCGCCAAGCTTGAGCGCGGCGATGGCGAGGATCCCCGAGCCGCAGCCGAAATCCAGCACCCGCTTGCCCGCGAGATCGAGCCCTTCCAGCCACTCGAGGCACAGCGCCGTTGTCGGGTGCGTGCCTGTACCAAATGCGAGGCCCGGGTCCAGTTCCACAATGACGGCATCACCGGACTCGGGCCGCATGCCGGCCGGGCAAACCCACAGCCGCTCGCCAAACTGCATCGGGCCGAAGTCCTTCAGCCATTCGCGCTCCCAGTGACGGTCCGCAAGCACTTCAATGCGGTGGGCGGGCATTTCTTTCAGTGCAAAGGCGCAGACCAGGTCAGCGCGCAATGCATCGAAGTCGGTATCCGGCGCGAACAGGCCGGCAATGCGTGTCGCCGGCCACAGCGGTGTTTCACCGCGGCCCGGTTCGAGTACCGGGTCATCGCCGGCATCGCTCAGTGTGACAGCCTGCGCGCCGTGCCGTTCGAGCACCGCCTCAACCGGTTCGGCGGGGAGATGTCCGAGTTCCATAATGAATTGGCGCCAGTCCATGTTGGTTGGTTGTGCCTTTCTTTATTGTCAATGGACCGCGGCCGCCGCACCGGTACCCCCTGCGGGGAGGTCTTTGGGGGAATGGCTCCCTTCGGTCCGCTTTATTTCCCCCAAAGACCTCCCCACAGGGGGTACCGGTGCTCCTCTGAGGCAGTTGGATACTCCGGTTGGTGCCATTGGCGCGATCGAGGATTATTCATAAACGGCACAGAGGTCGGGGCGGAGGCGCACCCCGGGGAGGGCTTTTCAGGGCTGTGCCGGACAGGGACGTCCGGCACAGAGCGTACAGGGATGTATTTACAGCGTCCCTGAAAAGCCCTCCCCGGGGTGCGCCTCCGCTAACCACCGCATCAAACCGTTCATGAATAATCCGGGCTGACACCGTGCCAGACTCCAGGCTGCGCAAGCCCGCAATTCCATATATCCTTGACGGTTTCGCGAAACAGCTGTGTAAGCGTGCGGG
>CAZLNH010000267.1:0-34116 GCA_964560775.1 uncultured Woeseiaceae bacterium | reverse complement strand
ATCGAAGCAGGCCAGGTGGCTGTCAACGGCATCGTCAAGACGGACCCGCGCCTGCCGAGCGGCGGCATCAAGCGCTCCGGTATCGGCCGCGAACTGGGCCCGCACGGCATCCACGAGTTCGTCAATGCGCAGCAGGTCTGGGTCGGCCCGGTGAAGACAGCGTGACTGTCATTGCGAGCGCGCAGCGCGTGGCAATCTCGTTCCGATTGGCAGAGTCAGTGTCCGTGCGAGATCGCCACGACGCTGCGCGCCTCGCGATGACAGTGGTACTGTTACAGCCGACTTTCAAACCGGGTAGCGCGGCATGCGCATAGACGCGATTGCGATCGGCAAGAATCCCCCCGACGACGTCAACGTCATCATCGAAGTGCCGCTCGGCGGCCAGCCCATCAAGTACGAGATGGATAAGGATGCCGGCACGCTGGTCGTTGACCGATTCCTCTACACGCCTATGGCGTATCCGGGAAATTACGGCTTCGTTCCCCATACATTGTCCGACGATGGTGACCCGATTGACGTGCTGGTCTGCAACACGCGGCAACTGATTCCTGCCTGCGTGATCAACGTCCGGCCGATCGGCGTGCTGATCATGGAGGACAATTCCGGCCAGGACGAGAAGATTCTTGCCGTGCCTTCACACGCACTGACGCGCCGCTACGATAACGTTGCGAACTTTTCCGACTTGCCGGAAATAACGATTGAACAGATCGAGCATTTTTTCGAACATTACAAGGATCTCGAGCCTGGCAAATGGGTCAAGATCGGCGCCTGGCACGATGCGACGATGGCGCGCAAGCTGATCGTCGAAGCTATCGAACGTGCTCGAAGCAAAGATTAGAATAGAATGACCGCAAAGTTGCGAGACGTACCGCAACCCGCGCATAACCAAAACCCAGGCTTGCCGCTACCGCAGCCATAGACCAGGGAAGGCACCATGTCCGATAACACTCTCCTGCAACGCATACTGTCCGGCAGCCTGGTCCTGCAGATTGCCGTGGGTATCGTCCTCGGTACCGTGCTGGCGCTGATATCGACCGAGGCGGCCGCGTCAGTCATGGTGCTTGGCCGCCTGTTCGTCCAGGCGTTGATGGCGGTGGCGCCGGTGCTGGTACTGGTGCTCGTTGCCTCGGCACTTGCCAACCAGAAGCGCGAGCGCCAGGCAAACATAAAGCCGGTCGTGCTGCTGTACCTGATCGGTACACTGAGCGCGGCATTCGTGGCCGTGCTGATCAGCACGCTGTTTCCGACGACACTGGTCCTCGACATCAGCGGCGTCACGATGGATCCGCCGCAGGGCATCGGCGAAGTATTAGGCAACCTGCTGTTCAAGCTGGTCGACAACCCGGTCAGCGCGATCATGAACGGCAACTTCATCGGTATCCTCGTCTGGGGCGTCGCGCTGGGACTTACGCTGCGGCACGCATCCCAAACAACGCGGACGGCGCTGAGCGACCTGTCTGATGCCGTGACGACGGTGGTACGCGTCGTCATTCGTCTCGCTCCTATCGGCATTTTCGGGCTGGTCGCCGGCAATCTCGCCGAGGCCGGTCTGTCCGCTCTGGCCGGCTATGCCCGAATCCTGACCGTGTTGCTCAGCGCCATGCTGATCATGGCGCTGCTTGTCAATCCTCTGATCGTCTGGGTCCGGACCCGCACAAATCCGTACCCGCTGGTATTCCGCTGCCTGCGGGAGAGCGGTATTACCGCGTTCTTCACAAGGAGTTCGGCGGCGAATATCCCGGTCAATCTGCGGCTCAGCGAAAAGCTTGGGCTGGATAAAGACACGTACGCGGTCACGATACCGCTGGGCGCGACGATCAACATGGGCGGTGCTGCCATTACGATTACCGTACTGACACTCGCCGCCGCAAACACGCTGAACATCAATATCGATTTCGCGACCGCGTTGCTGTTAAGTGTTGTCGCTGCCTTGTCCGCCTGCGGTGCGTCGGGCGTCGCCGGCGGCTCGTTGTTGCTGATCCCGTTGAGCTGCGGCCTGTTCGGCATCCCGAACGACGTTGCCATGCAGGTTGTTGCCGTCGGCTTTGTCATCAGCGTACTGCAGGATTCCGCAGAAACCGCATTAAACAGTTCCACCGACGTTGTCTTCACGGCTGCCGTTGCGGGGTACGGGCGCGAGGAGACGAGCTAGTCCGTACCGTTGCCGCCGCAGTCCGCTTTATTTCTGCAAAGGACCCACCCCGCCGCCCCGGTACCCCCTGCGGGGAGGTCTTTGGGGGAATGGCTCCCTTCGGTCCGCTTTATTTCCCCCAAAGACCTCCCCACAGAGGGTACCGGCGCTCCCCTGTGGCTGCTGCATTCCTGAGTAAGTGTGTTGGACCCGGGAGTCTGCCAGGTACGGGCCCGAGTGTGTCGGACTTCACAGAATTATGCTTTATGCGTCAATGTTTTACCGTCCCGCCCACACTGCGCCGGGATTTGTGACCAGCCTCACGCTAGACCCTCTGTTGCCATGCCTATACTGCTGACATTCTGTCAAATCGCGCGGATGGGCACTTATGTTTCAAGGCTTTGGAGGCATTTCTTCAGCCAATGCTCGGGTCGCCCTGACGATAAACGGTCAGCGCGCCGCCCTCGTTCGGGTGTCTGATTCAACTGCGGCTCGCCCGGTACTCGAGGCGCATGTTTTTGATGTCCTGGCGGGCGACAACGGCGAGCCGGATTTTACAAAATCCGGCGTCGATACAAAGGCACTGCAGAAACTACCCGTAAGTACGGTCCTGCCCGGTGCCAGCTACCAGTTGATGCTCGAGGAACTGCCCAACGCCCCCCAAGACGAACTGAAACAGGCTCTGGGCTGGCGCATCCGTGATCGTATCGACACGCCGCTGGACGAGGCCATCATCGAATTGCTGGAAATGCCGGCACAGGCGCGTGGAGCGCAGAAACCGTCTGCCTATGCGGCAGTGACAAACCAGGCCGTGGTCGCGTCGCTGGTGGCACAAGTGAAGAGAGCCGGGCTCAAACCCGACGCAATCGATCTCCCGGAACTCTGCATGCGAAACATTGCGATACGCCTGCCACAGGATAGCCGCGGCGTTGCGTTCCTGCACTTCACCGATGATTGCGGATTGCTGACGATTACGCGCGGCGGCGTGTTGTACCTTATGCGGCGCATTGATGTCGGGCAGGTGGCCCTTGATGAAACGCCCGGCACACAGAGCCGCGAAGCCCTGATACCCAAAATCTGCCTGGAGCTGCAACGTTCCCTCGACTATTACGAAACGCATTACGATTGCCGTCCCGTGAGCGACCTGGTGCTCGGTCCTGGCAGCGGCATCGGTGTACTGCAGGAAGCATTGCGTGATCAACTCGGCCTGGATGTTTCGACACTCGACCTTGCTGACGTGTTTGATATCAGCGAGCCACTCAGCGAGGAAACGCAGCATGAGTGCCTGCTGGCGGTGGGCGCCGCGCTGCGATCCGAAGTACCTGTGCAGCAGGCGGCGTAGTCATGCAGCAACAGGTCAACTTTCTCCAGTCCCGGTTTCGCGACCAGGCGACTGTATTGCCGTCCACACTGCTGCTGCAGGTCTGCGGAGCTTTCTTCGTCGCAATGATCCTGATCTATGCTTTTGCGGCGAATCGCGTTGGCAATGTTGCGGGTGACTTGCGCGTTATCAGCGCGCAGGAAGCGGCGGCGCTCGAGCGCCTTGAGAATCTGCGAGGCACGATTCATGACGTCATGGGCGAACAAAGCTGGGCGCAGAAGCTGGACGAGGCGTCTGAACTGTTGCGCGAGAAAGAAGCCAGCCTCGCCCTCATCGAGGGACCGGATCTCGGCAATACGGACGGTTTTTCGTCCCATCTTCGCGCTCTGGCGCGCCGGGGTTTTGATGGCCTTTGGCTGACACATATTTCCTTGTCCGCGCGGGGTGAAAAAACCTGGCTGCAGGGCGAGTCCATGCAGGCTGGCTTCGTGCCGGTCTACCTGCAAACTCTTGCAGCCGAACCGGCCTTTGCCGAACAGCGCTTTCACAGGCTGATCATCGATCGCGGCGTGGATGATGCCGATGACAAAGTTACGTTTGTCGTCTCGAGTGACAGCTCACTCGGCAGCAAGGCACTGGTAGGACGATGAACGCGCAGAGTCAAATAGTGGTTCGTTGCAATGCGCTGCTCAAACGCGCTGATGCGCTTACATTGCGCGAACGCATGCTGGTCTTTGTGACGGTGCTCGTCCTGGCCGGTTCCATCTGGCACATGCTGTTCATGCAGCCGCTGCTGGTGAAGGCGGACGCCGCGCGCGCCGAGATCACGGCCGTGCAGGCCCGCATCGCCGCGGCAAACCAGAGCCTGGAGGACCAGGTGCTGCAGCTCGCGCAATCCGGCTCCGAACACCGCACGCGCTATGCCCTGATCAGGCACCGCATGGATGAGATCGACGCGGCATTGGGCGAATTCTCCGGGGAGCTGGTAGATCCGGCAGAGATGGCATTCGTGCTCGAACGCGTCTTGAAAAGCCAGTCTGGCCTGCGCCTGATGCACATACGGAACCTGGATGCGGAGCCTCTGCCGCCGGATGAAGAGGGCAGCCCGCCCGTGCTGTACCGCCATGCACTCGAGATCGAGGTTGAGGGCAGCTATTTCGATGCGATGGCCTACCTCGACCAGATCGAGGCATTGCCGTGGCGACTCTATTGGCAGTTCCTCGATATCGAGGTGCTCGACTACCCAAGGAACCGCATCCGGATCGAAGTGAGCACGATGAGTCTCGAAGAGGAGTGGATCGGTGCGTAACGTGCTTTCGATTGCCGTTTTGGTTGCCGGCATGCTGCTGGCGCCAGCAACCGGCTCCGCCGAGCCGATGCGCGACCCGACACGACCGACGCGCGTGCAGGCGCCGGCCCCGACGCAGCGTGTCAGGGCGCTGATCGTCAGCGCGGTATTCATATCGGGCGACCGGCAACTCGCGATTGTTAACGGTCAGCGGGTCCGGGAGGGCGATGCCATCAATGGTGCCACCGTCAGTAAAATTGAAGCGGACAAAGTCAGCTTTTTGCGAAACAACAAAATACTTGTCGTGCCGCTGCTGAATCACGCGACACGAAAATGAACAGGATTGGGAGAAGCAGGGTGAGTTCAGTGAATATTGACGTCGAAACGGCACAAAACGCCTCGCGCACACTATGGCGAGGCACCGCGCCCTCATCGCGAGGCGTCACCCCACCGTCATCGCGAGGAGCTCAGCGACGTGGCGACCTCGAACACTCACACATGCACCAACCAGTACGAGATTGCCACGCCCTTCGGGCTCGCAATGACGTTGACTCATTACATCCAGTACGAGATTGCCACGCCCTTCGGGCTCGCAATGACATCGGTTTGCTGCCGGCACTGATTGCCGCAAGCCTGATGCTCAGCGGTTGTGCCTCGCTCGTGCCGGCGAGTGATGAACCGGCGCCCGCGGACAGTATTGACACGGCGCTCGAGGAGGCGGCCAGGCCAGCGCCACCGCCGCCAGCACGCGAAAGCGAAGTGCCACAACCATTCGCCGAGCGCCAGGCCGCAGTACCCGAGGAAGTACGCTTCAACGTCAACTCCAGCGACACCGATGCCGGTGAATTCTTTATGGCCCTGGTCGACGGTACGGAACACAACATCGTTGTGCATCCGGACGTCACCGGCCAAATTTCGCTGACGCTCAAGGACGTCACTGTTGATGAAGTGCTGGATGTCGTCAGCGATGTCTATGGCTACGCGTACCGGCGCAGTAGCGCCGGCTATGTCGTACTGCCCGCGAGTGTCCAGAGCCGCATCTTCCAGATCGACTACCTGAACCTGCAACGCAGCGGCTCGTCACGCACGCGCGTCAGTTCCGGGCAGGTCAGTGAAGGCGGGCGGCGCAACGGACGCGGCAATAATGGCGCGATTGGCGGCGGCATTCAGGATATCTACAGTGGCGGCGAAGGACTTGGTGGCGGTAGCCAGTCGCAGGACGTCAGCGGCTCGCGCATAGAGACTAATTACGAAGCCGATTTCTGGTCCGAGCTCGAATTGACGGTGCAGGCCATCGTCGGCCCGGGTGATGGCCACCAGGTCGTCGTCAATGCGCAGTCCGGCGTGGTCGTTGTCAGCGCCATGCCCGACAAGCTGCGTGATGTTGAAGAGTACCTGGTCGCTATCCAGACTATTGCAACACGCCAGGTCATACTGGAAGCAAAAATCATTGAAGTGCGTCTGAGCGATTCATTCCAGGCCGGAATCAACTGGGTCGCCGTCGCACAAAACAGCAGCGGCGATACCTATACGTTCGGGCAAACCGCACCGCCCCCGGATTTCCCGGTAGGCCTCAGCAACCTGGGTGGTAATCCGGTTACGGTTTCGCCAGGTACCGTTGTTGAAGGCTTCGTCAATTCAACGATGGGCGGCGCGTTCACGATGGCGTTCGATATCGGAGACTTCAACTCCTTTATCGAGCTACTGGAAGCACAGGGTGACACGCGCGTACTGTCGAGCCCACGGGTGTCGACTCTCAACAACCAGAAGGCTGTCATCAAGGCCGGTTCGGACGAGTTTTTCGTTACCAACGTCAGCAGTAATACAGTGACCGGTACGTCGTCGACGACATCGCGTGATGTGGAACTGACACCGTTCTTCTCAGGTGTAGCGCTGGACGTGACGCCGCAGATCAGTGGCGATGGCGAGGTGATTCTGCACATCCACCCGACGGTCAGCGAAGTTGTCGACCAGCAAAAGGATCTGACCGTGTCCGGTGAGACGGACACACTGCCGCTTGCGTTCAGCGAAGTGCGTGAGTCGGACAGTATCGTCAAGGCGCGCAGCGGGCAGATTATTGTCATCGGCGGGCTGATGCGCGACTCGAGCCGCAAGGAAACGTTTGCGACGCCGGTGCTGGGACGCATCCCGGGGCTTGGTGCACTGTTCCGCACGCAGCGGGATGTCAACAGCAAGACCGAGCTCGTGATCCTGCTGAAGCCGATTGTCGTCGACAACGACAATGTCTGGGCTGCTGCGGCAAATGAATCACTTGATCGCGTCCGCAGGCCGGCGCCTTGATCGCCAAGCCCGACCACGGACGCAATGAACACGGGAGTCCAGCGTGACTGAGGCAGCAAAAATGGCAGGCGGCGCCGCGACGCGCAAGAAGATGCGCCTTGGCGAAATGCTGCTCGAGGCCGGCGTCATCAGTGATGACGAGCTGAAGAACGCGTTGGCATCGCAGAAGAGGACCGGGCACAAACTGGGGCGCGCGCTGATGGAAGTCGGCGCAATCAGCGAGTCAGAACTACATAGCTTCCTGTCGAAACGCCTGAACATCGAGTATGTCGACATAACGGGCCTGCAGCTGGATCCCAACGTCGTTACGCGGCTGGCCGAAGTCCACGCCCGGCGCCACCGCGCGCTCGTGCTTCAGGATGAGGGCGACAGCATGCTGGTCGGCATGGCGGATCCGACCGACGTACTTGCCCAGGACGAATTGCAACGAATTCTGCAGAAGCCATTCCGGCTGGCATTGCTCAAAGAGTCGGATCTGCTGCGGACGATCGATATCATCTACCGGCGCACCGACGAGATCGACAAGCTCGCGGTTGCCGTCAAGGAAGACCTCGGCGACGGCGGCATCGACATTGACGAGCTGTCCGTGGAGGAGGGCTCGGACGATGCGCCGGTTATCAAGATGCTGCAGTCCATGTTCAAGGACGCGGTGCAGGTAAAGGCATCCGATATCCATATCGAGCCGGACGAAAAAGTGCTGCGCGTCCGGCAGCGCGTTGACGGCGTGTTGCAGGAGCACCTCATCGAAGGCCGCGGCGTTGCCTCCGCGCTGGTCACACGTTTAAAGCTGATGAGCGGTCTCGATATTTCCGAGAAGCGCCTGCCACAGGACGGGCGCTTCTCGATACGCGTCAACACGCAGAACCTGGACGTCCGCGTATCGACATTGCCTGTGCAGCACGGCGAGTCCGTCGTCATGCGCTTGCTCGACCAGTCGGCAAACCTGCTGTCCCTGTCGAAACTCGGTATGCCCGATGACATCCTCGAACGGTTTACGTCACTGATCGAGCGGCCCGGCGGCATGGTGCTCGTTACCGGGCCGACCGGTAGCGGCAAGACGACAACGCTCTATTCCGCACTCAACCACATCAACCGTCCGGCGACCAAGATTATTACGATCGAGGATCCGGTCGAGTACCGGCTGGCGCGCATCAACCAGGTGCAGGTCAATGCCCGCATCGGGCTCGATTTCAGCCGCGTGCTGCGCACGGCATTGCGGCAGGACCCGGACATCATGCTGGTCGGCGAAATGCGCGACAAGGAAACGGTGGACATCGGGCTGCGCGCGGCCATGACCGGTCACCTGGTTTTCTCGACGCTGCATACCGTCAACGCGCCCGCCACGGTCAACCGGCTGCTGGACATGGGTGCCCCGGGGTACCTGATTGCCGCGGCGCTGCACGGCATCGTCGCGCAGCGGCTGGTGCGGCGTGTTTGCGACAGCTGCCGCGAACCGGTAAGTCCGACTCCCGGCCAGGAATCGTGGCTCAAGGCGCAACTCGGCAAGGCTTACCCGGCCGATGCCGGTTTCGTGCGCGGGCGCGGCTGCAACTACTGCTACCTGACCGGCTATCGGGGCCGTATCGGCGTCTACGAACTGCTGGAAATTGACGCGTCGCTGACGGAGCAGATTCGCCGGCAGGATCTCGACGGTTTCCTGACCGCTGCCAACAAGAGTCGCGGTTACGTGCCGCTGGCGCGCGGCGCCATCGACTACGCGATCGCAGGCATAACCTCCATTGATGAAGCGATCCGGATATCGGGCGGTCTCGACTATGAATCCCTGCCGCGCACAGCAACAGCATGCGAGGGCGCTGCGCACTGACATGGCCGAGTTTGTCTACAAAGGACGTTCGGCACGTGGCGAGCTGATTAGCGGGCGCACGACAGGCAGTTCCGCCGACGCCGTCGCCTCGCGCCTGATCAATACCGGCATTACACCGGTCGATATTCGCGACGCGTCTGTGGCCACCACTATGACGGTTGGCGACCTGTGGCGCCGTCTCGGTGGCGGCCAGCCGACAACCAAGGACCTGATCCTTTTCTGCCGCCAGATGTACACAATTACACGCACCGGCCTGCCGTTGCTGAAAGGCATGCAGGGACTGATGGAGACGACGCATAACGAGGTGCTGCGAGCAGCGCTGGTCGATGTCATCGCCAGTCTTGAATCCGGCCGCGTATTGTCGCAGTCGCTGGCTCGGCATCCGCGCATCTTCTCGCCGCTGTTCGTCAGCATCGTCGAGATCGGCGAAGCGACGGGCACTATGGAAAAGTCCTTCCTCCGCATGTACGAGTACTTAAGTACCGACCAGGACATCCGCAGCCGCGTCAAGTCTGCGATTCGTTATCCTATCATTGTCGTTATCGCCATTGCCGCGGCGCTGTCGATCATTACGTTGTTTGTCATCCCGGCCTTTGCACCGATATTCCGGGCGTTGGGCGACCAGGTCCCGCTGCCGACAAAGATCATCATGGGTGTTTCGGATTTCGCTGCCAACGAATGGCAGCTGGCACTGCTGTTGCTTGCCGCTGTAGTCATGGGCTTTCGTTCATGGCTAAAGACCGCGACCGGGCGCATGAGCTGGGACCGGATGAAGCTTCGGACACCAGTTGTAGGCGTCATCGTACGAAACGCGGCGCTTGCACGCGTCACGCGTTCGCTTGCTGTCGCATTGGAAGCCGGCCTGCCGATCAATGAAACACTGCGCACGATTTCTGACTCGATCGGCAATGTCTGGCTCGCGGAAAAACTGAAGTCACTTAACGCGGGCGTGGAGCGGGGCGAGTCGCTGTCTTCGACGGCCCGCAGCACGACGCTGTTTACGCCTCTTGTACTGCAGATGATCGCACTCGGTGAAGAAACCGGTGCACTGCCGGAACTCCTCGACGAGTCGGCTGACTACTACAAGCGTGAGGTCGACTACGACCTTGAAAACCTGAGCGCCGCGCTCGAGCCTATCCTGATTGTCGCGGTCGGCGCCATGGTGCTGATACTCGCGCTCGGTGTGTTCCTGCCCATGTGGGATATGGTTGCCAGGGCAAGGGCGGGCTGACGTGATGCAGCCGGCGGCTATGGTAATTGTGCAGCCGATACGGCGCTCGCGATGCGCGGGCTTCTCGATGCTCGAGCTCACGGTCGTCATTATTATTATCGGTGTACTGATAGCCGTTGGGATTTCCCGGTTGCTGCCCTATCTCGACGAAGCTGAGCGCGTCGCGGTCCTGACTGTCGAAAGTCAACTCAAGAATTCCCTGGTGATGGAGGCGGCGCAACGCATCGCACGCGGACAGTCCGCGAGTATTGCCGAGCTGGAGCAGATCAATCCGATGGAGCTGTTGCTGGAGCCGCCCGGAGCCTATGCCGGTGTCCACTCAGGCAGCGGCACGGAGCTGCCGGCACGTCACTGGTACTTCGAATCGGACAATAACCGGCTGGTCTACAAAACAGGCAAGCCGTACGCGTTCTCGGTACGGGATCACACTTTTGACGATCCGCAGTTCGCGGTGCGTGTGATCTTCGAGGATCGTGACGCAGACGGCATTTTTAACGCGCAAAACGATGAATTATATGGAATTCGGCTACTACGCATAGCCGGCGCAGACTGGTTGGCCGGGGGGAATGATTTCTGACGTCAAACAGTATTTAAATAAAGCGCTGGTCGGGATGACAGCGATGGTTCAATCCTCTGGAGTAAGGAAGACACTATGAATAGGGTAACTACACGCGGCTTCACGCTCATCGAGCTGGTTGTCGTCATTGCACTGCTGGGTATCCTGGCGGCGTTTGCCCTGCCGCGATTCGCATCACTGGAAAGTGAAGCACGTTCCGCGACAGTTCAGGGGCTCGCCGGCAGTCTGCGCAGCGCCTCGGCCATGGCGCACGGCTTGTACCTGGCTACCAACGCTACGCCGGTCACTATGGAAGGGGTGGACATTGACATCGTCAACGGCTATCCAAGTGCCGCTGATGCTGCGACCACGCTGTCCGACAGGACCGGCTTTGAACCTCCCACAGTCGCTGGTACTTCAGTCACGATCGTGAAAAGCGGTGCAACGACGCCTGCTGAATGTTCGGTCGTATACACCGAAGCTGCGGCCAATGGCGCACCCGGATTCGTCGTCGATACTGACGGCTGCTGATGGGTGCCGGGACTTCGGGAATGCAGGTTGCTGATGCAACCTGCATTCCCGGAGCCCGATCGTGTCATCGCGAATGCAGCGCGGCAGTCAGGCACCGTCATTGCGAGCGCAGCGCGGCAGTCAGGCACCGTCATTGCGAGCGCAGCGCGGCAATCTCGTGAACCTGGCTATGCAGGTAACCGGACGAAATCGCCACGTCGCTACGCTCCTCGCGATGACGGGTATTGCCACGTCCACAGTCTGACGCGGAGCCTGTATTCCGGTAGAGGGTAGTATGAACAGATTTCCGCAGTTTGTAGTCGCCGGTTCAGGCCGGTTTCGCGAGCTGCGTCCCGCCCGCGAATCCGGCCTGACCATCGTCGAACTGATCCTCGTAATCGTCATCATCGGTATCCTGGGCGCATTGGCCGGCCCACGCTTTTTTGACAATCGCAGCTTTGATGAACGCGCCTATGCCGAGGAATTGGCATCAGCGTTGCGCTATGCGCAAAAAATTTCTGTTGGCAGCGGCTGCAGGGTCCGGGTGGACATCGCACCGGCCAGCTACAGCCTCATGCAGCAAGACGCGTCAGCTGGGCACTGCGACCCGACCGACAGCAGCTTTCCCGCACCCGTCCTGCTTTCCACGGGACAGACCGCGTCCGGCTCCGCGCCGTCAGGCGTAACAGCCGCCACATCCCTGACCGTCGTCTTCGACCCCCTCGGCCGCACCAGTTTGGGGTCAAACCGATCAATAGCCATTGGCCCGCACACACTGACTCTCCAGGCCGATAGCGGCCTTGTGACCGGCCCATGAAGCGGCCGCCCGTCATTGCGAGCGCAGCGCGGCAATCTCGTGAACCTGGCACCGCCGGTACTGTTACGAGATCGCCACGTCGCTGCGCTCCTCGCGATGACGGTGGGTCGCTGCGTCACTGCAGTCCTTACGGCGGGCTTGCGTTCCAGCGCGGCGTAACGCTCGTCGAGTTGCTGGTATCCATCGTTATCGTCGGCATAGCCGCGGGCGCTGTTCTTGGCGTACTGGCATCAAACACGGCGGCCAGCGCGGACCCGATGATCCGGCACCAGGCGTCGGCAATCGCCGAGGCATATCTCGAGGAAATCCTGCTGCGCTCTTATACAGACCCTGATGGTTCTGATGGCGAAGGCAGCCGCACCGCTTATGACGATCTCGATGACTACGACGGCCTCATCGATACGCCACCGCGTGACCAGTTTGGCAGCCCGATCGCCGGCCTCGCGGCCTACACGGTCTCAGTCAGTGTCAGCAATTCGTCGGCACTACCGTCCGTGCCGGCCGCCGATGCCGTGCGCAGTGATGTCACGGTCAGCCGCGGCGCCGACGTCAGCCTGACGCTGAGCGGCTATCGCACCCGGTACTGATGCCATGAAGCGCGGGCAACAGGCGTTCACACTGGTCGAGCTGATCGTAACGATTGTCATCAGCTCGATCGTCGTCTCGTTCATGGCAATGTTTGTCGCCGGACCGATCGCAGCCTTCGACGACCAGACCCGGCGCGCGGAACTCGTCGACCTGGCGGAAAACGCGCTGCGCCGCCTGGCCAGGGACGTACGCCGGGCATTGCCAAACAGCGTGCGCGTCACCGCGACCGGCGGCACGGTGGCACTCGAAATGCTCAATTCGGTGGATGGCGTCCGTTACCGCGAGCAACCCCCGCCAGCCGACCCGGACAGCCAGCTCGATTTCAGCAGCGCGGATGGGTCATTCAACAGCGTTGGCCAGTTCACATCAATCACGCGACCGTTTTCATCGACCGGCCATTACCTTTCGATTTACAACGTCGGTGTGCCGGGCGCGGATGCCTATGAACTCGGCAACGTCATAACGCCCGCCAACACACGCATCGATATAGATGACGCAGCCGCACCCGGCGAAGACAGAATTGCACTGACGCCGTCGTTCCGGTTCGCATTCGGTTCACCGGGCCAGCGGCTGTTCCTTATTGATGGCCCGGTGACGTACCTCTGTGACCTCGGTGCCGGGACACTGCGACGCTACGCGGGCTATTCGATTGCAGCAAACCAGGCCAGCCGCGACAGCCATGCGGAACTGGTGAGTGCCGGTGCGACGGCGACGCTTGTCACCGATCGCGTCAGCGATTGCGAACTGAGTTACGCCGCCGGCACGGCACAGCGTGCCGGGCTGGTCACACTGACGCTTGCGATCAGCGAGGCCAGTGAGACAGTGTCGCTGCTGCACCAGGTGCACGTTGACAATGTACCCTGACGGAGCGCAGCGATGATGCGTGGATATGCGCGCAAGGATGACGGCTTCTCGCTGGTGCCGGCCCTGTTCCTGCTGATTGTGCTTGCGGCACTCGGTGCCGTTGCCGTACGTCTGACCGCGGTGCAGCAGCAGACTGTCGTACTGGCGACTCAGGGCGCCCGCGCATACGCGGCGGCCAAGGCCGGCATAGAGGCCGCCACCTACGACGCGCTGGTCAACGGCAACTGTGGTTCGCAATCGATCCCATTGACCGAAGGTGGCCTGTCCGGCTTCGTCGTCGAGGCGCAATGCTCGAGCACGACGCATGCCGAAGCTGCCCGCACCAGCACCGTCTATGTCATCGACGCGTTTGCCTATTCAGGCAGCTACGGCAGTCCGGACTATGTGTCCCGCCGGGTGCGCGCGACCGTCACGGACGCATCGTGATGATGGACTCCGGCCTGTCAGCCAAGTGGCATCAAACTCTCCGAAGGGCCAGCGTGATCGGACTGCTCGTCGCGAGCGCGCCTCTTGCGGCGATGCCCGTCTGCGTGAGCGAAACCGTAAGCGGCGAGGACTTCATCGGCATCTCCGGCAGTAGTGACAGCAACGTCATTGGTGTCGGCAGTGACGGCGAAATTCACCGTTTCGACGGTACGTCGTGGGTGCAAATGCCCAGCCCGATCAACAACGATGACCTGTTGGATGTTTCCGTTGTGGACTCCGCGACGGCGTTCGCAGTCGGCGAAGACGGCACGGCGGTACGCCTGGTCAGCGGATCGTGGGTGGATATTTCCGGTTTTGCGCCGGGCAATCGCGACCTGAATGGCGTATGGGCTGCATCGGCTAACGAGGTCTACGCAGTTGGCCAGAACGGCTTGATTTACCGCTTCGACGGCAGCAACTGGTCGAACGAGAGTGCGGCGGCCGGCACCGACAATCGCGACATCGAGGATGTCTGGGGAGACGCAAATTACGCCTATGCGATGAATGGTCGCGGCGAGGTTTATATCTACGACCGGCAGGCCAATACCTGGATAGGCGAGAACGATGAATGCCGCCGCGGCAACAATGTCCGCGACCTGTGGGGCGACGGCCAGGGCAACCTGTACATGGTGTACCAGAACCAGGTGCTGCGAAACGACGGCAACAGCTGCCAGGTCGTCGCCAGCGCCGGCGAGAACCTGTATGGCATCTATGGCGGCTCGGACGGCCAGATATACGCCGGTGGCGACGGCGGTACCGTGATGTACTTCGACGGCAGCACGTGGCAGGAATCGACCGAGGCAAACAATGACATCCGCGATGTGTGGGTCTCGTCCACCGGCACGGTGTACCACGGCGGCGAGAACGGCGAGGTAACGACCTGTACAGTGCCGGTGCCGAATGTTGTCGGCGACTGGCCGCTCGATGACTGCACACTGGGATTCGACGGTAGCGTCGTCATCGACGCAGGCCCGAACGGCCTGGACGGCGTATCGACTGGTGGTATCGTCGTGGAGCCGGACGGACAGATGTGCAGCGCCGCCGGCTTTAACGGCAGTTCGTCGTATGTCTCCGTGCCGGACAATGCGACGCTTGATCTCAGCGAAGGCGTAAGCCTTGCAGTCTGGGCACGTCACAATGGCGGTGGGTTCAGGGCCTGGGAAGCCATTGCCGCCAAGGGAGACAGCGCCTACCGGCTGCACCTCAACGGCGGTTGTGAAATCTCGGATTCCCTGCCCGGCAACCCGCAATACGGTATCTCCTTCGGACTGAACGGCGGCTGCGCAGGCGCGGACCTGAACAGCAACGTCGTGCCGAGCCCGGGTGTCTGGTACCACATTGCCGCGACCTACGACCGGTCCGAGATGCGTATCTACATCAATGGCAACCTGGTCAATACCGCCAGTTACTCGGCAGCGATCAATACGAACAACCTCCCGCTATTCATTGGCGAGAACTCGCAACAGCGGAACCGGTACTGGAATGGCGATATCGACGAGCTGGTCATCTGGGATGCGTCGATCAATGCCCAGCAGGTGACCGACCACATGAACCGTACCAGGCCGTGCGAATCGTGTGCCTCCGCCGAGTTCGTGATCACACACGACAACCATGGCATCAACTGTCTCGACGAAACCGTCGGTGTCGAGGTGGTGGACAGCCTGGCCGGCACACCCCGCCTCGATTACAACGCACAAGTGACGCTTGATACGCAAACGGGCAATGGCACATGGTCACTCGTCAACGGCACCGGCGTCCTGGTCGATGCAACTGACGACGACGGTGTTGCGACGTACGAGTGGCCGCTTGGTGAGTCCGAGGCGACGTTTGCGCTGAGCTACCGGCAGGGCACAGCGGCATTTGATCTCGACGTCTACCAGACGTCCGACTCCGGCATTCGGGATACCGACAGCGAGGGCCAGATGACGTTCTCGGCGAGCGGCTTCAGCGTGACAGCCACACCGCTGTCGAACCCGCCCGGCATTGTCGTGCCGTTCGCGCCGGCGCAAGTGGCGGCGGTAGATTTCCCCGTCTACATCACGGCTTACGGCCAGGCGCCGACTGACCCGGTGTGCGGTGTCATTGAGTCATACGATGGTGCGAAAGACCTCCAGGTGTGGTTTGACTATGCGAATCCCGCCAGCGGCAGCATCGTCCCGAGCGCTGACGGAAACGCCGTGGCAGGCACGGAGGCCGGTGCCGGGACCTTGCAGTTGACATTCAATAATGGACAGGCGGCATTCACCGGTCGCTACAAGGATGCCGGGCAGATCCAGCTGTTCCTCGCGGACGACAATGTAACGGACCCCAACTTGCCGGATGGTATTCGGGGCGCGACGGCCCCCTTTGTTGTCAGGCCCTATACTTTCGCGCTGTCCGGTATCGAGGACGCAAACGGTGTGCCGAACCCGGGCGCGGCCGATGCGGCTGGTGATGCGTTCACGGCGGCGGGCCGCCCGTTCTCGGTGACAGTCACCGCACTCGATGCCGATGGCGATGTAACGCCGAATTACGGCCAGGAGTTTGTCCCGGAAACTGTCGACCTGGGTGCCAACCTGGTCAGCCCGGCCGGCGGCAATAATCCGGGGATAAGCTCCGGGATCGGCTTTGGATCGTTCACGGGCGGACTGGCGACCGGTACCGATTTCGCCTGGGCGGAAGTGGGAGTCATTACTCTGACGCCGTCCGTGGGTGACGGCGACTACCTCGGCGCGGGCAATGTGCCCGGCATTGAGTCCGGTAATGTCGGCCGCTTTCACCCGGATCATTTTACCGCGTCGCTCAATACCCCGATGTTCGAAACAGCGTGCGGTGCCGGCTCGTTCACGTACATGGGCCAGCCGTTCACCTACTCGGCGGTGCCGGTGATCACGGCGACGGCGCGCGCAACGGACGGCAGCGTGACGCAGAACTACGAAGGCGCGTATTTCCGGATCAATAACGGCACGTTGCAGAACCGCACCTATGCATCGGCAAACGGAGCGCTGGATTCGTCCGGCTTGCCCGGTACCGGGAGCGATCCTGCAATTGGCCCGCTGGGCAACGGACAGGCGACGCTGACGTTCAGCGCGGGTGCGGGTCTGTCCTACACCCGGGCAGCACCCGAAGCGCCGTTTGGCGCCGACATCGCTTTGAGTATCGATATCGTCGACGCAGACGGCGTCGTGGCACTGACAAACCCGGTCACGTTCGGTGGGGGTGGCGGCATAATATTCAATGCGGGCGCGGAAATGCGTTTCGGGCGGATTCGACTGATCAACGCGATTGGTTCGGAACGTGTCTATCTTAACGTGCCGATGCGCGCCGAATATTTCCAGGGCAACGCAACGGGCTTCGTGACGAACCTCGACGATAGCTGCAGCTCCGGTGTCACGCTGTCGCTGGGATCGTTCACGAGTAATCTTGGAGCAGGCGAGACCTGTGTGATCGAGTATGGTGCACCGGGCAGCAGCGGCGTCGGTTGTGCTGCTTCAGGTCCAGCGGGCCTGCGATACCGGGAACCGACGTTGGGTGGGGACTTCAATTTGTATCTTCAGGCCCCTGGCGATGGGAACGACGGCAGCACGACGATCACGGCCGACGTACCGGCATGGCTGCGTTTCGACTGGAATGTGGCGGTTCCCGGTCTGGAGAACCCGGCAGGCACAGCGACTTTTGGCATCTACCGCGGCGACGATCGCCGCATCTATACGCGCGAGCTTTACTAACGCCGATCAGTCACGCGCGCCGTTCTGGCTGGCGTTCCGCTTCTGTGCACCGGCGCTGATGGCGGGCAACACCTGTGTCATGAAGCACGATCCGCACGTTCCCGCCTGTGCCGAGGCCGTTGGCGAGTTGTTCACACGCGTGCCGGGGCCGGCCAATCTCCTGCAGAACCTGGCGATCGAGACGAACTGGGTCGAGGCGGTCATTCGGGACCGGCGCATACAGGCGGTCTCGTTTACCGGGTCGGAAAAAGGGGGTGCGTCGGTCGCGGCAGTCGCGGCCTCGGAGGTGAAGCACGCCGTGCTCGAACTCGGCGGCTCGGATCCCTGTATCGTGCTCGCCGATGCCGACCTCGAAATGGCGGCCGATGCCATTACGCTTTCTCGCATGATAAACGCCGGCCAGAGCTGCATCGCGGCGAAGCGTATCATCGTCGAGGCCGAGACCTACGATCGCATGGTGGATTTGCTCGAGGCGCGGCTTTCGCGCCTGAAACTCGGCGATCCGCGCGACGACAAGACCGACGTCGGGCCGATCGCGCGGGGAGACCTGCGCGATCAGCTGCACCGTCAAGTCGCCGACACGATCAAGGCGGGCGCCCGCTGCCTGCTCGGCGGCGAGATGCCGCCGGGTGACGGATTCTTCTACCCGGTGACGCTGCTGGCCGACGTGACCGTTGAAATGGCGGCGGCCCGTGAGGAGACCTGCGGCCCGGTGGCCGTCGTCATGAAGGCAGCGACGGCCGACGAAGCCTTGCGAATCGCGAACGATACGCCCTACGGTCTTGCGGCGGCAGTCTGGAGCAGCGCCGAACGGGGCGAGGCACTGGCCAGGGAGATCGAAGCCGGCCAGGCGGCGGTCAACGGTATTGTCAAGACCGACCTGCACCTGCCGAGCGGCGGCATCAAGCGTTCAGGCTTTGGCCGCGAACTGGAGCCGTACGGCATCCGCGAGTTCGTCAACGCGCAGCAGGTGTGGATCGGGCCGGCGACGTAGGGTCAGTTGCCGAAGTTCGACAATCGAAGCTTAAATTGCATGAAAAACACACCTCCGATCGTCGGATCGACCACGTTGGCGTGTGCCACGTCGTGGACCACCTTTTGCGGGAGATAGGTCAGGTTGACGCCGGCGTAACGGTTGCCGAACGTCAGCGTCGGCAACAGCCCCGGGAAGGGCCGACTGTCGTTGATGTCCTTGCGCGACATCAGGAACGCAACGACGCCGGCATCCAGATACAGCCCACCGAGACGGTCCGTCATCAGCAGGCGGCGCTTCAGGCCCGCGCCAGCCATGTAGCTCATGTTTTCCAGGCTGTCGACGAACGTATTGGCGTTGACGGTCTTGATCCAGCGCGACGAGCCGGCAAATTCGTACTCGAGACCGAGGCCCAGATTGTCCTCGTTCCAGTTGTACTTCGAATTGACGTGATGCGACTTGCCGTTGATGACGATGTCCAGGCTGCCGGCGTCCGCATTCCGGGGAAGGGCGGCGATCAGCAGTACTGTGACGAATACCCAGGCGATTTTTGAAGTACTCATGGCCCTTAACTAAAGCAAGGCCCGTGCCAGCCTTAGGTGTTCAGTAAAAACAATTAGTTAAGTCACCTCCGATCATCGATCGTAAAGTACTCCGACACACCGCGCGAGGCCAATGTGACGCAGTTCACAGTTTTCTGACGACGCGCGGCACGATCCGGGAAGGAACCGGTTTTTCAGGGCAGATCGTCGGTTCTGGCACCGGAGATCGTAAGGAATACCGGCGTTGCCGCTATAGTTCCCCTTAAATGAGGACAATCGCCGATATGAACCCAGTGGAAAGCCCCGGTCGCCTACGATCTTCGAGTCGCTTCGCTGCAATGCGGTGCCGTCTGCATCCCGCAAAACGAGATACAGTCACGTAGGAACGACTCCAGATTGCGCGCTCGATCCGACCAGGATGGAACTTCGAAAGGGATATCGAATGTTCTTTCCTGAAGATGCCGCTGAATTCTGATCGCCAGTTCGTTTGGATCACCGGGTTTGTAGCGGCAGTGCGGGTAGTTAGCGAGGAGCTGACCGACATCCCCAACATCGGCGACCACCAGCGGTACACGGCACGCTATGGTTTCGTAGAACTTGAGGGGGAAACAATATCGCCCGAAATCAGAATCCCTGTTGCACACGACGGCCACGTCGAGCGCACACAGAAAAGTTGGAACGACTTCAAGAGGTAATGCCCCCAAGTTGATAATCCTGGGATGCTTATAGCGCGAAGCTATGTGGTCGACCGGTCCGGCATGAACGAGCCAAACGTGTTCGTCCTTGCGCGCCATTTGATCGAATGCATCGAACATGTCTGAAATGCCGCGGTTTGCCGTGATTGATCCCGCCGTGCCGATCAGTTTCACGTGCGCAGGCAAATCGAGCGTCGCTCGGCTTGCTGCCTTGTCGCGTGGGAAAAACAGGTCGTCCCTCACCGCATTCCCAACCACAGCCACCTTTTGTTGCTGATCACAAGTCGTTGCAACCCGGCACTTCAATGCATTACTAACCACGGTAACGCCGGCAGCTTTCCGGCATGCTGAACGGAACGACTTTATTGCGCCGGGCATGCCCGCCATGCCGAAACTCTCGTAGTTGTCATAGAGGTCGGCGACGAAAGGTATCCCATGTCGGCGCGACAGGCGTGCGGCAAGCAGAATATGCAGGACGTCCGAACTCGCCCAGATGATATCCGGCTTCCAACCTCTGGTCAGTCCCGCAACAATGGCGCCGTACCGCAGCAGGCCAAACGGCAATGCATTAATGGAATGCCAGCGCACTCCGGGAGCGTCGCTCCACCGGTATGTCTTGCTGGATCGAGGACGATAACTGAGTGCTACGCCCCGAACCTCGTGCCTCAGCCCGGCAAGACACTCCGGAATTTCGTAAAGCCTGCCATAGCGGTCGTCGAGCAAATCCTTTCCGGTGTAGTTGCGCTTGCAGAGGACAAGTATGCGCATCATGTTTTCCCCGCGGTGGTAACCACCGCTTGCAGCAGTGCAAGATTGCGGCGGCGTTCGGCAGCGGCGTTAAACTGTCCCTGACAGTACCTTAAGGTATGCGTCGACTGCCTTATCGAGAGTGAATGCCTGCGCGCGTTCTTTCAGCGTTTCTGCTGGGACAGCGAAGCGGTGCTCCAGGACGGCACGGATTGCTGCCTCCAGTGCGACCGCATCTCCAGTCGGGACAAGCTGCCCGTAAGTACCGCTGTCGAGGATTTCCGACGGCCCATGGGGGCAATCGGTTGCAACGACCTGCGTGCCGCACGCCATCGCCTCGACGAGGACATTACCGAATCCTTCGTAGTCGGAAGGCAGTACGAGCACATGTGATTGGCGAATGAGCGGTAGGACGTTCTCGACAAAACCAGTGAGTGCACAGTCGTCCCGGAAGCCGTGTTGAACAGCCTCACGCTCAAGCCATCTCCGCAATGGACCGCTTCCGACCATCAGCAACCTGACAGGCATGTCGCGTCGGACATTTCGATATGCAGCGAGCAGTAAATCTATGCGTTTCCCGTGTGACAGCCTTCCCACAAAGACAATGACAGGAATGCCGTCGTTAGGCCAAGGCCATTGGCACTGTCGACTAATCAGATCTTCGAAATCTGGAGTCACTATCGGGTTATGGATAACACGCACACAATCCTCATTCAGCACAAGTTCGCGGCAAAGATCGGCGGCTACTTGATGCGAGACGGCGACAATTCCGTCGGCACTCGAAAACAGGAAGCGCATTGCCGTATGGATTAGCGATAGCTTAATGCGCTCAAGCCCTTTTGCATGACGTAATTGCCCCGCCAGCGATGAATGCTGGGTCACGACCACACGCAATCGACGGAACACAAGCCGACGAATCATCAACATCATACATGCCACGTCATTCGACGTGGTGAATACGCAGTCCGGCGGCTCGCGGATAAGACACTTGAGCAATCCGAAAGGGAACTCCGCCGCGCCGTGCGGCGCAACTTCGATGAGCGATACACCGGTGGGTAGTTGGCCGCGGAAGTGCTTGTTTACCTGCCCGGCCACAATCCGCACATCGTGCCCCCGGATCTGGAATGCGCCCGCAAGGTTGATCTGGACGCGCTCCAGACCGCCGTTGTCGAGGCGGCTGAGCAGCAGCCAGATCTTCATGCAGGGTCGCGGCGGCAAAGACCGCTGGGAGGGGAGCAAAGGACGTTCTGATAGTCCGAGAGGGTGTGAAGGTCGATGCAACGCAGTCGTCCCGCACGACCGATGATGCTGAACTCGTAACCGAATTTTGCAAGGTAATCCAGGACGTCACACTGGTCATAACCGGCGGCTTCCGCGGACTTCCGCTGAACTTCAATTATCAGGTGCGGCCGGAACAGCTGCAGCGTCCCTGCTGCGCCTCGCAGGCACGGAAGCTCAGCGCCTTCGACATCGATCTTGATGATGTCGACGCGGTCCGCTGGGTTGCGGCGTAAGTATTCGTCAAGCGTAGTGATGTTGACAGTTTGAATAGGTGATTCATTCGGTCCACCGTACAGACTATTCAATCCATAGTTCTCATCATGCGGCGTGTCTTGTCCGCAGGATTCGTATATCGGGCACGTGCCTATCTTGTCCGATAATCCTGCCCGAACGACTGTCACATTCAGCAGCTGATTATCCGAGACATTCTTTTGCAGCATGTCTGCAGGGTGATCCACTGGCTCGAAGGCAATAACCCGTCCTGTGTCGCCGACGCACTTTGCCGCGACCATTGTGATCTCACCGATGTTGGCTCCTATATCAACAAACACCATGCTTTCCGTAACCAATCTCTTGATCAGCGCAACAATTTCCCGGCTGTAATACTCGACCCAAAAGATCCGGCTTTGCATGTGTTCCGAGAGGCGCAGGTCCATCGTGAGGTCGCCATCAAAGTCGTCAACACGTACGGTAACCGGTATGCCGTAGTACACCCGCCGAAGAATTCGCTGCGCCAGCAAGAAACGGCCGCCGAAGGAAAGTTTCTTAGCAACGCGCCTAAGTGCGGAGAGTGTCGTGGCCTTTGTCACGTTCCGGCGCTCCCTCCAGCGGATGCGCTGCGTGGCTGAAAGTTCAGTAGGACGTAGATGCGACACGACGACCCCAACAGCCTGGATAAACGCGTCCGCATCTCAATGGAGATGCGATCCGTTAGCGAGTTGGCCATCGTGTAGAAGAGATAGTTGTCCTTGATCGTATCCGCCGTGAGGTGATGATTCTCGAATCGACTTCGCCACCACGCCTTTGAGTAGTAAAGCACTTTCGTGAGGGCCGTACCACGCTCGTCATGTCGGATCGGGAATAACGTTCCGATCCACTCATGCAACGTGCTCGGCGCTGCTGGCGATCTACCATTACTGATGCCCGGGTTCGCAGACTTGATGATCGTTTTCAAGAAAAGAAACAACCTTCTCGTGAGCCAAATATAGTGTGCCGGAATACTCCATGTTCGGCATGCACTGGTGGGCAAAATGTATAGCGAGACCATTCGGAGCCATGACGCGAATGGTCTCATCCAAGAACGAGTCAATCTCCGCGACGTGCTCGAGAACGTTTGAACTGAAGACCACGTCGATGCTGTCTGCCGCGCACGAGATGGTGCGGCCATCATACTCGATCACATCAAAAATGCGATCACGGCGATAGTGACTTGTCGGCAGGTCGATGGCAATGACTTCGAAACCGTACTCCTGCAGCATTCTTGCCTGCTGCCCGGTGCCGGCGCCGATCTCCAACACCGTTCGGCGCCTCGTGCCTTCCTGGGGAGCCGGAAATTCGCTCAGGGCGCCCAAGAGTTCGTGCGATCGGACTACTTCCAGGAACTGCTGGTGGGACATCCCGTTCATTGCCTGAACCCGGCCTGGTGTGGCTTGCGGGGATTGCAAGGTGGCATGTGCTTGCTTCGCTGGCAACAATATTCATGGCTGAACGCAACCTAGGCGTCATGCGCCGGTTGAAGTAGATTCAGGTGCGGTGACATTGTAGCTTACAAAGCCTTCTTGCAGTAGGCCTCACCTTTGCTTACCACTAGATCAATTACGCCGAGCCCATTCAGAAGTCGGCGAAGCCGAGGCATACCATTCTGTACCGATCGCAATACAGACACGCGACAGGCAGAACCGAGCCAGGCGCTGGCGCAGCCCGTGTCGAGATTGGTGAGAGGCCGGCGACGATCGCCTGGAGATAGTCGTACGTCGTTCCGCTCACGCCGAATGTTCCGCCGCGGTGACAGGGCGCGTAACGACGCGCCACCACGCCAATAGCATCAGGCTTGACTCCGCCACGATCAGCGCTTCGACCGCTCCACCCAATCCGCCGGTCGGAATCCTGATAACCCCCACGATCACTATTAGTGCCAGTGCAACGAGTTCGCTGCCGAATCGCCAGCGTTTCTGGCCAATGCCGAGTAACACGTTGCAAGCTAATATCCGCATACAGTAGATCGGAACATAAATCGCCATCATACGGGCAGTCTCGGCTGCCGCTACGAACCCTTCGCCAAATAGCCAGGGGATTGCGTCGGCACACAACCATACAGCGCCTCCCGCGACCACGCCGTAGGCACAGGTCGCTATTGCAAGGATACTGAGTATTCGCGGATGCTCCTGCATGCCGGCACCGACGCGGAACAAGCGGGGCATGACCGCCATCACCAGGGCATCTACCGGGAGCGCCACGATACCAGCGAACCGATAGGCCACCGTGTAATGGCCAGCGAGCTCGGCACCACCGAGCTTGAGGGCTACAGCCTTGTCGGCGGATCCCAGCGCCAAGCCGCTAGCCCATACCGCCGAGAATCCGAGACCGCTTTTCACATCACGCCAAGTCAGCGGCGCCACGACGGCGTCCGCGGGCAAGTTGCGCTTCTGAAGCACAAGCAACGCAACTATGGCGAACGCCGTCGCTGACGCGTGCAATCCTGCGTAAGCCGCGATGTCACCTTCGTAGCCGATTAGCTGGAACAGGAGTACGGCGAGCACGCGCGCCACCGCGAGAACGACCGGGACAGCTGCGGCCCAAGCCATCCGCCTGTGCGCTGCATAAGCGAACGCAATCTGGGTCACAACCGGCGCGAGGATGAGTTCCGATACTGCGATAGCAATCAACAGGTCCCAGCCGAACGCCCCGAACTGCCAGCGGCCGATTACGAGGAAGAGCAGGGCAATGCCACCACCGCTCCACCACAGGCCCCGCCAAACCTGGTGCCATCGCCGGGGGTACAGGTCGGGCTGGCGCGCGACGTCTTGGTACATTCGCAGCCCAAGACCGAGGCCGACGATCCCGCTCATCGCGAGCGCGAGGCCGGCGATGCCTGAGAAGGTGCCGTATCCGTCCGCACCCAGCGCCCGTGCCAGCAGTAAAACCCACACCAACTGCACGAGCAGGCGTGTCGCGTTCCACGCCATTACCCCAATGGTGCTCCTTGCGAGCCCACCGAGCCGCGGGAAGCGAATCGAGATATTCAGGTTGGACGCCATTGGTGGCGATTATGATCCGACAGGAATTCAACATCCTTTTCCAAACTTGCGGAGTAAGAACGGTTCATGATGAGGATACTGAAACCTTGAGCGACGCGTGTCCAGTTAATCATATACGGGCAGCGGGTAGCATGATGCGATGCCGCGATGGATGAGCGGAAGCAGCAGCGCGAGATTATGACGAAACTCAGAATTAATACTTTTGTTCGAACTTGGTCCATTTACAATCAAGATTTTTGCAATGATTGGAGAAGTCTCTCGCCAAATCGTGGCCAAGCGAATTGCGCGGCATGTTGATAAAGTCGGTCATGATCCAAAGGGTGTTGCAGTAATTGCAGTACTTTCGAGACAAACGCGACTGAATCACCCGGTGCGACAAGATGTCCGGATACACCGTCCGATACCGCATCCACAATACCGCCAGTTGCATAGGCGACTGTTGCGAGGCCGAATGATGCGGCCTCCACAGCCACCATACCGAATCCCTCCGGATCGCCCGGTATCCGGCGTACAGGAAAGACATGAACGTCGGCAGCTTCGTAGGCGGCTGCAAGTTGTTCACGGTCAGTAATGACACCCATAAACCTGAGGTGCGTGCCAATACCAATGGAATTTGCGATTGCCTGGATACTTTCGGGTGTTTGCGACTTTGCGTGTAATGAGTGAACAGGTGCGTCCCCGATTATAACCAACACTGCAGCAGGACAGCCCGCGACAATTTTCGGGAGGACATCCTGTACAAACTCGCGCAAACCCTTTCGTTCTGTGAGTCGACCGACCGAAAGCAAGATCCGTTTGCCGTTCAGGTTCTGTTCGTCGCGAAACTCTTTACTGCGTACGCTATTTTTCGTCGACGCCAGCAGGTCGACACCGGGATGGACGATATCGATTTTATTGCGATTGACGCCGGCATTGAGAGCCAGCTCAGCCGTGGCTTGACTATTGGCAATGACATGGTCCATACGGCGAATGGCCGGCATCCAAATGAGCCGGTAAATCCGATTTTGCAGCCCCACATCCAGGCCATGCAGATAAACGGCAGTTTTGGCTCCCGAAACGCGAGCTGCAACATAGGCAACCGGCGCTGTCAAGCCGCTTCCGGCGAGAATGGTCTCGGGCTTCCACGATCTTGCACATCGTAGTGTCCGCCAAAGGGCGAGGAGAAGAAAAAGTGCGAGGGGTTTCAGTTTGAGTTCAGATACACGGACAGACACAGGCACATGAGCCGAGGCACCCTTCGGACCGACGATCCACACCGTGTAGCGCCTGGCAAGTTCTTCGGCCATTCTCAAATTCAGCAATTCCATCCCACCCCATAACGGCGGAAAGTTACGGGTAACGATAAGAATTCGAGAACTATCCTTATTAACAGCCAAGTCTGGTGACATCAAATGTGAGACCGGGGCAACGCCATTCAGGTCTTGCTGCACATCATTGCGGTTGTTTGTTCGGAAATCAAGCCAATCAAAAATATAACTACCGAAGCACTGAAAACCAACCAACTCATATTGGTGAAACGTCCGATCGTAAGATAAGTATAAGCATAGTAACCGAGGCCGGTTACAAAGAAGAAACCACTGATCGGCAGAAAGATTTTCAATGGGGAATAAAGTGTTGCAACCTTGAATATAATAGCCAAAAATCTCAGACCATCGCGGATGCATTCACGAATGTACCGGCGACATGCGATAAGCGCTCCAGGGAACCAGCTTAGCAACCCGATAATATTTGACCGTTCTTTCCCTGATGGCGCATAAAAGATAGGAGACTTCAGCTGAAAGTCGCGCATCAGGTCGTCGATTGACTCGGTATGCTGCCCAGCCAGCCAAACTGAATGTGGAAGGTCCGACGCAACCGCACGCGTCAATACCGGTGCGACCTTAACCAACTGAGCACGCGTGCCTGTTACGAAGACGCTGTGGCGCATGACTACGATTTACTGAAGGTGAGGGCAGTAATTTGCTCTGAGATCAGGCCAATCAGGAAAATCACGACCGCCGCGCTAAACAGCAGCATGCTCATATTCGTGAACCGGCCCATCGTCAGGAACGTATATGCGTAATAGCCCAGACCGGTCAGGAAGAATAATGCACTGGCGGGTAGAAAGATCTTCAAAGGTGCATACAGGGTCGCAATCTTGAAGATAATTGCAAAAAATCGCACTCCGTCGCGCAACGGTCGAATGTGGCTCTTGCCTGTGCGTTTACTGGCGGAAATTGGTACAAAGGCGACGGGATAGCCGCTACGAAGGAACGCCATCGTGATCGTCGTCGGGTAGGAAAAGCCGTTCGGCAGCAGATACAGGAACTGGCGAAACAGTCGTGCACGGACCACCCGGAAGCCCGACGTCAGGTCGGGAATGCGCCGGCCGCAGATGAGTGAAGCGAACGCGTTGTAGAGTCCGTTCGCGGCAAGCCGGCCCATGTTGGCGTGGGATCCGTAGTTTCTTGCGCCTATGACCATGTCATACCCGGAGTCCAGCTTGTCAAGCATCGGTTCGATGTCGGCCGGGTCATGCTGCCCGTCCCCATCGAGGAAGCAGAGTATGTCTCCGCTTGCTGCGCGGGCCCCGCTTTTGACGGCGGCCCCGTTTCCCAGGCTTTCGGGATTTCGCACTATCTTTGCCCCGGCTTGCTCGGCGATAGCCGCCGTATCGTCACTGGACCCATCATCAACAAGGATTAATTCAGCATCAGGGAAACGGTCTTTCGCTCGCGAGATGACGTCTTTGATCGACGTACCCTCGTTCTTTGCCGGTATGATGATCGAAAGCTCTATTCGGGAATGATCAGTCGTCATAGGAAGAAAAGCACCTTGTGCGGAAGGTCAATTGCTGGTTAGTGGCTGACGGGTGCCTGGCCTTCCATCTCGTCCACGTATTGCGTCAGTTCGTCAAGTTGACTGTGCCAGACATGGCGTTTCAGCGGGTGTAATGGTGCGTTGTTCCGGGCAGCTGCTATATGCTGCCGGGCCGATTGGAACTGGCCGGCGTCGACGAACGTGGTCACCATCATCATGTTCAGGTCCGCAGTAGAAACGTACTCGGTGGCCAGTTGCAGGTGCTCAATCGCCTTACTGTAATCACCGTCTAGCCTGGCCAGACGGGCAAGCAGTTTATGATGCATCTGATTGTACAATGAATCGTGTGTGTACCGTGGGTTTTGCAGCAACGCGTTTGTTATGGATCTCAGCGCGTCGTTGTCCACACCATTGCAGTCAACGCGGTTGGCGGTAGAAATCAGGTTGGAAATCATTGTGCCGGCAGAATAGGCAAAATCGACACCGCGCAAATCTTGCTGCAACTCGACGACCGTCGCCCGGTGATTCTTCCGCGGTGCGACGGCGCAAGCGAGATCGAGTTCCTGGATCTTCAGGTAGCCGGCACCTGGCCGCTCCCGGGATACGCGTCGCAGCATATCCAGCGTTCGTTCGGCCCAGTCTTCGGAAAGCTGGTGGCTTGCGGCGGTGGTTTTTGCACGAATCGAGTCGGGGAATTTCTGTTGCCAGTAATGTGCGGCCAGTGGCGGATTGCCCCACAACGTCGTCAGGCCCAGCAATACAATTGCATTCGCTGCCACGTACAGCGGTATGCCAACATACGCGAGCTTTAGCCTCGAGTCCGGCAAATGGAATATGGCGGCACACAAAGCAAAGACAGGCCCAATAATCGGCAAGTAGTTGCGGTGTTCAAAGTAGAGCTCAAGCTGTATGAACGTTGACTCCAGCATGTGGCCGGCAAGAAACCACAAAACCGCGAATGCAAACAAGGGGTAGCGGCGCCGCCACAGCACCGCGAGCCCCAGCGCGACTGCCCAGCCGGTGAAAGCGGCAAAGGTCACTGGATCAAAGATAGTGCGCGCAACCGGATACCCGTCATGGAAAGGACCGTAGATGCCCGGCCTCGGGATGAATGCGTTGAACAGGTACTCCCACAGGATACGGCTTTGTGTCAGCAGCCGTTCCCAGCCAGAGAAATCCCGCTTCAGCACAAGCGCTTCGCTGTATGGGACACGGGATACAATATAGGCGAGGATAAGTAGCGTAGGAAGCCAAAGGAAAACACCGCACCAGGCGCGCCATTTGGTGGCAGAAACCGCTTCCGGCCGTCGCAGAAGTGTCAGCTCAAGTACCAGCACGAAGGCAGGGAGCAGAGCGCCGTTTTCTTTGGTTAGCACCGCCAGCAGTGTGCCGGCCACCAAAGCCACGCTCATTCCAATCAGCGCGCCGCTAGGGCTCGAGTGCACACGACGCCTTATACCGACGTATGCCAGAATTCCCAAAAGTACAAATGTCGAACTTAACGTGGTCATGCGCTGGATGACCATTAGCGACGATGACGCCAATAGCGGCATAAATAGCCATATCGCACAGGCGCTCAATGAAATGAGGACAGATTTCCGCTCTTCGGTTCCTGCGGATCTTGATAACGCGTAAAGCAGCCATGCAACAATCGCAGCATTTAACAGATGGACCAGAATGTTGACGGTTAGAAATGCGCTGGCGCCTGACTCCAAGGCGTCTGCCTGTGGCAGGAAACTGGCAAGGGCGATCGGACGCCCGAGCGGGCCAGAAGATCCGGAAAACACGAACTGCAATGCAGAGCCTGTGTCATCGACATTCTTCAGCGACTCGAGATTGGGCATGTCGTCGAGTAAAAACGCGCCATTGGTTGCTGGCAGATATATAAACCAGCCGGTAATAAGTAGCGCGGTAACGGAGGCAATCATTATTCTACGGCGATGGCTTGCGTTGATCATGTGCCCTCAAGCTCCAGGTATTCGGGTTTTGCTATCGTGAAAAATCGACGTAATTCAGGCTAATGAAAATTATCTCAGAATAACTAGTTGCTAACGGGAATTGGTCTCCAAAGTGCAAAAAAAAGCCCCGGATTGACCGGGGCTTTCTCAAGTGACTCGGCTTGGTTCCGAGTTACAATTTCTACTAAGTCGATCTATGCATTATCGGCAAGCGGCTGGGCGGTGCTTGTCTACTACTGATCCACCTGTCGCGCAGTCCCAATCAACACTACCGCCATTGGTGTTCGGAGTCAGCAGCAATGTCTGCCCATTAATTGCCTGGTTTGCAGCGAGTCCGTAGGTAACAGTAATAACACCGTTCGCGACGTTAACGCCTGATACGTATTTACCGCTGATCTCTGTTGCAGTGGCAAGGCCAGCACTGGTGTTGTTCGTCGGAAACGTACCGCGATCCTGGAAGAATTCCGTAACCGAAACCTTCGCACCACCCGACAGGTTCAGACCTTCAGAAACCTGTGCGCGGATCGTGTAGTCCTGGTATGCCGGAATGGCGATTGCGGCCAGAATGCCGATGATCGCGACTACGATCATCAGTTCGATAAGTGTAAAACCCTGTTGAACTTTCTTCATTTCTCTATCTCCATGAATATGAGAATGTACTGCTATTAAAAAACGGCGTTGCGGCTCGTACGGTTATAAAGCAATCCCTGTGCCAGTTTCGATGGCAAGCTGGTAACCCATTGAAGAAACAAAGAAAAATGATAAGAGCGTGGCCGAAAGCAGGCCCCGGAAGCGCTCCAGAGGGATGCCAAACACGACGCCCATTGTCCAAAGGTGACAAGAATTGTCGGTTCTGTAGCCCGGGAGCGACACCCGACCCGCAGGTACCGGTATAGCCGCCGGTTATGCCGCAATAGAAACTTGGTCGTTCACGAAGCCTCATTCACTGCGTAACGTACGTCCCCGACATAACGACGCGGGACAAACCGGTGCAGGCGAGCGCAATTCCATCAATAAATGAGCCTTTGACGGCGGACCGGCAGCAGCAGCTGAATGCGGTTGTTGCGGATCTCAGCCACGAGCAGCTGCTCTGGTCCAGCGGATACCTTGCGGGCCTTGCCGCATCGTCAAGTGCCTCTGCGGCAGCCCCGGCATCCGCAGCTGGTACAGCCGCATCCACGTGGACGATTTTCTACGCTACCGAAACCGGCAACAGCCGCCGCGTAGCCGAAATGCTGGCCCGGCAGGGCCGGGATGCCGGGCTGGCGGTCGAACTACACGACCTTCGTAACTACAAGCCACGTGCACTGGCACGCGTTACGCAGGCACTGTTCGTCATCGCCACGCACGGCATTGGCGAAGCGCCGGACGGCAGCGAGCTCTTTTTCGAGTACTGGCTTGGCGAGAACGCGCCACGGCTCGAGCAACTGACGTACTCGGTGCTCGCGCTCGGTGACTCGAGCTACGCCGACTTCTGCGAAATGGGTGTCCGGCTGGATCAGCAGCTCAAGGCGCTCGGCGCGGCGGCGCTGACCGAGCGAGTCGAGTGCGACCTGGACTTCGACGGGCCGGCGGCGATGTGGGCGGGGCAGGTCGTTACGAAAGCACTCGAGCGGACGCCATCGACGCCAACCAGGCCCGCGCACTTGCGGGCCGTAAGCGCATCGCCTGCCTATTCGCGGCAGAATCCGTACCTGGCGGAGGTCCTCGTGCGGCAGCCAATCACCGGGGCCGCTTCCAGCAAGTCCGTCTACCATGTCGAGCTCGATCTCGAAGGTTCCGGGCTGGATTACCTGCCCGGCGATTCGCTCGGCGTCGTCTCCCGCAATCCGCAGGCGCTCGTCGAGGCCTTGCTTGCGGCCACCGGGCTCGGTGCCGACGACCCGGTCACGCTGGATGGTGCATCCGTACCATTGGAACAGGTTCTGCGTGAACGCAAAGAAATCACCGCGTTGAGCCGCCCGTTCCTGCAGCACGTCAGCGCCGATCATCCGGCGCTCAATGCCGTGCTCGCCGATCGCGATGCACTGGCCCGTTACTTCAAGACACACCAGCTCATCGACGTCGTCAGCGACCACCCGCGTGACTGGACCGCCCAGGCGCTTACCGACGCGCTGCGGGGCCTGACGCCGCGCCTCTACTCCATTGCATCGAGTCCGCTGGCAAATCCCGGCGAAGCGCACCTGACCGTTGGCAAGGTCGCCTACCACGCCTGGGGCCGCGAGCATTGGGGTTCGGCATCAACGTATCTCGCCGACGGTCCGGACCAGGTGCCGGTCTACGTCGAACGAAACGATCATTTCCGTCTGCCCGACGACGGCGACACACCAATCATCATGATCGGCGCCGGCACCGGCGTTGCGCCGTACCGTGCCTTCATCGAACACCGTGCTGCCCTCGGCCATCGTGGCGACAACTGGCTGATATTCGGCGACCGGCATTTTGCCAGTGACTTCCTCTACCAGCTCGAATGGCTGCGCTACCGCAAGGAAGGCTGGCTTGCGCGGCTGGACGTGGCGTTCTCACGCGACCAGGCGCAAAAGCACTACGTACAGCATCGCGTCCTCGAACAGGCAACTGAACTCCGGCGCTGGCTTGAGCGCGGCGCACATATCTACGTCTGCGGCGATGCAGACCACATGGCCGTCGATGTGCACAAGGCGCTGCAGGCGGTGTTTGAGCAGGACGGCCGGCTGTCGCCAGAGCAGGCTGCCGCCGAACTGTCCGCCCTGAAGCAGGCCGGGCGCTACCAGCGCGACGTTTACTGAGGCCGGCAATGAGTTCCGACACCAACACACCAGAGCTCTCACCTGTCGAAGGCATCAAGGCGCGCAGCAACTACCTGCGCGGCACGATCGCAGACAGCCTGGCCGATACCGCCAGCGGCGCGCTCGCCGACGACGACACGCAGCTGACCAAGTTCCACGGCTTTTACCAGCAGGACGACCGCGACACCCGCAGCGAGCGACAGCGCCGCAAGCTCGAACCCGCATACAGTTTCATGATCCGCGTCCGTGTACCGGGTGGCATCGCGACGCCGGCCCAGTGGCTTGCGCTCGATGAGCTCGCGACAACGTATGCGAACCAGACACTGCGGTTGACGACCCGCCAGGCGTTCCAGTTTCACGGCGTCATCAAGCGTGACCTGAAAACGACGATCCGCGGTATCAATGATTCACTGCTGGACACGATCGCCGCGTGCGGAGATGTCAACCGTAATGTCATGTGCACGCCACTGGTCGAACAAAGCACGGTGCACGAAGCGGCGTTTGACGCGGCCGTGCGTATCAGTGAGCACCTGACGCCCCGCACGCGCGCCTACCACGACCTCTGGCTCGACGGAGAACGCGTTGACGGTACCGACGACCATGAGCCGGTCTACGGCCGTACCTACCTGCCGCGCAAGTTCAAGATTGCGATTACCATTCCGCCGTCAAACGATGTCGATATTTTCGCCCAGGATCTCGGCTTCATCGCCATCGAGAAAGGCGGCGAACTCGCGGGCTTCAATGTCACCGTCGGCGGCGGCATGGGCATGACGCACGGCGAACCCGAGACCTACCCGCGGGTCGCCGATGTTATCGGCTTCTGCACACCGACGCAGGCCGTCGACGTCGCCGAACAGGTCGTCAAGCTGCAGCGGGACTTCGGCGACCGCACGAACCGCAAGCGTGCGCGGCTCAAGTACACAATCGACGATCGCGGGCTGGCGTGGTTCAAAGATGAACTCGAACGCCGTCTCGGTTACTCGCTGGCCGCCGCCGCACCGTTCCGGTTCGACAGCCGCGGCGACCGCTTCGGCTGGATCGAGGACCGGCATCGCGACTGGCACCTGGCACTGTTCGTGCCGCAGGGCCGCATCCAGGACAATGACGATGCGCGCATGCTGTCCGGTCTCAGGGCGATCGCGCGTGTGCACACCGGCGAGTTTCGGCTCACGGCGAACCAGAACCTGATCATCAGTCGTATCCCTGCCGAAGACAAACCGCGCATTGAGGCACTACTCGACGAGTACGGCATTCGCGCATTGCAGCAGGTCTCGCCGCTACGACAGCAGGCGCTGGCTTGTGTCGCCATGCCCACGTGCGCGCTGGCGATGGCCGAGGCCGAGCGCTGGCTGCCCGAACTGACACAGAAAACGGATGCGTTGCTTGCCGATGCCGGACTTGCCAATGAACCGATATCACTAAGAATCACCGGCTGCCCAAACGGCTGCGCGCGGCCGTACCTCGCCGAAATTGCACTGGTCGGCAAGGCGCC
>CAZLNH010000266.1:0-17459 GCA_964560775.1 uncultured Woeseiaceae bacterium | reverse complement strand
ACCGATACTGTCCAGCCCCAGACGGTTGCAATGAGCGGCACCATCATGCCGCCGGCGAAACCGACGACATTCCCGCCGGTATTCAGTATGCCGCCGGCCGCCGCTGCATGGCGGCCGGAGACGGAAATCGTCGTCGCCCAGTACGCCGCTTCGGTCAGCTGCGTGCAGCCGAAGCAGATGCAAAGGAACGTCACCGTCAGGATCGTATTGCCTGACGTAGCACCAAGCACGAGAAACACGGCGCACAGGACCAGGCTCGGGATTGCGAGCCATCGCGGTCCCCGGCGCAAGCCGTAGCGCCGTGTCAGCCAGTCACAGATGAAGCCGCCGGCGGTTGCGCCGGCAGCCCCGAGTATCCATTGCGCCGAGGTCAGCATACCGGCGTCGCGCGCGCTGAAGCCCCGCACGTCGACGAGATAGAAGAAGAACCAGTTGAAGAACAGGTAGAACACGTAGTTCATGCAGAAATAGCTGCCGGTGAGCAGCAGGATATCGCGATTTTTAAGCGCCACTTTCCAGGCACCTGCGACGCGCTCGTCCTCGGGCGGCGGGCGACCGGCATCGATCAGTGCCAGCTCGCTCGCGCTGACGCTCTTGTGATCGCGCGGGTAGTCGCGCACGTACCACCACCATGCGCCGGCCAGAAGCAGCGCCGACGGCGCCGTCAGCAGCAGCGCGCCTCGCCAGCCGAAGCCCTCCATCAGCCAGACGAGCAGCGGTGCCGTGGCCGCCGCGCCGAGCGTCAGGCCGGTGCTCGACAAACCATTCGGCAGGCCCCAGCCGCCGGCCGGAAACCAGTTCGCGATCGTGCCGCCGCAGGTCACCGGAAAAATCGGCGCATGGGTCACGCCAACGAGAAAACGCAGGACGATCAGCAGTCCGACGATGCCGGCAACCGGAAGGTAGTGGGTACCTGGCACGACCGCCGTGAATACCGTCAGCAGTGCCCAGGCGACGGCAATAACGACCACGGCCAGCCTCGACCCCAGGCGGTCGCCCATGACGCCACCCGGAATCTGGAACAGCGCATAGCCCAGCGCGAAGGACGAGAAGATCATGCCGAGGTGCACTTCGGTCAGGCCGAGATCGTCGATCATGTTCTCGCCGACGACCGACACGTTGGTACGCAGCACGTAGGAAATGAAGCTCGCGGCAATGATCAGCGCGAGTATGCGCCAGCGCACGGTACTGGCTCCCCCGGCCAGACCTTCATTCTGCATCGCGACAGCCCTCTTGTTGTTTGCGCTCAGGCTAGCAGATCACGCGCGGCGTCACGTCGGGTATTCGTCATGTGAAACGCGCTGCGCCGTCGGTGCGAGGCCGCCGAAGGCGGCCGTGGCAATCTCGCACAGGCTGGCAGAGTCAGATATTTCACGAGATCGCCACGTTGCTGCGCTCCTCGCGATGACGTCGCCCTGGCCGAGCGGTGGGCCGCTATTGCTCCGGCAGCGCAAACGGAATCCGCTTGAGTGCAACCTCGCCGTTGCTGATGACGAGCAGAACATCCTGTACGGCGCGTATGTCCTCGAGCGGGTTATCGGGGAGCAGGATCAGGTCAGCCTCGAAGCCTGGCGCGATGCGACCGGTGGTGTCCCCGAGTTCCAGCAGCTCTGCAGAACTGACCGTTGCCGCCTGCAGTGCCTCGAAGTGACTGAGGCCCAGCCGTACGAATTCCGCAACTTCGACCGAAATGCGATTAACCGATGCGTTGTCATAGTAGTTGTCGGCGCCCGTGGCAATGCGTACACCGATTCGATGCGCGTTGCGAATCACTGCTTCGAGTTTCGGCACCATGTGCTTGCCGCGCAGGCGCAGGACATGGTCGTACTGCTCCTCGTTCATCTCGTCCATTGTCACGTATGTCGGCACCAGCCACGTGCCGCGCACTTTCATCAGTTCAAGCGTTGCCTCGGACAGGTAGGTGCCGTGTTCGATGCTGCGGGCGCCGGCCAGCACGGCAGCGCGCGCACCCTCATCCCCGTGAGCATGCACCATCACTGGCAAGCCGTGCCGGCGAGCCTCGTCAACCACGACGGCAAGCTGACGCTCGGAATACACCTGCTCGCGCGGATCCGTGTCCGGCCGCCCGGCGCGTTCGGTGCCGCGGGTCTTGATGACATCGGCGCCTCGATCTGCATTGACGCGCACGACGAGCCGCAATTCTTCGTCCGTGTCCACACCATCGCTCAAGACGGCAAGACGCGGGTCAGCAAGTATCGATTCGTCGAGGTCCGGCGTGACATAAACGCCGGCAGCAACGACGTCCGGTCCGGGCAGGCTGCCATTCTTTACCAGTTCACGCAGCGCGACATCCTGGAACGACGGCACGCTTGCCGTGCGCACGGTCGTCGTGCCTGAGGCAAGGGCGCGTGCCGCTGCCGCGCGGTTATCGAGGTGCGTGTGCACATCGATCAGGCCCGGCATCAGGTAATTGCCTTCGCAGTCGATAACGTCGTATCCGCCCGGCACAGTGGCCGCTTCACCCTGTATCGACTCGATGCGGCCACCGGCGATCAACACAGTGACGTTGGTCGCGATGCGGTTATCAACACCGTCGAACAGGTTGGTGTTGATCAGCGCAAGACGGCCATCTTCGGCAATGGCAACACTGGCATAAAGCAGGCCAGCTGCGATCGTAAGTATCAGTTTTTTCACGTTGGCACATCCATTCATTGGCAGGTTTATTGTTCAGCATAACGACGAGGTTGCCGCGCCGCTGTGCGGCTTGCCATGACGAGGGGTCCTCCGTTCTCGAGGTCGCCACGTCGCTGCGCTCCTCGCGATGACGGGGGTCCTCCGTCATCGCGAGCCCGCAGGGCGTGGCGATCTTGTCCGGCAACGGTACTATTACATCCGTGGCGCGGGCGGTACGGGGACACCGCTAGCCTTTGTATCAGTCTACAGCGACAGGAGCATACCCGTTTGGCCGAAGCAAACCCGGAACCGGGCCCGGTCCGGAATATCTACGATCTGCTGACGGGCGATGAAGATGCGCGCGTCTGTCGCGACATCCCTGATGCGTCGTGCCGCGAGCAGCCGCGCAACTTCCTGATACACATTGCTGCGCTTACGGCGACGAAGTGCGGCGACTGGCTGTCCAGCCCGAAACTGGTTCTGCCGTGGCTGTTGACGCAGCTGGGCGCACCGGCATTCATGCTCGGACTGCTGGTACCGGTGCGCGAGTCATTGTCGCTCGTGCCGCAACTGTTTGTCGCGAGCTTTATTCGCCGCGTCGCAGTTCGCAAATGGTTCTGGGTCGCCGGAAGCGTGCTGCAGGGCCTCGCCGTTGGCGGCATGGCGTTGGCGGCTATGTTGCTGGACGGTGCCGCGGCCGGCTGGGCCATCCTTGCCTTGCTTGTTATCTTCAGTCTTGCGCGCGGCATTTGCTCCGTCTCATCCAAGGACGTGCTCGGCAAAACGATTTCGAAGTCACGACGGGGCACGGTCAGCGGCTATGCCGAATCTGCCGCCGGCGCGGTCATTATTGCGGTCGGCGTTGCCGGCCTGGCGCCGGCCGATGCCAACGGTAACATGACGTTTTATATTGCCGTGCTGACGGCGGCGGCACTGCTGTGGCTCCTGGCCGCTGCGATATTCAGCCTGCTGTCTGAATATGCCGGCGCAACCGAAGGCGGCGGCAATGCGATCACCGAAGCCGTCACGCAGTTTGCGCTGATCAGGCAGGACCGGCAATTGCGACAGTTCGTCATCGTCCTCTAACTGCTGCTATCTACAGCTCTCGTCGCACCGTTCTACGTCAGCCTCGCCAACAGCGAGTGGGGCGGCCGGTTGTCTGGCCTTGGTGCGCTGATGATCGCCGCGGGACTCGCAAGTTTTCTCAGTGCACCGGTCTGGGGCAGGCTATCGGACCGGTCGAGCCGCCGGGTCATGGCCGTGGCGGCACTCGTTGCCGGTATTACCGGTATCGTGACTTTTCTTGTGGCAATGTATTTCGCTGCATCGGTCGCGGCCTATTGGTTTCCAGCGGCCTATTTTCTGCTCAGTATCGCGCATGCCGGGGTTCGTCTCGGCCGCAAGACGCATCTCGTTGATATCGCAACGGCGGAGAATCGCGCCAGCTATGTCGCCGTCAGCAACACGATTATCGGCGTCATGCTTTTGCTTGGCGGGCTGTTCGGCGCTATTGCGTCGATGTTCGGCGCCGCCGGCGCAATCCTCACCCTGTCCATTGTCGCACTGCTCGCAGCAGTCACCGCCTGGCAACTCGACGAAGCGCAGTAGTTTCCCGGCTAACGCGGAACCACGCCGGGTAACTGCGCCAATATCTGACCCGCTCCGTCGCGGACGCACCGCGAGAGTGCGAGCCGTTATCGGCTGAACGCGACGGTATGGGCCCACACCCCCGTGGGCCGGCTTTTTTTGTGGCGTCATCAGCACGCACCTGTCGTCGCGAGGAGCGCAGCGACGTGGCGATCTTGCTCCGATCGTGACTCTGCCAGGACAACGGGATTGCCACGGCCGCCTTCGGCGGCCTCGCAATGACAGGCTCGCGGGCGATTGCGGCAGTGCTGCGATACACTCTGCGAATTCAAGGCAACAGGCTGGCCGCAGCCGGGCGTGCAGGATTGAGCAAGAACAGTGTAACGTTCAGGGAAGGCGAGTGTCCGTCGACACGCGGTTACTCAATGCCGGCGGAGTGGGAGCGGCACCAGGCAACGTGGCTGTCATGGCCGCACAAGCGCGATAGCTGGCCGGGAAAGTTTGAGCCTGTCGAACCGGTCATGGTGAAGGCCGTGGCCGCGCTGTCCGAAAGCGAGGTCGTCCGCATCAACGTGCTGGACGAGGCGCACGAAACGCACGTGCGTGGGCTCCTTGAAGGCCACGCCCGCGCCGGCAACATCCGCTTTCACCGGTTCCCGACCAATGACGCATGGTGTCGCGACCACGGCGCCATCTTCATTACGGCGCCTGAAAGTGACACGAACCCGCTGCTGGCACTGAACTTCGGGTTCAATTCGTGGGGAGGCAAGTACCCCCCGTTCGACCTCGACAATGCGATCCCGCCGCAGATGGCGCAAGCACTCGACGTCCCCTGCCATGCGGTCGGCATGATCCTCGAAGGAGGCTCCATCGACGTCAACGGCGCCGGAGCCCTGCTGACAACCGAGCAGTGCCTGTTGCACCCGAACCGCAATCCGGCGATGGACCGGCGCGGCATCGAGCAGGCGTTGCGGGATCACATAGGCGTACAGCAAATCATTTGGCTGGGCGACGGAATCGTCGGCGACGATACGGACGGCCATATCGACGATCTGACACGCTTTGTCGGTGCGGACACTGTCGTCACCGTCATTGAATCGGACCGCACCGACGAGAACCATGCCGTCCTCGCCGAAAACCGTGACCGCCTCGATACGATCCGCCTTGCGGACGGAAGGCCGCTCACTGTCGTCGAACTACCGATGCCGCGCCCGATCGAATTCGAGGGCGACCGCCTCCCCGCGAGCTATGCCAACTTTTACATCGCCAACGACGTCGTCCTGATGCCGGCGTTCAATGACCCCAATGACGAGCCCACCCGTGCGGTGCTGGCCGGTCTGTTCCCTACACGCCGCGTCGTCGCAATCGACTGCACCGACCTCGTACTGGGCCTAGGCACATTCCACTGCCTGACCCAGCAGGTGCCCGCGGTAGCCCAAGGGTCTGCGCGGTAGAAGCCGAAAGGGCTGAGTCTGTCACGAAGGATTATTCATGAACGGCACGATGCTTGCTACCCGCTGCCACATTCCTTACGCTTGATTCCTGCGGCCGGACCCGGCCCCGCGCCTTCCGTGAGCCATCGAGGTACCCAGCGTGACCGCCATTCGTGATTTCGTTCACCACCACTACCGGCACTTCAACGCCGCCGCGCTGATCGACGCGGCCGACGGCTACGTCGGTCACTTAGACAGCGGCGGCAAGATGTTCATGACGCTCGCCGGCGCGATGAGTACCGCGGAGCTCGGCCTGTCGCTGGCCGAAATGATTCGCCGCGACAAGGTGCATGCGATTTGCTGCACCGGCGCCAATCTCGAGGAAGATGTCTTCAACCTGGTCGCGCATGATCACTACGTGCGCGTTCCTGAGTACCGGCACCTGACCGCCGCGGACGAGGAAGCGCTGCTCGCCCGCCACCTGAATCGTGTAACTGACACCTGCATTCCAGAAGAAGAGGCCATTCGACGCATCGAACACGTTGTGCTGGACGCCTGGCTCGACGCCGACAAAAGCGACGAGCAGTACTTCCCGCATGAATTCCTCTACCAGATCCTGCTGTCAGGTGATCTTGAAAAGCATTACCAGATAGATCCGAAAGACAGTTGGCTGCTCGCGGCCGCTAAGAAAAATCTCCCCATCATTGTTCCGGGCTGGGAGGATTCGACGCTCGGTAACATCTACGCGTCGCATTGCATTACCGGCGAGATCGGCAATGTGCACACGGTACGCAGCGGCATCGAATACATGATGATGCTGGCCGACTGGTACAAGGCCGTATGCCAGGAATCATCCATCGGCTTTTTCCAGATAGGCGGAGGCATTGCCGGCGACTTCCCGATCTGTGTCGTGCCGATGCTCGAGCAGGACCTGCGCATGACCGATATACCGCGCTGGGGTTACTTCTGCCAGATCAGTGATTCGACGACAAGCTACGGCTCCTATTCCGGCGCTGTTCCGAACGAAAAGATCACATGGGGCAAGTTGTCAGCCGACACACCGAAGTTCATCATCGAGTCCGACGCAACAATCGTCGCACCTTTGATTTTTGCCTGCGTCATGGAGCAATAGCCGCCAGTGGCAGGCGCAACGCAAGCGGAACGACTGCCCGCGTCCGGCGACGCCGTGTGGGGCCCGGAGAACGCCGCCGAGTTGTATCGCATGGACACGTGGAGCGACGGATTCTTTACGGTGAATGAGCAAGGCCAGGTCGTCGTGCAGCCGCTCGATGACGACCCGGAACTGCGCATCACGATCATGGATGTCGTCAATGAGGCGCGCAAACAGGGGCTCGCACTACCGCTCCTCGTGCGGTTCCAGGACGTGCTGCGCTCGCGCGTGCAGCGCATCAACCGCGCGTTCAGCGAAGCAATCGCTGACACCGGCTACCGCAATCATTACCGCGGCGTCTACCCGATCAAGGTCAACCAGCTGCAGGAAGTCGTCGAGGAAGTGCTCGATGCCGGCCAGCCGTTCGGCCTCGGCCTTGAATGTGGCTCGAAGACCGAACTCGTCGCAACGCTGCCGTACCTGAAGGAAGACCGCACGCTGCTGATCTGCAACGGAGTCAAGGACCGGACGATGCTGGCGCTGATCCTGTCGGCACAGCGGCTCGGCAAAAATGTCATTCCGGTCATGGAGAAATACGCCGAGTTCACACAGTTGATGTCCCTCGCGGCGGAAACAGACAGCAAGACGCAATTCGGCGTGCGCATACGGTTGCGTACCTCCGGTTCCGGTAAATGGGCGGACTCCGGCGGCTACCGGTCCAAGTTCGGCATCTCGCTGCCGGAACTGATCGACGTCGTCGACGAGTTGAAGAAGACAGGCCGGACCGATGCCTTCGTGCTGCTGCACTTTCATCTCGGCAGCCAGATTACCGATATCCAGATCCTGAGGCAGGCGGCGCGCGAGATATCGCAGATTTACGCCGAGCTGATCCAGCGCGGCCTGCCAATCCGTTATCTCGACGTCGGCGGCGGCCTTGGCGTGGACTATTCGGCCGACAACGAGGAAGGGGCGATTCACTACAGCCTGGCTGAGTACGCGAAAGCCGTTGTGTCGTCAGTTGCCGAAGTGTGCGACACGCGCAACGTACCGCATCCGGTGCTGGTCTCTGAAAGTGGCCGTGCTATTACCGCGCATCACTCGGTGCTGGTTGTCGAAACGCTCGGTTCGTACCAGAAAGACCGCATCGCGCCGGACTTCGTGCCGCCGGACGATGCGCACGATACCGTGCTGCGGCTGGCGCGCATACTGTCGCAGCTCGAAGCCTTGGACGACGACGATCTCGACGCCAGTCAGCTGCTCGAGGCATTTCACTCGGTCGATGCCATCCATCGCGATGCGGCGACGATGTTCCGGCTTGGCTACCTGTCGCTGGAACACGATGCGCTGGTCGAACGCCTGTACTGGAGCAGCTGCGCGGTGCTGCTGCAGAAATTGCGTGCGGCCGACCCGGACCCTTGGCCACAGGAAGGCACCGAACTCGAGGAGCGGCTCGTCGACCAGTACCTGTGCGACTTTTCGGTATTCCAGTCGGTGCTTGACCACTGGGCCATTGGCCAGGCATTCCCGATCATGCCGCTCGAGCGCCTCGACGAGCGGCCGCGGCGCCGCGCCCTGCTCGTCGACCTGACCTGCGATTCCGACGGCAAAATCTCGGAGTACGTCTCGTCTAATGAGGACAAGACGTTTCTCGAATTGCACTCGCTGCAACCGGGAGTGCCGTACTACCTGGGCTTTTTCCTGATGGGCGCCTACCAGGACATCATGGGCGATGCCCACAATTTGTTCGGGCGTGTCAGCGAAGTGCATGTATACGCCGACCGCGAGGAAGACAATCATTTCTGGGTCGAGAAAACGACCCCGGGCATCAAGGTGCAGGATATGTTGGCGCAGGTGCAGTATTTCCCTAACGACCTGCAGCGGCGCATGAACGAACTGGTGAAAGCCAAGATTGAATCCGGCGATATCCGGCCGAAGCACGGCATGCAGATACTGGAGCAGTACGTGGCCTGCTTCCAGCAGGAAACCTATTACGACACGCGCGGTAAACAGGCGGTTAACGAGCAATGAATGCAAGAAGCGGCAAATCCAGGAAGCTGAAAGTGGGGATCGTGCAGATGGCCTGCGGCGAGGATCCCGAGGTCAATACACGGCACGCGCTGGAGCTGACCGAACAGGCCGCACGCGACGGAGCGGATGTCATCTGTCTGCCAGAACTGTTCCGTTCCCGCTATTTTTGCCAAAGCGAGGATGCGAAATTTTTCGAGCTGGCCCACAAAATTCCGGGCCCGGTCACCGAAGCATTTGAGCGCATTGCCCGCGAGCACGATGTCACGATCATTGCCAGCCTTTTCGAAAAACGCACAACCGGCCTGTATCACAACACGACGGCCGTCATCGACCGCGACCGGGGCTATATCGGCAAGTACCGCAAGATGCATATACCGGACGACCCGCGCTACTACGAAAAATACTACTTCACACCGGGCGATCTCGGGTTCCGGAATTTCTCGACACCATCCGCCGAACTGGGCGTGCTGATCTGCTGGGACCAGTGGTACCCGGAAGCCGCCCGGCTCACCGCGTTGCAGGGCTCCGAGATCCTGTTCTACCCGACCGCAATCGGCTGGCACCCGGAGGAGAAAGCGGAAGTCGGCAAAGAGCAGCATGAGGCCTGGGAAACGATACAACGGTCGCACGCAATCGCGAACGGTTGCTTCGTCGTCGCCGTCAACCGCTATGGCTTCGAGCCGGACCCGACCGGCGACGGCGGCATCGAGTTCTGGGGCCAGAGTTTCATCGTTGCGCCCGACGGTCGGATACTGGCACGCGCGCCGGCCGATGAGGAAGCAATCCTGGTCGTCGACATCGACCTCGACGAAATGGCGACAACGCGCCACGGCTGGCCGTTCCTGCGCGACCGGCGTATTGATGCCTACTCCCCGATCGCTAACCGGTTTCTTGACGACCCCTGATAGGGTACAAGCTCCAATGTGAACCGATTAATTCCCGGCGCAGCACATGTCCATACCCACGCCTGGCTGCTAATTGCGATTCTCGCCGTCATTCCGGCGCGGGAGGCCGCTGCAGCTGTCGTCGACGTCGCGCTCGCCACAGGGGACGGCGAACCGGCCGGCGGACAAATCGTTACGCTGCGAAATGTTTCCACCGGCTACGAGTCCCGGAGCCAGACCAGTAGTGCCGGCCGCGCGAGATTTACCGGTGTGCCATCAGGTTCGGGTTACGTTGTCGTCGCCGGCGGCGTCGAACTGGCGGCGGACATACACTTGCGCAGTAATGAGTCTCGCGCGGTTGCAGTTCGGCTGATCGAGAACATCACCGTCGCCGGGCGCAGGCGCGCGTCTGCAATAAATGCCCTGGATGCCGAGGTCAGCGCGGGCCTTGGACGACGCGAACTGGCAACGTTGCCGATAGAGGCGCGCGATTTGTCGAAGGCGCTCATTCGCCTGCCCAACGTCGTGCCATCGACCGGCTTTTTTCCGGAGGCACCGCCGGTCTCGATAAATGGCGCCAACGCGCTGTTTACCCAGTACCTGCTTGATGGCCTCGATAACAACGAGAATTTTCTTGGCGGACCGAAGTTCCCGGTCTCGACGGGCTTTGCGTCGGATGTAACGGTTCTGGCCTCGTCTTATTCGGTCGAGTACGGCCGCACAGGGAATGGCGTTGTCAATGTCACCTCGCGCTCCGGCAGCAATGACTGGTTCGGCGAGGCTTTTTATCTCGTGCGGCCCGGCGCGGCTGTCGATGCCCCGTCGCCGTTCGCCCGGCGCGACCTTTCCGGCAATGAAGTGCGAGACGGCTTTCGGCGCGACCAGTTCGGGGTATCGCTCGGCGGTCCCATCGCACGTGACCGGACCTTCTTCTTCGCAAACATCGAGTACACGGCGGACGACAAGGACAATCGCCTGTCGTCGCCGGCGCTCGGCGTCAACGGCGTGGTTCCTGGCGAGAATAGCTCGCTGCTCGCGTCGGTCCGCCTCGATCACCGGATGACGGATGACTGGCGAATGACGTTGCGCGCAAACCATGGCGACATTGCGATTGAACGCCAGGGCGGCGGACTGGATGGCGGCGTCACCTTTCCCTCCGCGGGTTCGGTGCAGGATCGTGTGTCGTCACTCGCCGCCTTGTCCGTCATTTACGACAGCGGCTCATTCACGTCGGAAACGAGCCTCGGTTGGAGCGGCTTCAGCTGGGACTACGCGCGCCCGTCCGGCAGCGCATCGCCACAGGTAGCGGTCGTGGCGCCGGATGGCCTCACCGCCGCCGTGCTCGGGCATCCGGGATTCGACTTCGACGAGCGGGAAAACTCCTTGCAGCTCCAACAGCGTTTTAGCTGGCTGGCCGGGTCCCACGCGCTGAAGTTCGGCGTCGACGCGATGTACTCGGATTTCAGCCTCGCGGGCGGCGGCAATCCGGCCGGCAACTACCGCGTGCGGCTGACCCAGGCGGAAATCGACGAGATTAACAGCCTCGGCCGCGGCATCGACCTGGATGTCAGCGACATTCCCGGCACCGCCGAAGTGCTCGATTACGCGGTCGAGTTAAGGCCCGCGCGCTTCGGCGACAGTCAGGCGCAGTTCGCGCTCTATGCCGAGGACCAGGTCAGCCTGTCGCAGGCGCTGACGATGACGGCCGGCCTGCGCTGGGATTACGACAGCCTGACCGAAGCCGGTGCCGGCACGGCCGATCGCGACAACATTGCACCACGGTTGTCGGCCAACTATCGTGCCAGCGAGCGACTCGCATTCCGCGGCGGTGCCGGCATCTACTACGAGCGCATACCGTACACCGTGCTGTCCGACGCGCTGCAGCAGAACACGACGTCCGCGGCGTTCCGCGACCAACTCGAGGCGCTCGCCGCACAAGGTCTTCTGCCGGCGGGTATCGATCCGGCGGCCGTTACGTTCGACGGCAACCTGACCGTCAACCCGGCGTGCCCGGACGGTTTCCTGAATTGCCCGATGCCCGAAGAAGTACCTGGCCTGCGCGAGACAGCCGTGTCGAACGAGCGCCGCATACTGAACCCCGACGGCCTCGACAGCCCGTATACCGTGCAGTTGTCGGCCGGCGTGCAATGGCAGCTGACCGACGAGTTACTCGGTTCGGCGGACCTGCTCTACTTTCGAGGCCACAACCAGCTGCGCATTCGCGACCTCAACGCACCGGTGCCGTTCTTTCCCGACACCGCCAACCTGACGCCGGACAACATCGCGACACTGCGTGCATTGCCGGCGAACGCCGAGCGCCGTACCCTTGCCGAGTCGCTCGGCCTGATCCGCAGCCAGGCAGCCGCTGATGCAACGCGGCCGGTCGCACCGGTCGCCGGCGGCGCGCGGCAGATCGTCGTCTCTGAAACGGCCGGCGAATCACGTTACCAGGCACTGAACCTGACACTTGAGAAAGCACCCGGCGACGACAACTGGGGATACCTCTTTACCTACACGCTGTCGGAGCTGACCAACAATACCGACGACATCAATTTTCGAGCGGCGAACTCGAATCGTTTCGAGGATGAGTGGGGGCCGTCGGTCAATGATCGGCGCCACGTGATCTCGACGGTGCTGTACCTGTACCCGTTCAACTCGCTGACGATGGCACTTGCCGGCCAGTTCGAATCCGGCCAGCCGGTAAACCTGATTCCGGATGCCGGCATTTTCGGCACAACCGACTTGAACGGTGACGGTGCATCGTTCGCCGATGCATACCTCGGCAACTCCGATCGGGCACCCGGTGTATCGCGCAACTCGGACCGTCTGCCATGGTCCGCGACCGTTGACCTGAGCCTGCGCTATCATCCCCGCATCGGGGACGGCCGCATCGAACTGTCGGCCGATGTATTCAATGTCTTTAACCGGGAAAACCTGTCGGGGTTTGCCAACTCGGCCACACAATCGAACCAGATCCAGGTGGCCGGGCAGCCCTTCACGCAACGCAATGCGGGCGCACCGCGGCAGTTCCAGTTTGGTATGCGATATGTTTTCTGACGGGAGGCGGCCCGTCCCCCGTCGTTGCGAGCCCGCAGGGCGTGGCAATCTCGTGCGGCGGGTTGCGGCGTGAACCGTGCGAGATCGCCACGTCGCTACGCTCCTCGCGACGACGGGGGCGGCGGCGTTTCCCCGTCATTGCGAGCCCGAAGGGCGTGGCAATCTCGTCGCCGTTCCGCGCTCGCACGAGTATTCGCGGCCTGCCTTATGCTGTGGCCTGGACTCGCCCATGCCGAGCGCGGCACCGGCACTAATACGGACCCACCCGACTGGGCCCAGGTCCGCTTCGACGCGTCCGGGCAAACCGTCTACTTCAATGCCTGGGGCGGCGACCCTGGCATTAACCGTTACCTCGCATGGGCGGCGGACGAACTGCTCACGCAACATGAAGTGCGCCTCGTGCACGTCAAGGTGACCGATATCGCCGAGGCAGTAAGCCGCATCATGGCCGAGACAGCGGCCGGCCGCGTCGACGACGGTTCCGTCGACCTGCTGTGGATCAACGGCGAGAACTTTGCCGCGCTGAAGCGCGCGAACCTGCTATGGGGGCCGTGGGCGGAACGAATCCCGCACGCCGCATTGATCAACTGGCAGGACAACGCGACGACGCGCATTGACATGACCCTGCCAACGGAAGGATATGAGCTTCCGTGGGGAACGGCGGCTTTCACGCTCTTCTATCACGAGCCGCAGGTCCCGCTTCCGCCGAGTGATCCCGTCGCATTGCTGGCATGGATGGAGCAACACCCAGGCCGCTTCAGCTATCCGCAGCCGCCGTCGTTTCTTGGCAGCGCGTTTCTGAAACAACTGTTGCTGCTGCTGACAAACGAGCCCGAGCGACTGCTCGCGCCGGCGGGCGACGAATTTGCCGATATTACCGAGCCGTTGTGGCTATGGCTGGATCGCGCACACGCCGCGATGTGGCGCGGTGGCCGGCTGTTCCCGCCGAGCGGCCCGGCCCAACGCGAACTGCTGGCAGTCGGTGAACTGGACTGGATGATGTCCTACAACCCGTCCGAGGCGAGCCGCGCAATACGCCAGCATGAATTGCACGAGACGATCGGCGCATTGCACTTTTCAGGCGGCGCACTCGCCAACACGCATTTTCTCGCAATTCCGGCCAATGCCAGTGCCAAAGCCGGGGCGATGGTGACAGCAAACTTCCTGCTGTCGCCAGTAGCGCAGGCACGCAAGGCCGATGAACGATACTGGGGAGATCCGACGGTGCTGGACCTCGCGCGCCTGAACGCCGATGAACGGGCGCCTTTCGACAGTGCGCCGACCGGCGCCTCGACACCAGTCCCGCCCGACCGGTTCCTGCCCGAGCCGCACCCGAGCTGGACGACGCGCCTCGAGGCCGCCTGGGTGAGGCGTTACGTGCGATGAAAGCGTCATGGTCTTCAGGCTCGCGCGTACTCCTGCTCACCGTATCCGGCTTGCCGGCATTTGCCGGCTTGCTGACAGCGCTGTGGTCGGGTGCCGATGCTGCCGCCATGCGGCGCGTGTTTGCGACGCCCGGTATCGAAATGTCGATTGCGTCCGCGCTTTGGACGGGCATTATCGCGACCGCCATTGCACTGGCGCTCGCGCACCTTGCCGTCGCACTCGCCGCTACCGGCGGTTGGCGCCGGTCTCTGAATAACCTCGCGTTACCGATGCTCGCCATGCCGCACCTGGCCGTCGGCATCGGTCTCGTGCTCGTAATTGCCCCGTCGGGGCTGTTGATGCGCCTCCTGTCTCCATGGGCAACGGGCCTGTCGCTGCCGCCTGACTGGCAGACCGTGCAGGATCCATTCGGCCTGTCACTTATTGCCGGCCTTGTCATCAAGGAGACTTGCTTCCTGTTGCTGGTGCTGTACGCGGCCCAGGCCCAGGTGCCGGCCGGGCGCCTGCTGCAGCAGGCGCGCACGCTCGGATACGGACGGATCAAGGGGTGGCTCGTTGCCGTCGCTCCATTGCTGCAACGGCAGATCCGCCTGCCGCTCTCAGCGGTGCTCGTGTTCGGCGTGACCAATGTAGAACTGGCGATTCCGCTGGGGCCGGGCCTGCCGCCGACGTTCCCGGTGCTTCTGTGGCAATGGTTCACTGATCCGGACCCGCAAATACATGCACAGGCCTATGCCGGCTCGCTGCTGCTGTTCGCGCTGACACTGGCAGTGCTGGGAGGCACCGCATTGAGCGGTGCCGCCGTACGCCGCGCATGGCAACGGTGGGCGGCCGGCGGTGCGCGAGGCGTGCGCGAGCACGGTGTCCGCAGGGCGATCTCTGTCAAGCTCGCCGCATTGTGGATAACCGGCATGCTGGTCATCGTTGCGATAGTGTTGCGCGCAGCATCCGGTACGTGGCGCTTCCCGGCGGTCCTGCAGACGGGCGATGCTTTCGCCGCATGGCAGGCGTTGCTTCCCGCGGCGCGCGATGTTGCACCGCTGACGCTAGGGCTGGGCCTTGCAACCGCCGTCACCGCCCTGCTGCTGGTCTTGCCTGCCGCGGAATCCGTGCACCGCGATGACCGTGCGCGATTGCGCATCGGCCGACTGCTGTTCCTGCCGCTGCTGCTGCCGCAGATGACCTTCCTGTTCGGAGTGCAGGTATTGCTGGCCTGGCTGCACATCGACGGCAGGTTCGTCGCCGTGCTGCTCTGCCACGTCATCTTTGCGCTGCCGTACCTGTGGGGCCTCGTCGCGCCGGCCCGTGCCGCGATTGATCCGCGCCTGGCCAATGTGGCCCGCACACTCGGCGCCAGCCGCCGGCGCACCTGGTGGACGGTGACCGCCCCGCTTTTGGCCCGCACCGGCATTGTTGCGATGGCGCTCGCGTTCTCGGTCAGCGTCGCGCTGTACCTGCCGACAATGTTCGCCGGTGCCGGCCGGGTCGCTACAGCCGCGACTGAAGCCGCGGCCGCGGCTGCCTCCGGCAGCCTGCGCCTTGCGTCCATGCATGCAATACTGCTGGCCGTGCTGCCTTTTATCGCTTTTGCCATCGCTTATATAACGGGCGCGTTGCTGTTCCGGGAACGGCGCGGAGTGCCGCATTGAGCACATTGGTCATCGACGACGTGACATTGCGCATCGGCGAGCATCGGCTGTTTGCACCGCTGAACCTGCGGGTCGAACCGGGAACGGTCGCGTCGGTAGTCGGCCGCAGCGGCTCCGGCAAGTCGAGCCTGCTGGCCTTTCTTTGTGGCACTCTGCCGCATGCATTCGCAGCATCCGGCCGGGCACTGCTCGGCGATGTGGATCTGACAGCTTTGGCGCCTGAGGAACGGCGGCTGGGCATACTGTTCCAGGAAGCCCTGCTGTTTCCGCACCTCTCGGTGCGTGGCAACCTGTTGTTCGGACTTCGAGGTGGCGGCTCGCGTCGCGCGCGGCAGCGGGTCGCGGACGATGCGCTCGCTTCGATGGGACTGCCAGGTTTCGGCGACCGTGATCCGGAGACGTTGTCGGGCGGGCAGAAAACGCGTGTTGCGCTGCTGCGCGTGCTTTTGTCCGAGCCGCAAGCGCTGCTGCTCGATGAGCCGTTCAGTTCGCTCGACGATACGAACCGCGAACGTATACGCCAGCAAGTGTTCGAGCAGGCGCGACGGCACGGCCTGCCGACGCTGCTCGTCACGCACGACAATGACGATGTCACAGCCGCGGCTGGTCCGGTCGTTTCGCTGACGGACGGCTAAGGGGAGTCGACGATGCTGGATGCAATGCTCCGTCCCTTGATTGACCGGCCGCTGAATGCGGCAGGCGCGGGATTGGCGCGGCGCGGCATGTCCGCCAACACAGTTACCGCCGCCGGTCTCGTGACGGGATTACTGTGCGCCGGTGCCGTGACGGTGCATTGGTACGGCACCGCGCTCGTGCTGCTGGTACTGAACCGCGTACTTGATGGCATGGACGGCGCTGTAGCGCGGGCGACCGCGCCAACGGATAGCGGCGGCTATCTCGATATCGTCGTCGACTACGTTTTTTATGCCGGCGTGCCGCTGGCCTTTGCCGTGGCCGACCCGGCACGCAATGCGCTGTCTGCTGCTGCGCTGCTGGCTGGCTTCTGCCTGACCGCCACCGGATTCCTCGCGTTTGCGATAATCGCCGCGAAACGCGGGCTCGAATCCGATACGCAGGGTCGAAAGTCCTTTTTCTATTCGACGGGACTCGTCGAGGGTTCCGAGACGATTTTGTTCTTCGTCATGATGATGCTCATGCCGGGGTGGTTTCCGTACATCGCATGGCTGTTTGCGGTACTTTGCGTAATGACGGCCGTTCAGCGCACGCTGCTCGCGATGACATTATTCAATTCGACATCGAATGCGAAGTAGTGGCACCGTCATTGCGAGCGCGCAGCGCGTGGCAATTTCGTGCCGATTGGCAGAGCCAGTATCCGCGCGAGGTCGCCACGGCGCTGCGCGCCTCGCGATGATGTTCCGGGCCGGCAACGGTTCTGGCTGTATTCGTTTCTGAACCTGATACACACTCGAGGAACACCGTGATGCGACGTAGCCTTGCCCGATTCTTACTGGCACTGGTGATCGTTGCAGCCATAGCCGCATTTATTATCTTTGACCTGCAGCGTTACTTGTCGCTTGCGGAGCTCAAAGCGCAACGTGACGGGATTGCGGCGTATGCGCAGTCGCATCCTGCGTTTACGATTGGTGCCTACTTCCTTCTGTATGTCGTCGTGACGGCGCTGTCATTGCCTGGTGCCGCGATCATGACAATCGCCGGTGGCGCGGTGTTC